>JANXRZ010000274.1 GCA_025352885.1 Pseudomonadota bacterium | reverse complement strand
CCGCGCTGGGCGGCGACCGGTTCATCCTGCGCGACCAGTCGGCGCTGCGTACGCTGGGTGGAGGGGTGGTGATCGATCCGGCCGCGCAGCGCCAGCGGCGAAGCGCCGAGGTGTGGCAAGCGCAGTTGGCGGCGCTCGAGGCCGCTACGCCGGAGGCCGCGCTCACAGCCCTGCAAGCCTGCTCGCATGCGGGAATCGACCTGGAGTGGTTCGGCCGGATCTTCAACGTCGATGCGGATCGGCTGGGAAACTTGATCAAGGGCGCAAAGCTCGACGTGATCGGCAAGGACCCGAGGATCGCTTTGCCGCATGCGGTCGTTGAAGCCGTCAATGCCGAAGTCGTCAAGGCCCTGGCGAGATTCCACGTGGACAACGCGCAGGCGCTCGGAATGGAAGTCGCCGCGCTGCGGAAGCAGTGCGCGCCGCATCTCACCGCGCCGGTCTTCACGGCGCTGCTCCGCCAGCTCGCGGACAAAAAACAAATCGAAGTGTCCGGGTCGATCGCGCGTGCCCCGCGCCACGTTGCCACGGCGAACCCGGCCGACGAAAAAATGTGGCGCACCGTCCAGCCGTTGCTGGAGGCGGCCGCATTCGGCGGCATGACGCTCCCGGAGCTTGCGCAGAAAGCGACGATCCGGGAGCCCGCGCTGAAGGACTTCCTGTACCGGAAAGCCAAGACCGGCGAGGTCGTGCGCGCGACCGAAAACCGCTTTTACCTGCGTGGGACGCTTGCGGCGTTTGCGGCTCTCACGACCGACGTCGCGCGGAAGCTTCCAGATGGAAAGTTCACCGCTGCGCAGGTGCGTGACAGGACGGACATCGGCCGGGGGCGCGCCATTGAAATTCTCGAGTGCTTCGATCGCCTGGGCATTACGCGGCGTGTTGGGGACCTTCGTGTCATGTCCAAGGACTTCGTGCCCATCCTCGGCGCACCGGCCGCAGAGGAGAAGCGACATGGCTGAGCCGTTCGATGTGCTGGTCATCGGCACGGGCATCACGGGTCTTTCCGCCGCACGGCAAGCGCTCAAAAGCGGCCTGTCGACTGCCACGCTCGAGGGCATGTTCTTCGGCGGGCTGGTCACCAACATCAACGAGCTCGATGGCGAGATCGCCGGCTCCGGCAGCGATGTGGCGGCCGGATTGATGATGGAGGCCACCAAGCTCGGCGCAAAGAACATTACGGGCGCAGCTTCTTCGATCGGGCGTGAAGGCGACGTCCTGGTGGTGGAGAGCGACGCAGGCAGTCACCGCGCGCGCTCAGTCGTCATTGCTTCCGGCGCGCGGCTCAAGCGCCTGGGCGTGCCCGGCGAAGCGGACCTCGAGGAGAAGGGCGTCTCCCATTGCGCCGATTGCGACGGGCCGTTCTACCAGGTCAAGGATGTGGTGGTCGTGGGAGGCGGCGACTCGGCGCTCCAGGAAGCGATTGTGCTCGCCGAGTTTGCGAAGACCGTGCATCTGATCCATCGGGGCGAAAAGTTTCGCGCGCAGGCGCATCTGGTCGAGCGGCTGTCCGCGCATCCGAATATCGCGGTTCGCATGGCGGCGGCTGTCGAGGCCGTGCTGGGGACCGACGAGGTCACCGGCGTGCGTCTCGCCGGCGGCGAAGTGATTGCCTGCAGCGGGTTCTTTGCCTACGTCGGCCTCGAGCCGGTTACTGGGTTCGTGTCGGCGCAGATCGCGCGCGATGCGGGCGGCTTTCTCAATACTGACAAGGATTTTCTTACGGCCATGCCCGGCGTCTTTGCCGCGGGTGCGGTGCGATCGGGATACGGCGGGCTGCTTGTTCACGCAATGGCTGAGGGCATCGGCGCGGCCGACGCTGCCCGGACGTACCTGCGATAGACTTTGACGGTTAGCAGGAAGGGGAAGGGAATCGCTCCCGGTGGGGCGGCCGGACTTCAAACCCGGTGTGGGCCGTCTGACGGTCCTGTGTGGGTTCGACTCCCACTCTCTTCCGCCAAGCGATGGCATTGCACCAGCCCACTCTTCAAAAGTGGATTGCCGCGCGTTCGAATCGCGCACGATGACCTTGATTGACGCGCAAAAGCGTTTAATGCAGGATCGAATGCATGGTCGTCGCGCCACCGGCCGGCGCATACATCGGGGATCCCAGGTGGCCTACTCAACGATCGCATACGAAAAATCCGGCCGCGTCGGTTTACTGACGCTGAGCCGCCCCGAGCGCGTCAATGCCATCAACCGCACGATGCTGGGCGAGATCCAGCAGGTTCTCGACGAGGTCGAGTCCGACAGCGAGGTGGCCGTACTGGTAGTGACCGGCGCCGGCAATGCCTTCTCTTCGGGGTTCGATCTCAAGGAGCAGATGGAGGCGCGCCCGCAGGGTGTCGAAGTCTGGCGCAAGATACTGCGCGACGACTTCGATCCAGTCGCGCGGTTCTGGTCGCTGTCCAAGCCGACCATCGCCGCCGTGCGCGGCGCGTGCCTGGCAAGTGGCTGCGAGCTGGCCTTGTGCTGCGATATCACCATCGCCGCCGAGGACGCCATATTCGGGGAGCCGGAGCTCAAGTTCGGCGCGGGAATCGTCGTGATGATGCTGCCGTGGATCACCGGACCCAAGCAGGCGAAGGAGATCATCTTCAACGGTCTGGACAACGTCACGGCGCAGGAGGCCCTGCGCCTTGGCATCGTCAACCGCGTGGTGCCGAACGGGACCGATCTTGCGGCGGCAATGGCCATGGCGCGGCACATTGCCGTCATCGATCCGGTGCTCGTGCAGCAGACCAAGCAAGCTATCAACCGCGCTTACCGCATCATGGGCATGGACGAGGCGCTGCAGGTCGCGCTCGACATCGACCTTGCGATCGAAGGCCAGGGTTCACCGGACAAGCGCGAGTTCATGGACCTTGCCCGGCGCGACGGCCTGCGTGCCGCGCTGACCTGGCGCGACGCGCGCTTCGCCCCCAAGACCGGTAAGTGAACGCAGTACCGGTGCCCGGGGCGCTGTGCGCCATGCTCGATGCGGCGTGCGCGGCGCACCCCGGGCGCCATGCAATCGACGACGGGCGTGAATCGCTCACTTATGCAGCGCTTTCGGCGCGCGCCCAGGCTTTTGCCGATCAACTTGCCGCCGCAGGCGCCACGCCCGACGAGCCCGTCGTTGTGGTGGTCTGCAACCGGGGCGCCGACTTCGCAGCCTTCCTCGGCATCTGGCGCGCCGGTTGCGTCGCCGTGCCCTCGCACCAGAGTTCGCCGCCGGCCGTGCTCGCGGCCTTGATCGAACGCACGGGTGCGCGTTTCGTCGCGGACGCCGGCGAACTGCATAACAACGGGCGGCCTGCGCCGCCCCCGCGTTCGCTGTTGCAAGGCGCGGCGTTTGTGATCTTCACCTCCGGCAGCACTGGATTGCCCAAGGGCGCGGTGATTTCGCATCGCGCCCTGGGCGGCAAACTGCTGGCAAACGACAGCTACCTCCATTTCGGCGCGGAATCGCGCACCCTTCTCGCGCTGCAGATCACCTTCAGTTTCGGGATCTGGGTTTCGCTGCTGACACTGGTTAAGGGCGGCACCCTGTACGCCATGGAGAAGTTCGATGCCGGGCGGGCGCTTGCGCTGATGGAAACGCATTCCATCGAACGCGTCGCCTTCGTTCCGACGATGCTGCGTGCCTTGGTGGCGCTTGGACGTTATGGGCCCGGCGAGCGTGAACCGGGCGGGGGAGAGGCAGAAAGAGCCGCGCTGCGCCTGCTGATGACCGGGGGCGAGTCGCTGGGCGCCCAACTTTGCGCGCGTGTACGCACTCTATTTCCGACCGCAACGCTGGTCGATATTTACGGCCTGACCGAAACAGCGACCTCCGACTTCGTGCTCAAGGGCGAGGATCTCGACGCTTACCCGGGGTGCATCGGCCGTCCTGCGCCCGGGGTCGAGTTCCGCATCATGGTTGATGAGCATAGGCAGGCGTCCGAAGGTGAATCAGGCGAGTTGCAGATTCGCACGCCCTACGCGATGAACGGGTACCTGGACGCGGACGAACTGACGCGCGCCGCGTTTGCCGAGGGCTATTTTCGGACTGGCGACCTCGCTCGACGGCGCGCAGGTGAGGTCGTCGAACTGGTCGGCCGGGTCAAGGAGATCATTTCGCGCGGGGGCAACAAGGTAGCGCCGCTGGAAGTGGAGCGAATGCTGCTCGGGCATCCACAGGTAGCCGAGGCACTGGTGACGGGTGTTCCCGACGGGCAGCTGGGAGAGCGCATTCACGCGCTGATCATCCCCCGCCCGGGGACTGCACCCAGCGGCGAGGCACTGCGCAGCTGGTCGGCCGAGCGCATAGAGAAATTCAAGCTGCCGGACGTCTGGCACTTCGGCGCCGACCTGCCATTGGGCCGAACAGGCAAGGTCGATCGCGGCCGGCTGCGGGAACTGATCCTCGCCGGCAACGTGTAGGCTGGCCGGACCTCAAGGCGCCAGGGCGCCTTGTTTTGGCTTGGTGGGTGGGGGGCGCGCTACGAGGCCGCGGCCGGGACGGGCCTGCGCTCCGTAATGTCCCGCACGATGCCGGCGACTTGGACTATTTTTCCGTTCGAGTCCCGGATCAGGAACGTCCGGATGTGCACTCGGCGCACAGTAGCGTCCGGCCGGACGATCCGGCATTCCAGGTCGACGCCTCCACTGCGCAACTCCCCCGTTTCACGGCGCACTCTCGGCAGGTCCTCCGGGTGGATGACCGCAAACAGCTTCTCCGATCGATCGCCGGCCGACAGGCGCTGGCCTGTGATCGCCTCCCACGCCGGATTGATGTACCGGATCAGGTCGCCATTGACTTCCCGGACCCACAGCGCATCGGGAAAGCTCGTTGCGACCTCACGAAACAATGCCTCGCTGTGCCTGAGACTGGCCGTCCTTTCCTGGAAAGCCTGCTCGGGACCGTTTCCGCCATTAGCGGTTTGCGCTTTCGCAAGCCGCGCCTGCAGCAAGTCGTGAACCTGGGCAAGCACCTCCTTGCTGTTTAGCGGCTTAGAGATGAACTCCTTGGCGCCGGCCTGCATCGCGCGCAACTTGTAATCCGGCTGGGCGCTGATCACGAGAACCGGAAGGTCGCCGTCGCCCTCGATCTCCTTGAGGCCTTCGATTACCTGAAACCCGTACATTCCTGGCATCAACAGGTCGAGCAGGATCAGGTCGTATCTTTTTGCCCGGTGAAGCTCGCATACTTCGCGCGGATCGGTGGTCGAGGTGACCGAGGTGTAGCCTCCGCTACTCAATATCACCTTGAGCAGCTTGATGTTGTTTGCCTGATCGTCGACGATCAGGATGCGGGCATCAAGGATCTGGGCTGCAGCAAGCATGTTGGATCACCTCAGTCAGGCCGGGCCCTGGGATTAATCGCGGGGGGCGCACTTTACCGCGGCGTTAGAATAGTTCATCTCTCTTCGGAGCACGCAAATGAACCTTCGCAAAGCACTGCTTGTAGTTACTGCGTCCGCCTTGGCGCTGACGGCTACAGCGTCCGCCCAAGCGCGGGGCGGCTGGGGCTTCGGCTGGGGGCTCGGACTCGGCCTTGCGGTGACAGCCCCTTACTGGGCCGGAGCGCCGTACGCCTATCCTTATCCCTATTACGCCGCACCGTATTCGTATTACGGCTACGCGCCTTACCCCCCCGCATACGCCTATGCGCCTGCCCGCTATGTGGACCGCGCCCAGGTCGAGCCGGTGTCCTACCAGGCGGCGCCGGCGCGGCAGCAGTCGTATTACTTCTGCGCTGCGACCAACGGCTTTTACCCTTACGTGAGGGACTGCGCGGGCGGCTGGCAGACCATGCCCATTGCGCCTGCGGGGACGTACCGGTAAGCCGCCGCTACGCTTTGGAGTGTATCGATACCGGTACACAAACTGGCTTCCCAGCCAGTATCGGCGCTGGGCTTGGAAACGAATTCGCCCAATTTAAGTCAATTCGCCTCTAAGAGGACAGCAGCTTCAGCGCCTTTTCGATCGCGTCGTCCGCAATCCGATCGAGTTCCTCGGCCGTCCGGTTCTGGATCGGGTGAGGGACGAAAACGATCGCAGGCTCGAATCCGAGCGCCTTGGACTGCGATTCGACTGCGTCCGTAAACCCGGTCGTGACGACCGAGACGCCGGGGACGCCGCGGGCATCCAGGTTCATGAGGTCGTGCAGACTGCACGACGTGCAGGAGCCTCAGTCAGAGAGCGCGATCAGCACCACGTCGGCTTCATCGGCCACCTTCTGGAGCATCTCCGGCGTGGCGATCTTGGCGTTCGTGGGCTTGCCCGTGCGCATGGTCTTGATGTTGCGCTCGTGCAGGCGCATCTCGACGCGGTCGAGAAATTCTTTCGTGCGCGTCTTGCCGATGTCGAAGAGTGCAACGGTGCGGCCCTCGAGCGACGGCGGCGGCGCGAGGCGCGCGCGCTTGAGCGGCGAAGTCTCCGGCGTGGGATCGCGCATCCAGTTGAGTGCGGTCATGGCTTGATCTCCTTCGTAATGGGAAGCAGTTCGAATCGGTTCCGCCCGGCGATCCAGCCGGGCAGGATGGCGGAAAAGAGGCCGGCTGGGCCGCCGGCGCGGACGATCATGAGACCGTCCTCGTAAAACTTGGACACGGTCTTGTCCGCAAAGGCGGGAGGCAATCCTTCGCCGACGCCTTGCGCGCCTGCGACCAGGTCTTTGCCCGGGCGCTCGGTGGCGGCGAGCACCGCGGCCTCGATTCGCTTACGGTCCCATCCCGCTTCGGCAAAGATCGCGTAGTGCTCAGGGGAAAGGACCAGGATCGCGCGCTGCATCTGCGCGAGCTTAGGGTGGCCGATGGCGTTGAGGCCCATCGCGAGGGAGCGTGCAAGATCTTCCGGCGCGCGCGATTTCTGGTCGACGAAGCCCTGCACGCCTTCGCCCTGGAAGAGCGTGACGGTGGACTGACCGCGCTTGAATCCGCGGGACACCGACAACGGCTCCCAGCCCGGATCGGATTCGTCCTCGGCAAAGCAGAACGTGTACTTGCCGGGGTTGCCGAGCGTGGCGCGATCTGCTTCGCCCGGGCGCCCGCCGCCGACGTTGCGCACAATGAGCTGCAGTGCGCGGCCGATTGTCGCGTTTGCCCGGTTCCCCTGGCCCAGCGCGTTAATACCCGAATTCATGCCAATGCGTTTCGCGACCGGCCCGTTCACGATGACGATCGGCCCTGAAAAGTAGGTCGTTGCCAGCACCCCGTGCAGCGTGAATTCCGGCTCGAGCGCCGCCTCGAGCGCAGCGAGCACCACGGGCAGGTACTCCGGCTTGCAGCCCGCCATGACCGCGTTGATGGCCGCTTTCTCGACCGTGCACTCGGCGAGGTTCGGCGGGATCAGGCCGAGCACTTCACCGGGCTTGCGCGAGGTGCCCTGCAGCATGCGTATCACGCGCACGTCGGTGGGCGGCACGACCGGCAGGCCGTCGCTCCAGCCGCGATCGAACGCGACCTCGACCGGGTCGTCGTAGTCGCCGAACTCGATCTTGCGCGCACGCAATCCCGGATCGCCGAACCGCACCTGCAGGTATTCGGCGAGGCCCGGCTCCACGCTCTTTGAGCCGCAGCCCGGGCGATTGGCCGGAAGGCCTTCGCCAAGGCGCTCGAGGCCGGTCACCCGGCGCCAGTCTTCCGTGTTCCAGCCCTCGGTGCGTGCGACTTCCTTTCCGCCCTCGTAGCGGATCAGCGTCGGCACGATCTCGATGTTGTGACTGAAGGACTCGGCGAGCTCACGGTCGTCGATCACGCCGGGAAGGTCTTCCGGGAAGGTGGGATCGTCCTGCGAGTACACCTTGAGGCCGCGGCCGTCCTTTGCCAGGGACCGCAGCACCGGCGCGACGAGTTGGCAGGTCGGGCAATCGCGCTTGGCAAACACCACGAACGAAGCGCCGCTCATGCGGTCTCCGTCACGCGGTAGAAGCTGTTGACGCCTGCCCTCTCGCGCAAGTCCGGCGCATCTGCGCCTCGTGCGGCGGTGGTGTAGGGGATGCCGATTGCGTCCGCGATGCGCACGAACCCGTGGAAGGCGCCCACAACAGCGGCCGCATCGACGAGTCCGGATGGACCGAGAGCGGTGAGCAACGCGGCGCGGGCTTTCGCAGCCCTCTGCTCATCCCGCACTACCACGGCTTCGGCGAATTCCACGAGTGCGGCGGCATGGGCAATGTCCACGGAATCGAATCCTTGGGTGACGCCGCGGACATCCACCTCGCGGCCGGTGATTTGCATGCTCTCACGGAGCATGTAGGCGTGAGCCGTCGTTCAATAAGCGCACTGGTGCAAGGCGGAGACCCGGGCGGCGAGGATCTCGACCTGCGGGCGTTCGATCGCGCGGATCGACTTGTCGAACTGATAGACATATTCACCAGGCAGGTAATGGCAGTTGGCCAGCGTCCAATAATCGCGTAACGATTGCGGCACCAGAGAGAGACCGCGATAGATGTAGCCGGCCTTGGGGCTCGGATACATCGGGCCGTCGGCTTCCACCGCGTCTTCCGGCTCGACAAGCGAGCGCCAGGCGGCTTTCTTTTTCGCGCCGGGCGGGCGATAGCGCGTGGGCTCGTCCGCGACTGGCGTGGGCAGGGCGCGCAGTGGAAGCCCGAGGGCGCGCTGCGTGGTGTCCATGATCATGACCATCGAGATGAGGCCGACCGTCTCGACGTACTTTTCCTCGGTGAGTTCTTGGGCAAGCGAGTTGGACCACTTCTCGGTCAGCCGGCCCGGGTCGCTGACCACGCGGTGGATCAGTTCCACTTGCGGCTCGGCGAGAGCGCCAAGGCTGGCGTGCTTGCCGGTGGCTGCATAAGGCGACAAGGCGGCCTTGATGCGCGCGCAGTACTCGCATGAATGAGCGTTCCTGATTTCGGCCGCTACGGCCACGCGTTCGCGGCCAGTAAGCCAGGTCCCGGAAGACGCGATCGCGGCCCAGGCGCGTTCTTGCGCCTCGACGAGGTCGGCGCGGACGGGAAACGTGCTTGCCGAGAATGAGGTGGATTGCATTGGCGAGGCCTCCTTGGTTCCGGGCAACTTAAGCCAATCGCGTCCCCAGCGCAATGTGCCGGGATGTTTCACAGCGCGACTTCGATGAGGGCGCCAAAGCTGGTTATGATCCCTGTTCAATCCAAGGAGTTGCAATGAATCCCCTGTCTTTTCAATCACCAGCCGAGGCATCGCATGGCTAAGCGCAAGGACATTGCGGTCATCGGCTACGGCGAGACCAAGGTCACGCTCAAGGGCGGCCGCAGCTCGTACGACCTCGCGGGCGAGGTGCTCGAGCAGATCGTGAACCAGACTGGCATCGACAAGAACATGATCGACGGCCTGTCGATCGCCGAGACGATGAGCGAAACGTCGAACCCGTTCTGGGGCGTATACGTTTCGGAGATGCTCGGGCTGTCGCCTTCCTGGATGCAGCTGAACGGCTTGGGCGGCACCTCGGGCATCGGCGGGATCGCGCGCGCCGCTGCGGCAATCCGCGACGGCTTGTGCGAGACGGTGTTCGTCGTCGCCGCCGATGCGCAATCGTCGGGTCGCAATCCGGAGCAGGGCGCGCAGCGCGGCGAATTCCAATATCCGGTTGGATTGCGTGGCCCGGTCGGCGCGTTCGGGCTCATCACCCAGCGCTATCGCCACCAGTACGGGCTCGACGATCGCGCGCTGGCCAAGCTGGCCGTGACCCAGCGCAACCACGCGCTCATGAACCCGAATGCAGTGGACAAGCTGCAGAAGCCGCTGACGGAGGCCGACTACCTTGCCTCCAAGTATGTGTCCGAGCCGCTGCGCATGCTCGATTCGGTCATGGTGTGCGACGGCGCGAACGGCGTGCTCGTCACTTCGACCGAGAACGCGAAGAAGCTCGGCGCGAAAAAGATGATCCACCCGATCGGCTACGGCGAGATGACCAACTTCAAGGGGGCCGAGCCGCTGGCCGACATCACGGTGTCCGGCTTTTCGGTGGCCGGGCCGAAGGCGCTCAAGCAGGCGGGCATGACGCCGAAAGACGTGCGCATGATCATGCCGTACGACGATTTCCTGATTGCACTCATCATCACGCTCGAGGACATCGGCTTCTGTCCCAAGGGCAAAGGGTGCGAGTTCGTGATGAACACCGACCTCTCCTACAAAGGCACCTTGCCGCTGAACACTTCGGGTGGCCAGATCTCGGCGGGCCAGCCCGGCCTCGCGGGCGGCGGCCTGAATCTCGTCGAAGGGGTCCGGCAAATGTTCGGCGAAGCCGGCGCGCGCCAGGTCTCCGACCCGCGTAACTGCATGGTGACCGGCATCGGCGTCATTCCCTACGGCCGCAACTGGGGCGTCTCGGGCGTCCTGATCCTGGAGCAATCATGAGCGAACCGACTAAAGCAGCCCCGGCCAAGCCGGAAGCAAAGAAAATTCCCCGACCGTTGCCGCGGCCGAACGTGTACATGGACACGCGGCCCTTCTGGGAGGCGGCGAAGAACGGCAAGCTGGTAATCCAGTATTGCAAGGACACCGGCAAGCCGCAGTTCTTTCCGCGCCCGGTGAGCATGGCCAACGGCAAGCGCAACCTCGAATGGCGCGAAGTGTCCGGCAAAGGCACGGTCTACAGTTACACCAATACGTTCAGCGCGTGGCCCGGTCACGAAGACCGCGTGCCGTATCTCGTCGCGCTGGTGGAACTGGAAGAGGGCGTGCGCATCCTCTGCAACCTCTTCAACGTGAAGGCCGAAGACGTGAAGATCGGCATGCCGGTGAAGCTGTATTGGGAAAAGTTGTCCGAAGACATCAATTACCCGGCCTTCCAGCCCGCCTGACCCTCCCGTCATGAAACTTGCCGCCTTCCTCGCGGCTCACGCGCTGGCGACGCCGCAGCGCGAGGCCGTGGCGTGCGGCGAAGTGCGCCTCACCTTCGGGCAGGTCGACGAGCAATCGACGCGGCTTGCCAACAGCCTTGTCTCGCGCGGCATTGCGATCGGCGACAGGGTGGCGATCTTCCTCGCGAACCGCGCCGAGTTCGTCGTCGCCTTCATGGGGGTGGTCAAGGCGGGGGCGATTGCGATCACGCTGAACCCGCGGCTGTCGGCGCCGGAGGCCGCGTACATCCTCGAAGATGCCAGGCCGAAGGCGGTGATCTTCGAGAATGAAACCCGCGCGCTCCTCGACCGGTCGGAAAGGGCGCCGGCGCTGCGCATCTCAGTCGACCAGCCCGCAGACGGCGAGATCGCCTTTGCCGCGCTAGTGCGCGAGGGCGGCCTGGAGCTGCCCGACATCCCGCCCGAATTCGACGACTGCATGATCTCGTACACCTCGGGCACGACCGGCAAGCCCAAGGGCGCCATCATCACGCAGGCGAATTACGCGCTGCTCGCCGCTTATATCAACGGCGTGTACTGGCGCCTGACGACCGAAGACCGGGTCCTGGCTACGACACCGCTCGCCCATCGCTCGGCTTTCCAGCGCCTCCTGAACATGGTGTGCGCGGGCACGAGCCTGGTCGTCATGCAACGCTTCGACCCCAAGGGGGCCGCGCGGGTGATCGAAGATGAGGGCGTCACGCTCATGGGCATGGTGCCGACCGTCGGGCGCCTTCTCCTGCCTGAAATCGAGGCGGCGCCCCTGCGCTTCAGGACGCTGCGCGCGATCGTGGTCACCGGCGAATCGTTCCCGGTCGAAATCAAGCGGCGCCTGATGACGGCACTGCCGCACGCCGAGTTGCATTCCTTCTTTGCAATGACCGAAGTCGGCGCGTTGACGAACCTGGGGCCCTCTGAACAACTCACGAAGGGCGCGTCGGTCGGGCGCGTCAATCCGGGCGTCGAATTGAAACTGGTCGATGACACCGGCCAGCGTGTGCCGACCGGCGACACTGGCGAAATCCTCGTACGTTCGGGGCCGCCCGGCAGCTACCTCACGATGCGCGGCTATTTCAACAATCCGGAGGCGACCGCCGAGGCGATCGAGAACGGCTGGGTGAAGACCGGGGACCTCGGCCGCTTCGACGAAGACGGTTACCTGTACATCGTGGATCGCAAGAAGGACATGGTCCTCTCCGGCGGCTACAACATCTATTCGAAGGAAGTCGAAACCGCGATCATGGGCGTGCCCGAGGTGCAGGACGTCGCAGTCGTCGGCGTGCCGGATGCCATCTACGGCGAGGCGGTAGCTGCGTTCATTGAAGTGCGGCCCGGACAGCACCTGACCGCCGAACGCGTCATCGAGCACTGCAGGGAGGCGATTGCCGGCTACAAGAAACCCAAGCACGTGCGTTTCGTCGAGACCCTCCCGCGTAACAGCACCGGCAAGGTACTGAAATTCCAGTTGCGGCAGGATTTTGCCGAGGGTGCCTGACCGATGAGACCTAACCCGTGGACCTGAACTACTCCCCCGAAGAGCGCACCTTTCGCGACGAGGTACGCGCCTGGCTCGATGCGACGCTGCCTGCCGACCTCAAAGAGAAGGTGGCGTCGTTTGCGGTGATGACCAAGGAAGACACGCAGCGCTGGCACAAGATCCTTGCCGACAAGGGCTGGGTCGCGCCTGCCTGGCCGGTGGAGTGGGGCGGTACCGGATGGAATGTCGTGCAGCGGTACATCTTCGAGGAAGAGTGCGGCTACGCCGGCGCCCCTCAGTTGCCGGCGCTCTCCCTCATGATGTGCGCGCCCGTCCTCATCCATTACGGAACGCAGGCGCAGAAGCAGCGCTTCCTTCCCCGTATCTACGACGGCAGCGAATCCTGGTGCCAGGGTTACTCGGAGCCGGGCGCGGGCTCGGACCTTTCGGCCCTCAAGACGAAAGCCCGGCGCGACGGCGATCATTACATCGTCACCGGCCAGAAGACCTGGACAACGCACGCGCAGTGGGCCGACTGGATGTTCTGCCTCGTGCGCACGGGGAGCGAAAGCCCCAAGCAGCAGGAAGGCATCACGTTCGTGCTGATCGACATGAAGGCGCCGGGCATCACGATCCGGCCGCTCATCCTCATGGACGGCAGCCACGAGGTGAACGAGGTGTTCTTCGATCGCGTGCGCGTGCCCGTGGAAAACGTCGTTCACCAGGAGGGCAAGGGCTGGACCGTGGCCAAGTACCTGCTCGGCTACGAGCGCATGAACCAGGGCCGCATCGGGATCGCCAAGCGCACGCTGGCCAAGCTCAAGGACTATGCCTCGACGCAAGTGAAGGATGGCCGTCCGCTGATCGAAGACATCCGCTTCCGGGATCGCATCGCACGAGTCGAGGTCGAACTCCTCGCGCTCGAGCTCACGAACCTGCGCATGCTCGACCAGATGCGTCGCACGGGACGCCCACCGGGCGCGGAAGTGTCGATCCTGAAAATCAAGGGCACGGAGATTCACCAGGCGATCAGCGAACTGTTCGTGCTGGCCGCCGGCCCGCAGGCGCAGCCCCTGGAGCCTCTCGAAAGTGCATTCGAAGGGCCCGAAGCGTTTGCGGCGGCGGTTGCGCCCCGTTTCCTGAATCTGCGCAAGATGACGATTTACGGCGGCTCCAACGAAATCCAGCGCAATATCATTGCCAAGATGATGCTCGGGCTTTGACCCGGGCACGCCAACCAAGGAGACGGAGATGAAAGTTGCGAGCCTGATCGTAGCGCTGCTCATGGGAATCGCGGGTCTCGCCTCGGCGCAACCCTTTCCCTCGCGCCCGGTGAAAATTATCGTGCCGTACCCGCCCGGCGGCGTGACGGACCTCTTTGCGCGCGTGCTCGGCCAGCAGATGCAGGAGTCGATGGGCCAGCCTTTTCTCGTGGAGAACAAGCCGGGCGCCAGCCAGATGGTCGGCGCGATGCTGGTGGCCAAGGCGCCGGCCGACGGCTACACGCTCTACGTGGGCAGCATCACGAGCCTCGCGATGAACGTCTACACGCAGAAATCGATCCAGTACGACCCGGCGAAAGACTTCGCGCCGGTGTCCCTCGGCATGACGATGCCGATGTTCCTCGTCATCAACCCGACCACCGTTGCCGCGAACAACGTGAAGGAACTCATCGCGCTCCTCAAGGCGAATCCCGGCAAGTACACGTTCTCCACCACGGGCAACGGCGGCTCGACGCACATGGCAGGCGAACTGTTCAAGATCATGACCGGGACCGACATGACGGCTATTCCTTACAAGGGGTCCGCGCCGGGCATCGCGGACATCGTTGCCGGCCAGGTGCACCTGAGCTTCGATCCCGGGTCGTCCACCTTCCCGTATGTGAAGTCGGGCAAGCTGAAGCCGCTTGCCGTCACCGGCCTGCAGCGCTTCTCGCAGATGCCGGACCTGCCCACGGTGTCCGAGGCCGGCGTGCCGGGGTACGAGTCGGTCGTCTGGTTCGGCATTGTGACGACGGCCGGCACACCTCCGGCCGTCGTCTCCAAGCTTTCGCAGGAAATGAACCGCATCCTCCGCCTGCCCGCGAACGTCGAAAGGTTCGCGCAGTTCGCCATCGACCTCACGCCGAGCACCCCGGAGGAATTCGGCGCGCAGATCAGGAACGACATCACCAAGTGGTCGAAGGTGTTGCGCGACGCCGGGATCAAGCCCGAATGAAGCTGGCTTCGTTCCTTGCGGCGTATGCGCGCAACACGCCCGACAAGGACGCAGTCATCTGCGGTGACGAGCGGCTGACGTTTGCCGAGTTGAACGACACGACCGACCGCCTTGCGAATTCGCTGCGCACACTTGGTGTCGGCATCGGCGACCGCGTGGCCATCCAGCTGCAGAACACGGTCGAGTTCGTGCGCGCTTTCCTCGCGATTACCAAGGCCGGCGGCATCGCGGTGCCGGTGAACACGCGCCTTGCGCCCGGCGAGATCGCTTACATCCTCGCCGACAGCGCACCGAAGGCTGTCTTCATCTCGGATGAGACGAGGGAAGTATTCGAGCGGGCCGCAACCAATGCGAAAGAGGCGCTGCGCATCGCCGCCGGCTTCCCGAAGCAGGGCGAGCACGCCATCGCCGACCTGATCGAGAAAGGGTCGCCTGGCACGCCGTCCGTGCC
Organism: Pseudomonadota bacterium; assembly: GCA_025352885.1. GTDB lineage: Bacteria > Pseudomonadota > Gammaproteobacteria > Burkholderiales > SG8-39 > SZAS-79. Next base: position 5,579 of record JANXRZ010000274.1, on the reverse strand, counting down.
GAGCGACTTCGACGACAACCTGATCGTCTACACCTCGGGCACCACCGGCAAGCCGAAAGGCGCCGTCCTCACGCAGGCCAATTCCATCATCCCGAACGGCTATATCAACGCCGTGCAGTACGGGATTTCGGACAAGGACCGCCAGCTCGTCACCACGCCGCTTGCGCACCGCACCGGATTCGCGCGCATGGCGAACATGATCTTGCACGGCTGCACGCTGGTCGTGATGCCGCGCTTCGAGCCCGCCGCTGCGGCAAAGCTGGTGAAGGACCAGCGCATCACCGTCATCGGTATCGTTCCCACCGTGGGCCGCATGCTGCTTCCCGAGATCGAGTCGCATCCGGAGAATTTCGCCAGCGTGCAGGTGATGCTCGTGACCGGCGAAGCTTTCCCGCTCGAAGTGAAGCAGCGCATCCACAAGGCACTGCCGCACGTGCGCCTGTATTCCTTCTTTGCGATGACCGAAGTCGGCGGCCTTACGCTGCTCGGGCCGGACGAGCAGTTCACGCATCCCACTTCCCTGGGGAGGCTGAATCCGGGTGCGGAGGTGCGGCTGCTGGATCCCGAACGAAACGCTGTTGCGCCAGGCGAAGTGGGGGAGATGTGGGTCCGCACGGGCGAACCCGGGCGCTTCCTCACGATGCGGTGCTACTTCAACAAGCCCAAGGAGACCGCCGAGACGATCCGGGATGGATGGGTTGCCACGGGCGACATGGCCCGCAGGGCGCCCGACGGGCACTACTACATCATGGACCGCAAGAAGGACATGGTGCTCTCCGGCGGATACAACATCTATTCGAAGGAAGTCGAGCTCGTGCTGCAGCAGCATCCGGCGGTGCAGGACGCCGCCGTGATCGGCGTGCCGGACGCGATCTACGGCGAGGCGGTCGCGGCGTTCATCGAATTGCGCCCGGGGGCGTCAGCAACCGAAGAAGACATCATTGCCCATTGCCGGGACCTGATCGCGGGCTACAAGAAGCCCAAGCACGTCCGTTTCCTGAGTTCCCTCCCGAGGAACAGCACGGGCAAGGTGCAGAAGTTCGAGTTACGCAAGGTGTTTACATGAACCGCATTGGTCTCGCCTTATGGTTCGCTGCTACGGTCGCGTGCGCGCAGCCTTATCCCTCGAAGCCCATTCGCATCGTGGCGCCTTTCCCGCCGGGCGGCAGCGCGGACTTCACTGCACGCGTGATCGCCGAGCATTTCAGCAAGGCGTTCGGCCAGCCGGCCGTGGTCGAAAACGTACCCGGCGCGGGCGGGGTGATTGCAGCCGAACGCAATGCCAAGGCCGCGCCTGACGGGTACACGCTGATCGTCGGCTCGACCGGAATCATGTCGGTGAACGCGAGCCTGCTGAAGAACATCGCCTACGACCCGGCAAAGGATTTCACGCCCGTGTCGCTCGTGATCCGCGTGCCGAGCTATCTCGTCGTCAATCCGAAAGTTCCAGCAAATTCGGTGAAGGAATTGATCGAATACGCGCGCGCCAATCCCGGCAAGCTCACCTATGCGTCGGCCGGCAACGGCACGTCGCAACATACCAACCCGGAACTGTTCAAGAGCATGGCCAAGGTGTTCATCCTGCCGATCACGTACCGCGGCAGTTCGCCCGCCATGGCCGCGCTCATGAGTGGCGAGGTAGACATGATGATCGAACTCGGGCCGACCTCCATCCCGCAGATCAAGGGCGGCCGCATCAAGGTACTCGGCGCCTCCACGGCGCAGCGCACCCGCGCGATGCCCGATGTGCCGACAATCGCCGAAGCTGGGCTGCCCGGCTTCGACGCTTACACGTGGTTCGGCATTGCCGGGCCACCGGGCATGCCGCGCGAGATCGTGACCCGCCTTCATGCGGAGATCGTCAACGCCGTGACGCCGCCCGAAGTGCGCGCGCGCCTCGAAGCGGTCGGTGCCGAAGTCGTTGCGAATACGCCGGAAGAGTTTGCCGACTTCCAGAAGAAGGAAGCGGTGAAGTGGGCCAAGGTGGTGCGCGACGCGGGGATTCGCCCTGAGTGATGAAAGTGAAACATTCGTTTTCGTAGAACAGCCGGATACGCGGTTCTCATGCTAGTTCATATGCCGAAAAACGAAACAGGAGTAGCGATGCGCGCCATCCTTTCTGCGATTGTCCTGTCGGCGCTTGGCGCCCTTTCCGGCGCCGCTTACGCCCAGGACTACCCGACGAAGCCCGTCAAGGTGGTGATGTTCTACGCACCCGGCGGTCCGACGGACTTCATTGGCCGGACGATCGCCGAAAAGCTCCAGCAGAAATTCGGCCAGCCCTTCGTGGTGGAAGCCAAGCAGGGCGCGAACCTGCGGATCGGCTCGGAGTTCGTCGCCAAGTCGCCGCCCGACGGTTACACGATCGGCGTCACGGGCGTGCCGCACGCGACCAATCCATCGCTCTTCCCGAACATGCCGTACGACACGCTCAAGGACCTGATGGGCCTCGCCCACCTGGTCGATGCGCCGCTCGCCCTCTCCGTTCCGGCGGCGTCCCCCATCAAGACGGTCGCCGACCTCATCGCGATGGCCAAGGCAAAGCCCGGCGAAGTCACGATCGGCACGGCCGGCAACGGTACCGGACCGCACCTGTCGATGGAGTTCCTCTTCCTCGTTGCGAACGCCAACTACACGCATGTGCCCTACAAAGGCGACACGCCGGCGGTGACGGAACTGCTCGGTGGGCGCCTGACGGCGGGCAGCAACACGCTGCAGGCCGTGCTCCAGCACATCAAGGGCGGCCGGCTGCGCGGGATAGCCGTGTCGAGCCGCGAGCGCGCAGCCGCCGCGCCGGAGATCCCGACGCTCGTCGAGCAGGGCTTCCCGGACAACGTGGTGAATACGTGGTTCGGCATGATCCTGCCGGCGGGCGTGCCGAACGACATCGTCAACAAGCTGAGCCGCGAGATCAATGCGGCGCTCGCGCAGCCGGACGTGCGCGAGAAGATTCTGGCCACCGGCCTCATCCCCGTCGGCGGCACGCCGGAGCAGTTCGACGCACACATCCGGCGAGAGATGGAGCGCTGGGCCAAGGTGATCAAGGCCCGCGGCATCAAGGCCGACTAGCTCAGGGCCGCAGGGTTTTTCTAGATGATCAGAGTTTCGGGGAAATCGGACCGGCGCTCCGGGATTTATCGACGAGCGCCTTCATTTCGGCCACGAGGTCGGACGTGTCGAGCGACACATACGCATCGGGCTCTTCGATTACCTTCATGCCTTGCAGCCTCTGCCCGAGAACGTCCCGGATCAGGATCTCGCTGACCTGGTCGGGGAACAGCTCGCGAATCGCCCGATAGACCTCGGGATCCCTTTCACCGGAATCGCCCACCAGGATGAAGCGCCGCTTCGGCAGGTGGAGCATGAGGTCGGTGATCTGCCTCACCTTCTGCTCGAGCGTCGCAAGGTCGCCGCCCACGGCGAACGACAGCAGGTTGCCGATCGAGCCCCGTTCGACGAGGTTCAGGCGAAGCGCCTTCATGTGGATCGTTCCCGGGGGGAATCCGGTCTCGCCGAAAAGGAAGCGGCTGAGGACGCCGTACATCTGCCACGGGCTGCCTGATACATAGTGGAAGCACACGTCGGCGCCTTCGGAAGACTCGATGGCTTTGAATCGCGCGAGCATCCCCGGCGCCGGCTCGAATTTCCTCAGGAACGTATTGCGCAGCACCGTCTTCTTGCCGGCCGGCACGCGCGTGACCTTGATCGTGTCGTCGATGTCGGAAATCACGCAGAGGCCCACGGGCTCGAGAAAACGCAGTGCGCCGACGCCTTGCCCGTTGCCGTCCCCGGTCCGGGCCTGGATCGCCAGCCAACGGTCGGTGTCTTTCTGCCGCGCATAGCACGCCTGCACGAGCGCGTCGGGTATGCGCACCGCCTCCTCGATGACGCCGCTCGGCGTCGTGCGTTGCTTCATCTCGAATTGCGTGCCGGCGGGATCGTCCTCGAACGAGAAGGCAACGGACTCGTTGTACTTGTCGTCGGCAATGAAGTTCTGCAGGCATTCGCGCAACTGCGCTTTCTCGTCGGCCGCCAGCTCTCTCTTCAGGTCCTTTTCGAAATGGGCGGCGGCCCACTCCTGGATCACGCGCTCGACGAACGGCGTATCGCGATTGTCGTGAACCCACACCCGCATCGGCACGATCCAGCAGGCAGGATCCCCGGGGTCGCGATAGCCGTAGGACGGGTAGACCGTGACTTCCTGGCCGGCGACGCGCCTGCGGATGCGATCGAAGAGGTTCCTGATCTTCACTCAGGGGACGGCTATGCCGGCGTGCCGGAAAATGGCAGGATTCATCATCGAATGATAAGACGGATACATGTCGGCAACCTGCCCCTGGTGTTCCGCGCCTCGCGATACGGGCCCGACCTGCCCGAAGTGCGGCGCCATTTATGCGAAGGCCGAGGCGATCAAGGCGCATGGGCGCGCGGTTGTGGCGGCTCCCGAGCCGGTGGTGCGCTTTCAGGAACCCGTGCTGGATCTCGAGCTCGACATCGGCGATGCGCCGTGGACTGCAAGCCGCGTCGAGGACGCCAGTCTCGAGTGGAAATTCTGCGCGGGCGCGATCCCGGCCGCGCTCGTCCTTGCGATTGTTTTCCATGCTTCCGGGTTGATGGCTTCCCTGCAGCGAATCTTCCTGACAATGCCCGTCCACGAACTGGGCCATGCAACGGCGGCGTGGTTCTGCGGCTTCACCGCGATCCCGAGCGTATGGCTGACGATCGTGCCCGAGACGCGCGGCTTCATTGCGCCCGTGGCGTTGCTCGCTGCACTCGGTTACATGGGATGGCGAGGGTGGCAAGCTGAAAACCGCATCGTCATCGGCGCCGCGTGTGCACTCATCCTGTTGCAGGTCGTGCTCACTTTCGGCCTCAAGCTGAAGACTGCGCACATGGTCGTCATTTTCAGCGGGGATGGCGCGGGGATGATCCTGGCGACGCTGCTCATGGGCAGCTTTTTCTTCGGCAAGGAAACGCAGCTCTACAAAGGGTCGCTGCGCTGGGGATTCGTCGTCATCGGCGCCGTGGCCTTCGTCGACATGTATGCCACATGGATCGCCGCGCGAAGCGACTTCGACGCGATCCCCTTTGGCACCATGAACGGCAACCCCACGGATCCTTCGAAGCTCGTGGACGAGTTCGGCTGGAAGATCGAGACGATGGTGAACCGCTTCGTCACGCTCGGCGTGCTCTGCCTTCTTGCGCTTTCGCTCGTTTATGCGTGGGGCGTGCGCAGGGCGGCAAGGGACCGTGATGCCTGCAAGGCGGCAGAACTTCTCGCCGAGCGCTTGGTTGCCCGCGCACCCGGCGGCTGACTACTTCTTCTCGGCCGGCGTGGACGTTGCCGGTCCGATGCCCCAGACCTGGATGATGCACTCCTCGCCCTTCGCGCCATCGTAGTGAATCTTCTGCGCGTAGTGAACGACGTAGCTGCCCGCCGACACCGGCGCCGTGCTCTCCGGATCGAACTTATCTCCCGTGCCGACCCATCAGGTGCCCTTCACCACCACGAAGAAACGGTCGTTGGGATGGAAATGCGGCCGGCTCATGTTGCCTGGCAGCCATTTGAGCTGAATCAC
>JANXRZ010000206.1 GCA_025352885.1 Pseudomonadota bacterium | reverse complement strand
CGCGTCATTTGGGAGCATGAGAAACTATTCTTGCGAGCCGATATTCCAGCGAACCCCCTGAGCGCGGCACAACTGCAAGATGTACTCGATACATTCGAAACGAAAGCCGACGAATTAACTCGTGAGCTTGCTGGATGGTGTGCATGAGAGCGCAGTTTCTTCTGAGAGGGACCGAATGAGTAACAAGCTGGCGTTCACGTTGGTCGTCGCTATCGGCGAGGAGACACAGGCTTTCGATCTCGGCTCGACTGAGCTTCACCGCGTGATCGACGCGCTGCCGGGAAACGAATCGTCGTTTGCTGGATTGTTTGCCGCTGCGTCAGGCCATCCCGCAGCAACTGTGCGACTCAGTGCCGCCACGGAGGAATGCCTTCCCGCGGATTCAGCGATGGAACTCGCCAGCGATCCGTGCGCGTCGGTTCGGCGTGCAGTCGTCTCAAACGCGTCCTTCCAGCGATTCGCAATGGACCCCTTGGTTCTCCGCATGATTACGTCGGACCCCGAAGTTGCCGCTGAAATCGCGGCGAATTTGAGTTCGCTTCAGATCGCCAATGCCGAGGTCGTTGGAGAGTCCATCCTGCGCCACCCCGACCCGAGCGTCCGAATACAACTCGCGCAAGGTTCTAATACTCCGATCAGACTGCTGAACCAGTTGCGCCACGACTCGGTGCGAGAAGTGGCTAATGCGGCACACATCGCCCTGCGATCACGCTTTCAATAGCTCTAACCAGCGCTCGAAACACCTATGACTCTCTCATATCGAACCTTCGATGTGATCTACGAGCATACGACCGAGAACTCTGACACGGTGCGGCAGAATCGGGCCACGGTGACCGTGTTTGAAGCTGGGGTGTTCACGCTCAAGTCCGAAATCGAGCGACAACGACCCGAGCACAAGAATGTCACTATTCTGTGCGACGTCGCGAGATGATCAATCCCAGCAAAGGATCTGTTGGGGGGAACCTCGTTCGTCGGGCTAGTCGGGTCCAGCGCAATGCGTGTGCACACACATATGTGAACCGCATTGTCGATAACTTTCGGTTAGAGCTATCCGTGCTGCGGCAGTTACGTCCTTCGTCTTGCCTTGAGAGCACCATGATTGCCAAAGACAAAGAGTTAATCGATCGAGCGTTTCACGTCGCGCTCTTGCGCCAACACGAAGAGTTGAAGCGCGGGTTGCGGCAACTCGTCAACGACGCCGCAGGCAAAGGCCGGCTCGGCCTCGGGCCGTTCCATTCGCAGATTGCGGACTTATTCATCAGCGCATATCGCGAGCGTGGCGAATGCCTTTGGAGCCTCACAAATCGAATTCTTTCGACCGGTGACGCTGAGGCGGAACAAACAGTGCCAGACGAGATCAAGCAGTTCCTGCAGGAACGTCTAGCGGCGCAATGGCAAGAGCTAGAAAACGAGTTGGACAAGGCGCTGAAGCCAATGAATGCGATGCCCGGGTTGCTCGGTCGACTCGGTGAAGCGCATCAGCATCTTCGCGATGACCTTTTCGTCAGAGTTGATTTGGCAGTGCGTGAGGCATCGGCGCGCGCCGGAATCATCACGGTGAACAGCGCGACTGGCAACTTAGATGCCGCCGCGAGGGACGGCCTTACAAACCTGCTCCGGAGAGAGATGCTGGACGGCGCACTCCCCATCGAGTTCGGCAATGCAGAGACAAGTGGTATGCCACTCAGCGTCGTCATGCTCGACATCGACCACTTCAAAGCCGTGAACGACGGTCACGGACACCCGAAAGGCGATGAGGTATTGAGACAGGTCGCTGACTGCGTTCGGGCTTGCGTGTCAGGGAAGGGTGAAGCGTATCGCTACGGCGGCGAAGAAATCACAGTCGTCCTACCCAATCACGAACCACACGAAGCGATCGCAGTGGCCGAGAGAGTGCGGAGTAAGGTGCAAGCGTCTCGTCCCGGCGGCCTAGAGATTACTGCGAGCCTCGGTGTCGCTTCGTTTCCTGTACACGCGTCAAGCCTCGAAGAGTTGATTCGTTTTGCCGATGCCGCTCTATACGACGCGAAACATCGCGGGCGAAACTTGGTCCGAGCGCACGGCGACGGTGAACCGGTCGCTGATACGCGCACGCCCGACCGACGGGAACCAACGCCGGGAGGCCTTTCGAGTGAGGAATCGTTCGCGCTGCGAAAAGCTTACTTCACATCGCGAGTCGCTCGTTGTCCTCGCGACGGGGCGATGCTCGACGTTCTAGAGCTCGCTGAGATGGGGGTCGGCGGAGCGGCCGCGGTACGTCTCAGGGTCTGGTGCAAGCTTTGCGGGTTACAAAAGGAAATATGAGTTCCCGCATCGCGGCGACGGCCTTGGGATTGACCTTGCCCGATGGACGCGAACCGGCGCTACAGGCGTCCACGGAATCGCCGCCGTGAATGCGCGCGAAAGCCTGCGCCATCTGGCTGCGGTTGGAATTCTCCACGCAGACGAAGACCAGCC
>JANXRZ010000184.1 GCA_025352885.1 Pseudomonadota bacterium | reverse complement strand
GGTCGGAGGGCGAAGACGGTTTCACCCGCGCGTATTCGTCGAGAAGAAGGCAAGATGCGCCCCATGAAACTCAAGATGAACGAGAACTCGATCTTCGCCGTGCTGTTGCGCTCCCCCTGGTGGATCAGCGGCGGGATTGCCGGGGCGCTTTTCACCGGCGCCCGCCTTGCCTTGCCGGCGGAATTCAACATTTACGCGTTCTTCGTTGCGCTGCCTTTCGCAGTCATCGCGGTCTACACCGCTTGGCAACAGATGCGCGCGCCGAGCGAAGGCAGCACGGCTAGCGCATTGGAAGCCTTGCGGTCGCTTTCATGGGCTGAGTTTTCGGCGGCGCTCAGCGATTCCCTGCAAGGCGAGGGATACGCCGTCCAGCCGATCGGCGCATCGGGCGCCGACTTCGAAATCGCGAAAGCCGGCCGGACGACGCTCGTTTCGTGCAAGCGCTGGAAGGTCGCGCGGACCGGGGTCGAGCCGCTGCGCGAACTGGATGTGGCGGTCCGAAGCCGGGAAGCGCAGGACGGGATCTACATCGCCACGGGCGAACTCACGGACACCGCCCGGGTGTTTGCGGCGGAAAAGAAGATCCGCATCCTGGCTGGCGCCGAGCTCGTGAAGAGTTTACGGAAGGTCAGGGCCAAGCACTAATTTATACAGTTCCTGTAATACGCATTGGCAGGAGAAGCGCTCTGCCATTGAGTCTGCATAAATTAATTCGCGAGATTAAGGCGCAACCTCCAGTCCTTCGAGCACGGGCACCGCGGCAACGAGCTCCCGGGTATACGGATGCGAAGGGGCCGTCAGGACCTGCGCGGCCGGCCCCACTTCGACGATGATGCCGCGCTGCATGACCGCCACGCGATCGGCAAAGTGGCGGGCAATCGAGATGTCGTGCGTGATCATCAAATACGCCACGCCGCGCTCTTCCTTGATGTCGAGCAACAGGTTGAGCACCTGCCCGCGGATCGACACGTCCGCTCCCGACAGCGGTTCGTCGGCAATGATGAGCTTGGGGTTCATCGCCAGTGCCCGCGCGATGGCGAGCCGCTGACGCTGGCCGCCGGACAGCTCATGCGCAAAGCGCGGCAGGTAATCGCGCCCGGGCGAAAGCCCGACGCGGTCCAGCAACCGCGCAGCCGCCTGGTCCGGTTCGACCTGCCCTTGCAATGCCTGCGCCATGAGCTCGCGCGCCGGCCGCCGGGGATTGAGCGACGACGAGGCGTCCTGGAAAATCGGCTGCATGGCGACGCGGGCCTGCCTTCGTTCTGCTAAGGGCAGTGCGAGCAGGTCGCGTCCTTCGAGCAGCACCCGCCCAGTGTCCGGCGCCAGCAAACCTAGGGCGATGCGGCCGAGCGTTGATTTGCCGGAGCCGCTCTCGCCCACGAGCGCAACGGTTTCACCCCGCCCTACGGTAAGGCTGACCTGGTCCACGGCCTTGAGCGGCGCTTGGCCCGGCCGGCGAAATGTCTTCGAGACATTGTCGATGACGAGGATCGGGTCTTCCATTTTCGGCTACCTGTGGGCCCAGCAGCGCACTTGCTGCGCGCCGGCATTCCTGGCCGGACCGGCGGAGGGCATCTGGCGTGGGCACTCCTCCCGAACCAACGGGCAGCGCGGCGTAAACGGGCAGCCCGGCGAGAGCCCCGAGAGGTTCGGCGGATCACCGGCAATCGTTGCGAAGCGTCCTTCGGAATTGCGTGCCGCCTGAGCGGCTTTCAGCAAGCCAAGGGTGTACGGATGCGCCGGGCGCTGGAAGACGTCGCGCGTGGCGCCCCACTCCACCGCATGCCCGGCATACATGACATAGATGCGCTCGCAGGCGCTCGCGACGATCCCGAGGTCGTGCGAGATCAGCAGGAGCGCCATGCCCAGGCGCTCGCGCAGCTCACGGATCAGCGCGAGGATCTCGGCTTGCGTCGTCACGTCGAGGGCCGTGGTCGGCTCGTCGGCCACCAGCATCTTCGGCCCGCAACCGAGCGCGACGGCAAGGAGCGCGCGCTGGCGCATGCCGCCCGAGAGCTCGTGCGGAAAGGCATCGGCCGCGCTCGCCGGCAGCTTCACGAGCGAAAGCAGTTCGCCCACGCGCTGCTGCAGCGGCAGGCGAGGCGCGTGCCGCTTGACGCTCTCGGCGACCTGCTTGCCGACGCGCATGACGGGATTGAGATAGCTCAGCGGGTCCTGGAAGACCATAGCCACGGGATTGCCGCGCATGGCCTGCCACTGGTCTTCAGTGTAGCGGGTCACGTCCCGCCCGCCGATGCGGATCGTGCCGGACTCGATCGTCGCAATCCTCGGCGGCAGCAGGCCCAGCGTCGCACGCGCAAGGGTCGATTTGCCCGAACCGGATTCGCCTACCAAGCCGACCGCCTCTCCTTCGCCCACGCTCAGCGTAACGTCGTTCATGGCGTAAGCGACCGTCCCGCGCGCGCGGTAGGCCAAGCGAAGGGACTCGATCTCGAGGATGTTCGCCATGTCTTAGTGCGTGACCGTGCGCGGGTTCAGCGCCGATCCGATCGCATCGCCGAGGAGGTTGAAAGCAAGCACGGTCAGGAAGATCGCAAGACCGGGGAACACGGACATCCACCAAGCATTGAAGAGAAAGCGCTGGCCGGCGTTCAGCATGCGGCCCCAGCTCACGATGTCGGCGGAGGACAGGCCCAGGAACGAGAGGGACGCCTCGAGCAGGATCGCCTGCGCGACCACAAGCGTGCCCGCCGCGAGCACGGGTGCGATTGCATTCGGCACGATCTCGGTGGCAAGGATCACGCTCTCGCGCACCCCCAGGCAGCGCACCGCATCGACGAATTCCAGCTGCTTGATGCGCAGCACCTCTCCTCGGGTGATGCGCGCGATCTGCGGCCAGGCGAGCAGGACGATGACCGCCACGACCTGCGTGAGGCCGGTGCCCGACAACGACACGATGACGGCGGCGAGGATGAAACTGGGCACGACCTGGAACATCTCGGAGATGCGCATCACGGCGAGGTCGAGCCATCCGCCGTAGAAGCCGGCCGCAGCGCCCAGCAGCACGCCGAGCAGCGTGGCGCCCAGGGCTGCGCTTACGCCGACGGCAAGCGAGACCTGCGAGCCGTAAAGGATGCCGAGCAGCATGTCGCGGCCAAGCTCGTCGGTGCCGAACAGGTGCTCGGTGGAGGGCGCAGACATCGCGAGGTCGGAAATCTGGTGCGGGTCGACGCCGGTCAGGACGAACGTGACGGCCGCGATGAGCGCGAGCAGGCCGACATAGAGCGCAGAGGCCACGCCCGCGCGGTAGGCAAGGAACCGCTGCAGGACCCTAGGTGCGGCCATAGCTCGAGCGCACACGGGGGTCGAGCGCCGCGTAAAGGATATCTGTAACGAGGTTGGCGATGACCACCGCGATCGCCGTCACGAGAAAGATCCCGAGGAGCACCGGGTAATCGCGATTGCCGATCGAGGTGATGAACAGGTTGCCCAGGCCCGGCCACGCGAACACCGTCTCCACGAGGATCGCACCGGTGAGCGAATGGCCGAAGTTGTAGCCGATCACTGTGACCACCGGGATCATCGCGTTCGGCAGTACGTGTTGCCACAGTACCGTCCGCCGTGAAAGTCCCTTGGCGCGGGCCGTGAGCACGAAGTCCTGCGACAAGGCCTCGAGCACGCTCGCACGTGCCACGCGCGCCACGATCGCGACGTAGAAGATCGTGATGCTGAATACCGGAAGCACCATGTGCCACAGCACATCGCGCAGCCACGGCCAGCCTTCGAGTGACTGCCGGGCGGACACCATGCCTTGCGCGGGCAGCCACTGCAGCTGGATGGCAAAGGCGATCACAAGGATCTGGCCGAGCCAGAAGATCGGGATCGAAAAGCCGGTCACGCTGAGGGCCGTGATGCCGCTGTCGACGAGCCCGCCCGCGCGAGGCGCGGCCGCCAATGCCAGGACGATGCCAAGAAGCGCCGCTAAAGTCAGCGCCGGCAGCATGATGAGCAGCGTGTAGCGCGAGCGGTCGAGCACGAGGTCGAGCACCGGCTGGCGGTTGGAAAACGAAAAGCCGAGGTTGCCCTGCGCGAGATTGCCGAGGTAAAGCCAGAGTTGCGTCGAAAGCGGCTGGTCCAGGCCAAAGTCCTTGCGCACCTGTTCGGCGTACCCGGGCGGCGTCGGGAAATCGCCCACGAGCGCCTGGATCGGGTCGCCCGGGACGATGTGGATGATGAGGAAGGTCACCACCACGATCGCCACCACGACCGGCCCCGCCCAGGCGAGCCGCGCGAGCACGTAGCGGCCCACTAGGCTGGCTTCACTATGCGGTCTTCTTCAGTCCGCGCGCCGGCGGGACCAGCAGCCGCAGGAGGTCGCGAAAGTCCTTGAGCGATTCGAGGCCGGCCACGCACTCGATGAGGTCCTTGCACCCTTGTGCGCCCAGTGCCGGCGTGAGCAGCGACACGACCTTTGCGTGCAGCTCTTCGTCGGACAAAGGCCGTTCGGGCGCGCCCTTGGCGAAGGCCATTTCCCGCTCGATGCGCCGTCCATCGGACAGGACGAGTTCCAGCGGCGGATATTTGCCGGGCTTGAGCGTCCGGTCGGCGAGCACCTGCGTCGAGCGCATGAGCCGCTGCACTTCGGGCTCACCGGTGCGCAGGGTCGCAAACTGGTCGAGCGTGCCGCGCCCGCTCGTGGCCCCCACTGCGAGTGCGTACTGGATGCTGAATTGTGCCTCCAGCATGTTGGCCACTTGCGGCCGGTCGAACTGCAGGCGGTACTGGTCGTTGCCATGCACGACCATGCCGGCGATGGCTTTTGAATCGACGCCAAGCTCGGGCATCAACTCGAGCAGCGCGTCCTGGCAGGCATGCAGGCCGCGGCAGCAGGCGTACGGCTTCATGCCCGAGCGGTCGATCCGGAATTCGGCTCCGAGGCCGGCAAGCGTCGCCTCGGGTGTGGCGATGCCTTTCGCGTAGGTCGAGTAAAACCCGCCCCACTCGGCTTCCAGCACCTTGCGGGGCCCGGTCATGCCCGATTGCGCCAGCAACGCCGCGGTCAAGCCGTTCTCCGAGGCCTTGCCCGGATGGAAGCGCTTCGTCATCGCCCCGTCGGCCAGAAACGCCCAGATGCCGCCCGTGAAGGTGCCCGCGACGCCGAGCGCATCGGCGAAGCGCTCGCGGTCGAGCTTGAGCAACTTTGCGCTGGCCGCGGCCGCCCCGAAGCTGCCGCAGATGCCGGTCGAGTGCCACCCGAGGTCGTTGACTGGCCGGTAACCGCCGGCGCCTTCGAGCGTGCGCGCCGCGAGGTCGTAGCCGGCGACAAGCGCGGTAATCGCGTCCTTGCCGCTGAATGAAAGACGTCCTGCAAGCGCGCAGAGGGCGGGCGTGACGACCGCGCCCGAGTGGCCGCATCCGCCGAAGTCATCGAGCTCGAGCGCATGCGCCGCCGTGCCGTTGACCATCGCCGCCATCGGCGCGGGCAGCGTCTCCGTGCGTCCCCAGAGCGTCGCCGTTCCGGAGGTGGCCTCGACGGCGCTTTGCGCGGCGGCGAGTGCGGCATCGACTACCTCGGTCTTCGCGCCCGCAATGCCCGCCGCGAGCGTGTCGAGCAGGAAGCGCTTGGCTAGGCGCACGGTTTCGGGTGGCAGGTCTTCGAAGCTCGCAGCCGACCAGTAATCGGCGAGCGACTCGGTGAGGGTCCGCGTCGAGGCGCTGGGGCCGCTCATTTCCTGAGCCAGGCCCGGTTCCACCACTGGTACGCCGCAGCCTGCCACATGCCGCGCAGGTTCTCGGCGGCCGCGCCCATCTGCGCCTGCTGATGCACGTTGAGCGTCGGGACGTCGCGCGCGAGGATCTCCTGCACCTGGAAATAGAACTTGGCGCGCCCCGCTTGATCCGGCGCATCCCGGCCTTTGTCGAGCAGCTCGTCGACCTGCGGGTTGGAGTAGCCGCTCGCGTTGTTGAAATTCGTGCCCTGCTTGATGTACGAGGAATGGAACGCCCGCGCAATGCCGAGCGCAGGATCGCCCGAGGTCGAGTAGTTCTGCAGCGTGGCGTCGAAATCGTAGTCGGCATACACCTTCTTCAGCACGACGGGACGCTCGGCGCCTTCAAGCGTGACCTTGATGCCGGCGGCCTGCCAGAAGCGCTGGATGGCCTGCGCCCACGAGGTGTACTCGCCGCGG
>JANXRZ010000201.1 GCA_025352885.1 Pseudomonadota bacterium | reverse complement strand
GGGAAATCGGAGAGCTTGAACGTGCCGCTGAAGGTGACCTGCCCGTTGCTGATGCTGATCGGGAATCCCGAAGCCGCGGAAGGCGATCCGAGGTTGGCTCTTCCACCATCCGCGGCCTGCAGGTTTGCCGCGAGCGCAGCGCGCTGCAGGCTCAGGTTGACAGCCAGCGTAACGTCGCCGGCGACCAGCGTGCTGCAAGGCGGTGAACTGCAGCTGATCGGAATGTTGAACGGCCCCTGCACCCGGTAGAACACCGTGCCGGTGCTGCTTGGCTGGAGCACCGCCGCCGGGCCGGTGGTCGAAGCTTCGGTCGTCGCCTGGAAAACGTTGGTCGAGAGCACCACCGGCGCGGTAGTCGTGGTGACGGAAGCGGCGAGCCCAGAGTCGGACGTCCCTGCCCCGGCCCCGGTCGGCGCGAGGACGCCGGAAAGATCCGAACCGGCCGAAGCGACCTGTGTGCTGGAGGAAGCCTGTGTCGTTGTAGTCGCGCCCCCTGAGGGCGGCGAGCCAGCCGGGCGCTGGTTGCGCGCGCGGCCTTCGAGCGTGTCGCGCAGGAACTGCGGCGGCGCGATTAACTGCTGCGGCGCCGACGTGGCGCTGGCGACCTGGAAGAACTGGTCGGAGCCGAACACCGTAACGCCAGCCTGGTTGCTGACTGCAATGCGGCCATCGGTGACGCCGCCGTAGGTACCGTTGGGCGCAGCCGAGCCGTCCGGGTTGCGGCAACTGTTGTTGCACTCGACGAGGCTGAAGTGCGTCCCGCGGATGCCGATCGTCGCCGTCTCGGTCTTCATGCCGTAGTTGTCCTGGCGCAGCTTGCCGATTGCGCCGGTAACCGTGCGCACGCCGCCCGCAACCAGGTTGTAGAAGGCGCGCTGCTCTTCGGGCTTCTTGCCGGCGAACGCGTATTCGGTCAGCCGGAAAGTCGTGTCCGGGCGCAGCGAGATGATCGAGTCGTCCGTGAGGCGTACCTGCGTATTCGACTGCGCCCCGACCTGGATCGTGTCGCCGGTCCGCACTTCGGTGCCGCGCTGGGCGGCGATCCGCTCCGCGCCGCGGACGACCGTAACGCTGCCGACGGCAACGAGCACCCGGCCGGCGGCCTCCTGCGCTGCGGCCAGCGGGGGAACCAGCAACGAGGCTGAGATCAGCAGTCGGGCAAGCGAAACCTTGATGCGATTATTTGAATTCATAGCGAACCTTGAGTGCGATGGTTTCACGCGGGAAGGCGTACAGCTCCACGTTCGAACGGTTCTTGGCGAGCATTGCCTCGGCACGGAAGGAGACATTGCGCGAAAACAGGTAACTCACGGCCGCATCGAGCGCCGCATAGCGGTCCTCGCGGGTCACGCCGAGGATTGCATCGGCGCCCGAATAGTTGCTGTTCTGGAACGATGCCCCGGCCGAAACGCCCCACTTCGCGCCCGGCGTGAAGTTGACGCCCGCCCGTCCGCCATACAAACGCCGCCCCAGGTCGTTGCGCGTGGCATCGAGCGTCTTTTCCTGGCCGGCGTTTAGCGCAACCGTGACGGTCGGCTGCCACGCATGCGGGAACAGGCGCCGGTAACCCGCCGTCACCCCGGTGAAGTCGGCGTCCCGCGCGGCATTGGTGCCGGTGTATTCGAGCCGCGCGTACTGGGCGCCCAAGCTGAACGACTGGATCTCGTCGAGTTGGTGCTGCCATTCGAACGACCCGCCTAACGAGCTGCGATAGCGCGCGGTGCCGATGGTGATCAGGCCGTCGTTCAGGCCGAAACGGAACAGGTTTTTCTCGCGCAGGACGGAAACGCCGCCGCCAATGGCGTAGCTGCCGAGGTCGTACTGGGCGTTGGCATCCTTGATGTTGTTCTTCAGTTCGCCGATGGCATTTGCGAAGAGGGCAATGCCAGGCCGGATCGGATGGCTGATGTAGCCGCCGGCGCCAATGGTGGTGAAGGTGTCGCTGATTTTGAGGCCGCCTGGCCCGACCACGACCGGGCCGAGGTTCTGCAGCGTGACGTTCGAGCTCGCCACGCCGCTGTTGACGTTACTGTCGTGGCCGATGCCGGCTTCGATATAAAGGCCCGTGCTGGTGGTGTAGCGGGTCTCGCGCAGCCGAACGGCGTCCAGGTAACGATCGATCGTGCTGACGACGGCCGGCGGCGGGTCGAGCTTGCGCAGGGCCTCGAACTCTTCCCGGGCTCGCGCATCCTCGTTCAGCGCGAAATAGCCACGGGCGAGCTGCAGGCGCGCCGAAACGTTGTCCGGGAATTGCAGGATGTAGCGCTCGAGGGCAAGAACCCCTTCGCCCGAATGGCCGGTCTCGATGGCGGCGACGCCGAAGTAAAAGTCGAAGGCCGGGTCGCCGAGTGAGTCCGGCGACTGCTTGCCGAGCGCGTACGCTTCGGCGGGCTTGCCGGCTTCCATGAGCGACTTGATTTCATCCGGGGGCGCGGCAATCACTGCCAACGGCAACGCTGCAGCGAGCACTGCGAACGGCATGCGCAGCGCGCGCATCAATTTCGTGTGGTTCAAGTATCCATCCCTTCTTTTCTGGAATTAATTCGCGAGCATTAAACCAAAAAGCGGCGGCTTGCGCGCGTCAATAACTGGGAAAACTCAAAATTTTTTATAACCAGCCGAGGCACCGCTAAAGTCGCCACTCCAGGTAGTCGACCGCGGCGATCGCGGCTCTTAAGACAGACGTCCGTCCTCCAGCCGGAGGATGCGCTCGGCCTTGCCGGCCAGCGCAAGATCGTGCGTGACGATGATAAAGCTTGTGCCGTGCGATTCCGACAGCCTGACCATCGTGTCGAATACCGCGTTCGAGGTCTGGGTGTCCAGGTTGCCAGTCGGTTCATCGGCCAGCACGCATGCCGGGCGCGTCACCAGCGCCCGCGCGAAAGCCGCCCGCTGGCGCTCTCCACCCGAAAGCTCTCCCGGCAAGTGTTCGAGGCGCGCACCCAACCCTACTTCCTCGAGCACTTCGCGCGCATGCTTCAGCGCCGTCGGTCGGTCGACCCTGCGGATCAAAAGCGGCATGGCTACGTTCTCGAGCGCGGTGAATTCCATGAGCAGGTGGTGGAACTGGTAGATGAAGCCCAGCGTCTCGTTGCGGAACCGCCCGCGCTCAGCCTCGCCCAGGGAAGACAAGTCCTTGCCGCGCACATGAACTGTCCCTTCCGACGGGACATCCAGGCCCCCGAGCAGGTGCAGCAGCGTGCTCTTGCCGGAACCCGACTTGCCAACGATCGCGATGCGCTCGGCCTGCCGGACTTCGAGGTCCACTCCGGTCAGCACTGTCACGTTCAACGGGCCGGAAGCGTAGGTCTTCGACAAGCCACGGCACGACAGCACGGCGTCACTCATAGCGCAGCGCCTCCGCCGGATTGACTCGCGAAGCGCGCCAGCTCGGGTACAGCGTGGCGCAGAAGGAAATGACCAGCGCCACGATGCCGATCACGATCACATCCGGCCACTGGACGTCGGAGGGCAGGTCGCTGATGTAGTAGACGTCTTTCGAGAGGAACTGGACGCTGAAAATGCGCTCGAGCGCCGGGACGACCACGTCGATGTTGAGCCCTAGGAGCACGCCGCCGGCCACGCCGATCAGGGTCCCGATCACGCCGATCAGCACGCCCTGAACGACGAAGATCTGCAGGATGCTGCCGGGCGACGCGCCGAGCGTGCGCAGGATCGCGATGTCGGCCTGCTTGTCGGTCACCGCCATTACCAGCGTCGAAACGATATTGAAGGCGGCCACCGCCACGATAAGCAGCAGGATGATGAACATCACGCGCTTCTCGATTTCCACGGCGCGAAAAAAGTTGGCGTGGCTGCGCGTCCAGTCCGTTGCATAGGTGGACGCATCGAACTTCGCCATCAGTTCCCGGGCGACGGTGCGCGCCGCATACAGGTCGTCGAGCTTGAGGCGCACTCCGGTGACTGCATCGCCCAGCTGGAAGAGGCGCTGCGCGTCCTCGATATGGATGAGGGCAAGTCCCGAGTCGTACTCGAACATGCCGACCTCGAAGATGCCCACTACGGTGAATTGCTTGAGGCGCGGCATGACGCCCGCCGGCGTGACCTGCCCCTGCGGCGCGATCAGCACGAGCTTCTCTCCGTTGAGCACGCCGAGTGCCCGCGCTAGTTCGGAACCGAGCACGATGCCGAATTCGCCCGGACGCAACGCATCCAGCCGGCCGGCGCGCATGTGCGAGCCGATCTCGGCGACCTTGTCCTCCTGCTCGGGGATGACGCCGCGCACGATCGACCCGCGTACGGACTGGCCGAAAGAAATCAGCGCCTGCGCGTTGACGAACGGCGCGGTCCCGGTGACGCGCGGGTGCTCGGCGGCGATCTTGGCAACGGATTGCCAGTCGCGCAGGCGGTCCCCGGTGCCGGAGATCTGCACGTGCGAGGCAACGCCGAGGATGCGCGTGCGCAATTCCTTCTGGAACCCGTTCATCACCGAGAGCACCACGATCAGCGCCGCGACGCCCAGCGCAATGCCGGCCATCGAGATCAGCGAGATGAAGGAGATGAAGTGGTTGCGGCGCTTGGCGCGGGTATAGCGCAGTCCGACCAGCAATTCGTAGCGCAAAGCGGATTCTCGCGGGGGAGTGACCGGGGAGGCACCGGGGTGAGACTACGTGCTCCCGGATGGACGCGCGAGGATACTACAATCGCACCGATGGACAAGGACTCCGCCGACCTGCTGGTCCAACTCGTACGGTCGCAAAGAACCGCTGCGCTGGGCACGCTGCGCCAGGGCGCGCCGCTGGTATCGATGGTGCTTTACCTTCCGGGCACGGACTGCGCGACTTTCCACCTGCATGTCAGCCGTCTCGCGTGGCACACGCAGGACATGCTCAGCGAAGCGCGCGTCTCGCTTTCGATTGCGGCGACCGATGATGGCCTGCGCAATCCCCAGACGCTCGAGCGTGTCAGCGTGCGCGGCGAAGCCAAGGCGCTCTCGAACGATTCGCCCGAACACGCGCCCCTTAAGGCCGCCTGGCTTGCGCGCTACCCGGAATCGGCGATCCAGTTCGAGCTCGCCGACTTCCAGTTTTTTCATATTGCGGTACGCGATGCGCGCTTCGTCGCAGGCTTCGGCCGCATCCACAACGTCTCGGCGCAGGACCTCGCAGGCCTCTGCCTCCATGGCAGCAATTAGCCCGAAGAGCCAGTGTCCACGCGGGGGTCGTCCCTGAAATGGCAGCAATGGCATGCTGATCCATGGGGTCGATTTCACGAGCTCGCCCCGGCAAAGAAAAGGCATCACGGTCGCGAGCGGCCGCCTTTCGCGCCGAACGCTCGGCATTGATCGCATCGTCACGCTCGAAGACTGGGCGCAGTTCGAAGCCTGGCTTCGCCTGCCCGGCCCGTGGATCGCCGGGTTCGATTTCCCTTTCGGCCTGCCGCGCGAAGCGGTGCGCGACCTTGGCTGGCCGGAGACCTGGCCGGAGCTGGTGCGGCACTGTGCGTCGCTCGGTCGCGTGAGCTTGCGCGCAGCGCTGGACGCTTATCGGAACGGCCGGGCCATCGGCAATAAGTATCCCCATCGCTTAGGGGATCGCGCTGCCGGCTCGCACAGCCCGGTGAAGCTCGTGAACCCGCCGGTGGCGCTGATGTTTCTCGAGGGGGCGCCGCGCCTGCTCGAAGCCGGCGTGCACATGCCGGCCACCTGCGGCGGCGATGCAAGCCGCATCGGGCTCGAAGCGTATCCAGGCTACGCGGTGCGCCAGCTGAGCGGCGGCAAACGGCCCGGGTCTTACAAGAATGACGCGCTCGGGAAGCAGACGCTCGCGCAGCGCAAGTTGCGCAGCGAAATCGTAAAGCGCCTGGTCGACGGCGGCCTGCCCGGCGGCGTCAAGCTCGGCGCAGAGTTTTCGATCCTCAAGACGCTTGTCTTCGATGGCACCGGCGACCGGCTCGACGCAGTGCTCTGCGCAATGCAAGCCGCGCAGGCGTGGCGCGCGCGCAAGGTCAACTTCGGGCTTCCCGCACGCCTCGACCGGCTCGAAGGCTGGATTGCGACGGTGCCCGGTTGAGCGCGCCGTCATGCATTTCGACGGCTTGAATTTTCGGTATAGTCGCCGGCCCCCTCTCTTGGCTCTCCTGCAGGCGCCCTAATGACGATTCAACGCGGCTTCATCGCACTCAGCCTCACGCTTGCCGCCCTGAGCGCGGCCGCGCAAGGGTTCCCGAACAAGGCCGTGAAGATGATCGTCCCGTTTCCGCCGGCCGGGGCAACGGACGTAGTTGCGCGATTCGTCGCGCAAAAGCTGGGCGAGCGCTGGGGCCAATCCGTGATCGTCGAGAACCGGCCAGGTGCAGGCGGAAGCATCGGCTCGGATTTAGTTGCGAAAAGCGCACCCGACGGCTACACGCTGTTGATGGCGACGAGCAGCACGCACTCGATCGGGCCGTCGCTGTCCAAGCTGCCCTACGACCCGATCAAGGACTTTGCGCCGATCGCGCATGTGGCCAACGTCCCAAACGTGCTTGTCGTCTCGCCGACGCTTCCCGTGAAGGATGTGAAGGAGCTCGTTGCGCTTGCAAAGGCCAGACCGGGGCAGCTGAATTTCGCATCGAGCGGCAACGGCACGATCGTTCACCTGAATGCGGAGCTTTTCAAGATGCTGACCGGGGTGGACATGCAGCACATCCCGTACAAGGGCACCGCGCTCGCCATACCCGACTTAGCCAACGGGCAGGTGGCGATGCTCTTCGACAGCCTCGCCAGCGTCATGCCGCATATCAAGTCGAATCGCGCGCGGCCGATTGCATTGAACGGCCGGACCCGCTCACCCCTCCTTCCGGAGGTGCCGACGTTCGCCGAAGCCGGCCTGCCCGCCTTCGACACGTACACGTGGTTCGGGATGTTCGCCCCGGCGGGAACCCCGAAGGACATCGTCACGAAAGTGCATGACGACGTGCTGGCGGCCTTGCAGGCGCCGGACCTCAAGGACCGGTTTGCCTCGGTGGGCGCCGAGCCCGTGGGCGGCACGCAGGAACAGTTCACCGCCCGCATCCTCGCCGACACTACAAAGTGGGCGCAGGTCATCAAGACGGCCAAGGTCCGGATCGAGTAGCCGGCCGTGCATTGCCAGTTGATCGTGCCGGCGCTGCTGCCGCAGGGCGAGGAGGCCGCCGCAGCGATGCAGGACCTGCGCCTGCCGGCGCTGGAAATGCTGCTTGCCCGCGGCAGGCGCACAAGTGATGAGGCCATGTCACTCGAAGCTTGGCTGGCCGAAGCCTTCGAAGGTGACCCGGAGGCAGAAATCCCAGCCGGCGCGCTTACGTTGTCCGCGACCGGCGGAACGCCAGCGGACTCGGCCTGGATGCGAGCAGACCCTGCCCACCTGCGACTTAACAGGGACCAACTCGTCCTCGTGCCCGCCCTTGCTTTCCCGATCAAGCCGATCGAAGCCGAAGCCCTCGTCGCGACGCTGAACAGCCATTTCGCCGGCGAGCTTACTTTCTACCCCGTGCTCGCCGACCGCTGGTGCGTGCGGGTCGAATCGCCACTTGCCGGTGAGTTGCGCATGCGTACGCCCATCGAAGTCGCGGGCAAGGACATCAACCGCCACCTGCCCACGGGGGATATCGCAACGCGCTGGCATGCGCTGCTGAATGAAATGCAAATGGTGCTGCACGAGCACGAAGTAAACGAAGCGCGCGAGGCGCGCGGCGAGCCGGTGGTCAACAGCGTGTGGTTATGGGGCGCGGGCGCTCTCCCCGATGACGTCGCCGGACCGTTCCAATCGGTAACGGCCGACGACCCTCTTGCCATTGGGTATGCCAAAGCCGCGGGCATGCGCAATCGTCCGGTTCCGCGCAGTGCGGAAGAATGGCTGGAGCGCTTGCCTGAGGACGGCCGTCAGCTTTTGGTATTGGACGCCCTGCGCCTGCCCTTCGCATTGTCGGACTTGGAGACCTGGCGTACTCGCGTGCAGGAGATCGACTCGATATGGTGCGTCCCGCTCATCGAAGCCCTCAAGGCGGGACGCATCGGCATGGTCACCATCGTGGTGCCCGATGCCGACTCACTGCTTTCAGTCGAATCAACCCGCAACGACTTGCGGCACTTCTGGCGGCGCCCGAAGGCGCTCGCCTCTTTGCTCTGATTTTTAAGCCCGCGGCTCGCCGCGCTCGTTTACCGAGATCGTCGGCCCGGGGGGCGTTGCCATCTGCACACGGTGCTCGACGCCCCTGAAGCTGTACGTCACGTCCCAGAAGCTCGGCTGCAAGTCACGGGAGACGTTCTCGCATCGCTGTACGTCCTGCGGTGCGGGCCCGCCGACGTTGCGGCCGACGTTCGACCCGACTACGCCGCCCGCGATGGCGCCGCCGGCAGTCGCCAGGTCCTGCCCGGTTCCGCGACCGATCTGGTGGCCGAGGATCCCACCTACGAGAGCCCCGACGACCGCACCAGGAACGCTGCCCCGACTGCGCTCCACCTCAGCGCGCTCGACCCAGCACCGCTGTTCGGGCGGGCCCACAACTGCACGAACGGAAGTCACAGGCGCATCGTAGAAGCGCTCGGCAACGGGGGGCGGCGTCACGTAGCGCGGGGCACCGCCGGTCTGGGCTCCCATGTCGCGTGCGGAAGAAATCCGATTGTTCAGTCCAACGTCCGCGAGTGACGGGTAGCGTCCCGGCCGCAGGACCACGCACCGGCCGGCGAAGCCCGCATCGTCGCAGACTTGCCAGTCACCTCCAGTCACCACCGCTGACGAGGCGCTGTCATTGAAGCCCGAGCGGCGCATGTTGCCAACGGCCCGGTCGGTCGAGAAGAACTGGCCGCGGAATCCTTCGAGTTCGTAAAGCGTGAGTTGCGGCGCAATGCCGCCCGGCATGGGGAGGTAACGGCTTTCCTCGATGCGGGCGTCGCGCGAAATGTCACGCACCGAAGAAAGCTGGCCCGCGAGCCCGGTGCCTTCAAGGGTTGGGTACCGTCCTGGCCGCAGGACGATGCAACGGCCGCCAAAACGCGGGTATTCGCACGCTTCCCAACGGCCCTCGGTCACCACTACCGACATGGCGCGATTGTTGAAGCCGGTTCCCTGGAAGGTGTCGTAAGGGCGATTGGCCGTGAATGACCTGCCGCCGAATCCTTCCTGCTCGTAGAACGTAACCTGTGCGATGGCTTGCGGCACGAATGCGGCGGCGCTCAGCGAAAATGCGATCTTCAACGAAAGTTTCATGTCCGCTCCTCGAATGGCGATTGCCTGCGCCCGTGAGTGAACCTGCACGGAGACGCCGGCTATTAGTGATAGCCAAAGCGTAACGGCATGCGATCGGCGAGTCGGTGCGCTCGGCAACACAAACACACCCTAGAATGCGCGGATGCGCTCTTTCCTCACGCCTTGTCAGTGAAATTCATCACCCGCTCGTATACGGAATCCGACCGGGCCGCCCTCGTTCGCGCGGGGATGCATCCGGTCCTCGCGCGGATTTATGCGGCCCGCCGCATCGGGACACTGGCCGAACTCGAGACGGACCCTGCGCGCTTGCTGGCGCCCTCTTTGCTCGCACGCGCGGAAGAGGCGGCCAAGCTGCTCGCCGATGCGATCAAGGACGAAAAGCGCATCCTGATCGTCGCGGACTATGACTGCGATGGCGCTACGGCCTGCGCCGTAGGGTTGCGCGCATTGCGAGCATTCGGCGCCAACGTCGGCTACCTCGTACCTAATCGCTTCGAGCTTGGCTATGGGTTGACGCCCGAACTGGTCGACCTCGCCGCAAAGGACAAACCCGATCTCATCGTCACGGTCGACAACGGCATCGCGAGCGTAGAAGGCGTTGCCCACGCGACGTCGCTTGGAATCGCGACTCTCATCACCGACCATCACCTTCCGGGCGCCGAACTACCGGCAGCCGCCTGCATCGTCAACCCGAACCAGCCCGGCTGCGCCTTCCCGAGCAAGAGTATCGCCGGCGTTGGCGTGATGTTCTACGTGATGCTGGCACTTCGCGCGGAGCTCCGGCACCGCGGCGCGTTCAAGGGCCCGAGATTCAAGGACGGCGAGCCCAACTTGTCGGCGCTCACCGACCTGGTCGCGCTCGGCACGGTGGCGGACGTTGTAGCGCTCGATGCAAACAATCGCATCCTCGTTGGGCATGGCCTGAAGCGCTTGCGGGACGGGAAGGGGAAGCCCGGACTCAACGCGCTCATGCAAATCGCCGGGCGCGACCCGCGCAAGGCCACTGCGTTCGACTTCGGCTTCATCATGGGACCGCGCCTAAACGCAGCCGGGCGCCTCTCGGACATGAGCCTGGGCATCGAGTGCCTGATAACCGACGATCCGGGCCGCGCGGCGAACTGTGCGCGCGAGCTCGATGAGCTCAACAGCCAGCGCCGCACCATCGAAGGCGGCATGCTCGAGGAAGCCCTCGGCGCCGTGACCGCGCTTCCCGAGACCCCCGGCGCCGGTGTCGCGTTGTTTCACGCAGCGTGGCACCAGGGCGTGGTCGGCATCCTCGCCTCGCGCATCAAGGAGAAGCTGCATCGTCCCGTCATTGCCTTTGCGCGTGCGACCGAAGGCGGCATCGCGGGGATGCTGCGCGGCTCGGGCCGCTCCATCACCGGCCTGCACCTGCGGGATTGCCTGGACCTGGTGTCCAAGCGCGAGCCGGGCCTTATCGTGCGTTTTGGCGGTCATGCGCAGGCCGCCGGGCTCACCATCCGCGAAAGCGACCTCGAGCGGTTCGCGGCGGCATTCGAATCGGCTGCCGGGACGCTGATTGCGCCGGCTGCGCTCAACCGTACCGTGGAAACCGACGGCGAACTCGAGTCGGCTTATCTCACGCTGGAAGTCGCGCAGATGATGGAAAACCAGATCTGGGGCCAAGGGTTTCCGCAGCCAGTGTTCTGCGATACATTCGAAGTGGAGTCGCAGCGGATCGTCGCCGGCAAGCACACGAAGCTGCGCTTGTGCAAAGACGGGCGCCGCATCGAGGCCATCTGGTTCAATTCGGCGGGAACTCCGTCGGCCGCTGCGCATCAGAACAGGATCCGGGCGGCCTATCGCCTGAGCGTCAACGAGTACAACGGCCTGAAGAGCGTGCAGGTGAATGTCGAACATGCTGAACCCGTAACCTAGGCATCACGAATCCATGGTCCTGCAGTTCACCCATCAAGTCGTTCCAGTCTTCGCAGCCCGCATTGCGTGCGTCCTAACGGCATGGCTCTTCATGGCCGCGGCGGTCGCGCAGCAGATCAATGCCGGGCCCTATGTGCCCTCCCCCGAGAGCGTGGTGGCGGACATGCTGAAAGTGGCCGGCATTGGCCCGACGGATTTTGTGATCGACCTCGGTTCGGGTGACGGCCGCATCGTGCTGACGGCTGCGAAGGTGTACGGCGCGCAAGGGTTCGGCGTTGAAATCCAGGACCACCTCGTCAAGCTCTCGAACGAGGCGGCGCGCAAGGAAGGCCTCGCCGACCGCGTGAAATTCGTAAAGCAGGATTTGTTCAAGACCGACATCTCGCAGGCAACCGTGCTCACCATGTACCTGTTGCCCAATACGGTGAACATGCTCTCGGAGAAACTGCAGAAGGAGTTGCGTCCCGGGACGCGCATCATCTCGCACGACTATGGCCTCACCGGCTGGATCCCCGAAGAGACCCGCCAGTTCGACCTCCAGGACAAGATCAAGATCAGCGGGGTCCCGACGACCATCATCTTCCTCTACGTCGTACCGGCGAAGGTGGCAGGCGCCTGGTCTTCCTCGCTGCCTTCATCCCAGCAACGGCTGCAGCTTGAACTGACGCAGCAGGTGAACAAGCTCGGCGGCACCGCAAAGGTCGGCGCCCGAGAGTTCACGATCGAGGACGCAAAAATCATCGGCGATCTTGTCACGTTCAGGGTGCCGGTCGAACGCGGCAAGCCGCTTTCCTTCAGCGGACGCGTAAAGGGATCCGCCATCGAAGGCACCGTAGAAACCGGCGGCGTGCGTTCCCCGTGGAGCGCCGCGCTGGCCGCCAAGTAAAGACCGGGCCATGGATCGAAAACGCGTCAATTCATCCAAGATCCGCTCCGTTGGCTACGACGAGCGCAGCCAGGTGCTCGAGATCGAATTCACGACCGGCCAGGTCCTGCAGTACCTGCGCGTTTCGCACGAAACGCATCGGCGGCTGATGGCTGCGCCGAACCCGGCGGCCTATTACGAAGACATGATCGCCGAGGAGTTCACCTCACGCAGGCTTTGAGGGGCGGCTGCCCGACCGCTAGCCGATCCTGGCTTCCCGTTCCTTCAGCAACTCGCGCAGCACCGACCGGTGGCAGCGCGCCTCGTTCTCGCAATAACAACCGACGGAAAAATCCGCGCTGTGTGAAAGCGCCGCGAGCAAGTCGAGCGTGCGCGAAGCATCGGCTTCCGCCATCTGCGCGCGAAACTTCCGCACGAACGCCGACCATTCTTTCTCGTTTGCGGCGGTCAGGGCCGCCTTGACGAGATCCTGTGACGGCGAAAGGTTCGGGTACCAGACGTCGTACCAGTCCTTGGAAGCGAATTCGGTTTTTGGGACACCGCGAGGCGGCCGCCGAACCGTCCCGATGCGCAGGCCTTCGCCTTTTTCACGCGGAGTGCCAAGACGGACGATGCGCACGCTCATCGATCCGCCGTCGCCGTCAGGCCGTGCCGCCTTTCTTGCACATGTCTTCGAGGAAATCCGGCGGCAGGTCGTCGTTGTTGTCCCTGGCGAGGCGGGCCCATTCGCACGCCTTGCCGAAATCCTTCTTCTTGTAATACACCCTTGCGATATGCAGGCGCGCGTCGCGCGCGGTCGAGGAAACCGAAAGCGATTTCTGCAGGGTGACCAACGATTCGTCCAGGCGATCGACGATCCACAGGAAGCGGCCATAGGAGACATATGCGCTCGCGCTCACGCCCGGCTTTGACAGCGCCAGGCGAAAGAATTTCTCGGCCTCTTCGGCGTTCTTGTCGCGGACGGTCGAGATGAGCGCGAAGCCGTGATATGCATCGCCGTTTTCCGGGTCGAGCAGCCACGCCTGGTTGAATTTCCGGATCGCCAGCTTGTAATCGGTCCTTGCGTATTCCTCCCATGCGGTGCGGATCACTTCCTTGGCCACCGCCTCGCGTGTCTTGCCTGACTTCTCGAGAGACTGGATGAAGGCCATGTCCTTCTCGCTCGGCTTGCGCGGCTTGGCCGGCGAGCTTCCGTACATCGGCATTTCGATCGCCGGCGGTGCGGGCTGCGCCTGCGGCGAAAACAGGTACAGCACGAGGCAGCCGGAGAAGTAGCGAAGGTGCTTCATTGACAATTTGAGCATGGGACCGCCTGGATTATGCCTGCATCAGAGCGCGCGCCCGTCGAACTCCGTAACCTTCAGCGAAGACAAGTCGAGGTGCTCGATGGCAGGTTACGAATTGACCTCAAGTACGGGCGCCCGCGTCGTAGACGAACCGGGTCAGCGCACCAATGGCGAAGATGGCGGCGCAGGCGGCGCCGATCAGCCAGACGCTGCCCTTCGGAGGATGGCGTGGTGCGATGTAACGCACGTGAATCTCCGAGGCAAACCTGCCGAGGCCGACAAATAGCGCCGCAGACACGGCGAAGATCACGACCAGATGCGCGTCCAGCGTCCGGTACAGAAAAGCCGGCCAGACCCAGAAGATCAGCGCACTCAGAAACCCGGTTGCAAAGTATGGATTCATCGAAGCCGCATTGTAATTCCAGAACCGATCGATGCCTGCCCCCGGCTGTATAATCCGCCCCTCTCCGCACTCCTACGACGCCGCATCATGGAAGCCGAACGCCTCAACCAGCTTGCCTCCCTGCTCTCCGACCTGGAAGCACGGTCCGTCGAGCTGCGGAGGTATCTTTGACTTCGATGCGAAGACCCAGCGCCTAGACGAAGTTGGCCGCCAGCTCGAAGACCCGGCGGTCTGGAACGACCAAAAGAAGGCCCAAGACCTCGGCCGCGAGAAGAAATCGCTAGACGCGATCGTCGACGGCCTGCAGGCGATTTCATCGGGCCTTGCCGATTCGCGTGAACTGTTCGAGATGTCGCGCGAGGAGGGGGACGATGCGACGCTATTGAGCGTCGAAGCGGACGTTAAGGGCATTGAGAAACAGGTTGCGCGCCTGGAATTCCAACGCATGTTCAACAACCCCCTCGATCCGGCGAACTGCTTCGTCGACATCCAAGCGGGTTCGGGCGGCACCGAGGCGCAGGACTGGGCTTCGATGCTCGAGCGCATGTACCTGCGCTTCTGCGAGAAGCGTGGCTACGGCATCGAGATCCTCGAACAGTCCGACGGCGAAGTGGCCGGCATCAAGGGCGCCACGCTCAAGATCACTGGCGACTACGCGTACGGCACGCTGCGCACCGAAAGCGGCATCCACCGGCTCGTGCGCAAATCGCCGTTCGACTCGAACGCGCGCCGGCATACATCGTTTGCGAGCGTCTTCATCTACCCCGAGGTGGACGACTCGATCGAGGTGGAGATCAATCCGGCGGACCTTCGCATCGACACCTACCGGGCCTCCGGCGCGGGCGGCCAGCACATCAACAAGACCGACTCGGCCGTACGCATCACGCACCTGCCGACCAACATCGTCGTGCAATGCCAGAATGACCGCTCGCAACACCGAAA
>JANXRZ010000197.1 GCA_025352885.1 Pseudomonadota bacterium | reverse complement strand
TCGACCGCGCCCCGGGCTCCAAGCACCAAACGTTGCACCCTGCTCCCATAGCGAAAAGACACACCGGCCGATGCCGCGGAGCGCGACAACGCGTCGACAATCGCGCCGCCTCCACCAACCGGCTGGATGCGCGGCGGTCCCGCGCTGAGGTAGTAGCCGGGCGAATGGAAGCTGACCCCATTCCGCTCGGCCCATTGCGCTGCGGCCGGTGCTTCCTCGGCCAGTCGCCGGAAATAAGCGGCGTCTCCGCGGCCTGCGCTCGCCTCCATCATGTCCTCCACGAAGCCCGGGACGATTTCCGATGTGGATTTGAGCCGCATGTTCGCAGGGCTCCAGCGCGTGCCGCCGCCGGCCTCGGATTGCGGCGTCCTCTCGAAGACCGTGATGCGAGCGCCCGGCGAGGCCTCGGCCGCCGCCAGGGCCGCGGCCAGCCCCGCTGCCCCATGGCCCACGACAACCAGGTCGCAGGGCTCGCTCATGTCCGGCTTGGCCTTGCCCGGACACAGTTCGCCTCGATTTCAGTTCGCCTTGATGTTGGCGTCCTTCACCAGCTTGGCATTCGAGGCCACTTCGTCGCGGAGCAGGGCATCGAAAGCTTCGGGTGTGAAGATGCGCACGTCCTGGTTCAGGCTCAGCCAGCGCGTCTTGATCTCAGGTGAGTTGAGCGCCTTTACGGTTTCGGCATGCAGTTTGGCCACGATGTCGCGCGGCGTCTTGGCCGGAACACCCATGCCGACCCAGAAAGGCTGCGCGGAGTTCGGCACCCCGGCTTCTTCAGTCGTCGGCAGGTCCGGCACGCTCGAGGTGCGGTGCTTCGAGCTGACCGCAAGCGCGCGCAGGCGGCCATCCTTCACCATCGGCATCACGTTGCCGATCGGGCAGAAGCAGTAGTCGACGCGGCCGCTCAGCACATCGGTCAAGGATTCAGGCGTGCCCTTGTATGGCACCGAGAGGACATCGATCCCGGCGCTCAGGCGAAACCGCTCGGTAGTCAGGTGCGTTGCGCTGCCCGCGCCGATCACGGCTGCATTCATCTTGCCCGGGTTGGCCTTTGCCGCGGCGATGAGGTCCTTCACTGTCTTGTATTCCCGATCCGCGCGCACGGCCAGCGCGTTGGCGATGTCGGCAAGCATCGTGACGCCTGCAATGTCTTTAAGCGTGTCGTACGGCAGGTTGGGCACGGTCGAGGGCGTCACCGTCCAAGAGGACGACATGACGAGAAGGGTGTAGCCATCGGGGTCCGCCTTGGCAACGAGGTTCATCGCAATGCTGCCGCTCGCGCCGGGCCGGTTCTCCACGACAAAGGTCTGCCCGGTCTGCGCGGTCAGGCGCTCGGCGACCGCCCGGCCGGTGATGTCCGTGCCGCTGCCGGGCGGCAACCCCACGACCATCCGCACGGGCTTGGCCGGCCAGTTCTGCGCAAATGCGCTTCCTGCTATGACGAAGAGCGCAGCGAACGCGCCGACCAGCCTGCTTGTAGTTAACATTTTTTTCCGGCTCCTTGTAGAGTTGTCCAGATTGCGAGCGGCGTCATAGGCAGCTCGTCGATCGATCGCCCAAGGGGCGCAAGGGCATCGTTGACGGCGCTGGCGATAGCGGCCGGCGCACCCAGATACCCCGCTTCCCCGGAACCCTTCTGACCAAACTCTGTCAGCGGCGACGGCGTGCAGTGGTCGACGATGCTCAGTGCGGGTACTTCGAGCGCGCTCGGCATGAGGTAATCCATGAACGTCTGGCTCGCGAGCTGGCCGTTGTCGCTGAAGGCAAACTTCTCGTAGAGCGCCGCGCCAATCCCATGGGCAATGCCGCCGTAGGTCATGCCGTGGACGATATCAGGATTGATCATCGTCCCGCAGTCATGCCCGCACAGGTACCGGACGACCTTGGGCAGGGCGGTCTGCGCATCGATCTCGACCAGGACGAGATGCGCCTCGAACGAGTAGCAGGGATACATCTGGATGCGCCCGTCCTCCGTCGGCAGGCCGCCGCCGGTCGGCACTTCCCAGACGAACTTCGCCTGCAGCCCGGGCTCGACGCCTGAGGGCAACTTGTGGAACCTGCGATGCGCAATTTCCACTAGCTCGTCCCAGGAAAGCGCTTTCGCCGGCGTGCCGCGCACACGGACGGCTCCGTCGGAATACTCCACGGCCTCCGGCGACACGCCGAAGTTGTGCGCCCCGATGGCGATCAGCGTGGCCTTGATCTTCTTGGCCGCGCCCGCGGCCGCGCCGCCGAGCATGATCGCCATGCGGCTGCCCACAGGACTGTTCGAAGGCAGTGCGTTGAGGGAATCGGCATGGACCACCCGGATGCTGTCCGGATCGCGCTCGAGGACTTCGCCCAGCACCGTTGCCACGAGCGTTTCGTGACCCTGGCCTGAGGTGGAGGTATTCATCACGCCGGTGATCGAACCCGACAGGTCGACCCTCACGAGGCAGGAATCCATCCAGGTGGTCGTTTCGTTCTTCGGGTTGAAGAGCGGCTCGAAGGCCGAATTCCCGCCCGAGGGCTCGAGGCACGTCGCGATGCCGATGCCCGCCAGTCGTCCTGCCTTGCGCGCTGCATCGCGCTGCGCGATGAGTTCGGGGTAGGAGACCGCCTTGAGCGCCTTTTCGAAAACCGTGGCGTAGTCGCCGCTGTCATACGTCGAGCCGCTGGGGATCAGGTAAGGAAACTGTTCCTTGGCGATGAAGTTGCGGTTGCGCAGCTCCACGCGATCCATTTTGAGGAAGGAGGCGACCCGGTCGACCGCCGTCTCGATCGCATAGTTGGTTGGCGCCTGGCCGAAGCCCCGCACCGCTTCCTGCGCCGTCTTGTTGGTGAGCACGGAGATCGGCTCGTATTCCACGCTCGTGATCCTGTATGGCCCGACGATGGCGCCCACGGGCTTGCCAAGTTGCAGCGGCGAGCGGCCCGCATAGGCGCCGACGTCGTCGAGCGCGCGGATCTTGAGCGAGCGGATCGTGCCGTCGGCTTCGAACGCGACCGTCATGTCGAAGCTTCGGTCGGGCCCGTGCATGTCGCCGCCCCGCATGTTCTCGAGCCTGTCCTCGATGAAACGCACAGGCTGTCCGAGCTTTTTCGCGAGGTAGCCGACGAGGATCGTGTGCTTGATGCCGCGCTTGACGCCGTAGCTGCCGCCGACATCGACATCGAAATGCACGCGCACCGCGTTGCCGGGCAGGCGCAGCGCGCGGGCCGCCTGGTCGGGAAATTTCGGCATCTGGATCGATGCCCAGATGTCGAGCAGCTGCGTGCCGGGATGCCAGTGCGCGGCGACACCGAAGGTTTCGATAGGCACCGTCGCGCTTCGTCCCCACTTCACCCGGAAAGACAGCTTGTGCTTCGAGCGCTCGAAATCCTTTTCGACCGGGCCCCAGACGAACTTCCGGCGGAAGAGCACGTTGCTGCCATGCTCCGGATGGACCAGCACGGCGCCCGGCAGGAGGGCCTGTTCCGGATCGAGCACGTAAGGCGTCGGCTCGTAGTCGATGTCCACTTTTTCGGCCGCATCCTCGGCGAGCGCACGGGTGTCGGCCACGACCGCGACCACCCATTCGCCTGCATAGCGCACGACCCCGCGTGCTAGCGGATAACGGGCGACCTTGGGCGCATCGACGCCGACATGCAGCGGTTCGACGTTCGCGCAAAGCTCCTCGCCCGTCAGCACGTACTGCACCCCGGGGACCTCCAGCGCCTTTTGCGTGCGGATAGCTTTAATGATCGCCGACGCATGCGGGCTGGTGACCAGCGCCACATGCTTCATACCGGGCAGCGCAATGTCGGCCACATAGCGGCCGCGGCCGGTCACGAAGCGCGGGTGTTCCTTGGCCCGCCGCTTCTTGCCGATGTAGCGGAACGCGCTCACTTACTACCCTTCGAGAGTTTTTGCGCCGCCAGCTGCACCGCCTCGACGATCTGCTGGTAGCCCGTGCACCGGCACAGGTTGCCGCCGATGGCCTCCCGGATCTGGGCTTCGGAGGGCGCGGGGTTGCTTTGGAGGAGCGCATGCGAGGCCACGATCATGCCGGGCGTGCAGTAGCCGCATTGCAGCGCATGCGCTTCGCAGAATGCATCCTGCAATTCACCCGGCGTGCCGTCGGGCCTGGAAAGGCCTTCGATGGTGGTGACCGAGCAGCCGTCGGCCTGCACCGCGTACATCAGGCAAGAGCGCACCGGCTCGCCATCGAGGAGGATGGAGCAGGCGCCGCAGATTCCATGCTCGCAGCCGACGTGCGTTCCGGTCAGCCTGAGCGTATCGCGCAGGAAATCGACGAGCGTCTGGCGGGCCGGCACCTGCGCGTCGATCGCCTTTCCATTTATTTCGAGTTGCACGGGATAAAGGCGCTCGCTCATCGCGCGTCCTCCCTGGCGGCAACAAGCACCCGGGACGTAAGCACCCGCGCCAAGTGCCTTCGGTAGTCCGCGGTCGCATGCAAGTCGCCGTCCGGGTCGATGAGATCGGCCGCTGCATTTGCCGCTTCTGCAATCGCCGCTTCGTCCAGCCGCTTGCCAACGAGTATCTCGCCGGCCTCGGGCAATGCATGCGGAAACGGCGACGCGCCGCCGATGCCGAGGGCTGCCTGGGTACACGTGCCATCGGCATTGAGCGAAACCTGCGCGCAGGCCGAGACCAGCGCGAAATCGCCGTGCCGGATGCTCACTTCCTCGAAAGCGCTACCTACGTGCTCGCCAACCCAAACTGGAAACCGGATTTCCACAAGGCATTGCTCGGGCGCGATTGCGGTCACCATCGGGGCGAAGAAAAATTCACGGGCCTGCGTTTCGCTCCGACCGGTTTCATCCTGCAGGACCAGGGTCGCGTCGAGCGCGCAAGCCACGAGAGGGATTTCCGCGGAAGGGTCGGCGTGGACCACCGAGCCGCCTATCGTGCCGCGGTTGCGGGTCTGCACATGGCCGACCCATTTCAAGGCTTTCAGCAACAGCGGAAGGCTCTCGCGCACGACGGCATCGCGCTCTACTGTGCACTGGCGCACCGTGGCGCCGATCACCAGCTCTGCGTCCACATGATCGAGGCGCTTGAGTTCTACGAGCCGATTGATGTCCACGAGGTGCGCGGGACGCGCCAGGCGCATGGCCATCATTGGCACGAGGCTTTGCCCGCCGGCGATCAGTTTCGCATCGGGGCCGTGTTGCGCGAGCAATTCGCACGCGTGGGACAGGGAGGCGGCCCGGGTGTAGTCGAACGGAGCGGCTTTCATGCGCCCCATTATCGCGGAATGTGTGGTGACCGAGCGCAAAAGCGTCCGGGCCCGTGCGAAACATCCCGATGAGTGGCGCGCCCCAGTCAAATGCCGGAAAATGCACCCTTCCCCGTTCAATGTTTCTGGCATCTCCCCATGAAAGCATCCGTTCCCACTTCCATCGACGAAACGCTGAAGCTGCTGACCTCCGCCGACTACGTCGCCGACCGGAGCATCGCCACCTCGGTGTTCCTTGCGCTGACCATGAAGCGGCCGCTTTTCCTCGAGGGCGAGGCAGGGGTAGGCAAGACGGAAATCGCAAAAGTCATCGCCAGCGCGCTGGGACGCGAGCTGATCCGCCTGCAGTGCTATGAGGGCCTGGACATTTCGCAGGCGGCCTACGAATGGAATTATTCGCGCCAGATGATCGAAATCCGCCTGGCCGAAGCCGCAGGCGAGAAGTCGAAGGACAAGCTTGCGGCAGACATCTTTTCCGAGCGCTTCCTGATCAAGCGGCCCCTTGCGCGCGCGCTCGAAGGCAAGCCCGGCAAGGCGCCGGTCCTCCTGATCGACGAGCTCGACCGGACGGACGAGCCGTTCGAGGCGTACCTGCTCGAAGTGTTGTCCGATTTCCAGATCACTATTCCCGAGACCGGCACGCTGAAGGCCGCCGAGCCGCCGATCGTCATAATGACCTCCAACCGCACGCGTGAGATCCATGACGCGGTCAAGCGCCGGTGCCTGTATCACTGGGTCGACTACCCGGACGCCACGCGGGAACTCGACATCCTCCGGCGCAAGGCGCCCCGGGCGGCGGAGAACCTTTCGCGTGAGATCGTCGCCTTCGTGCAGCGCCTGCGGACCGTCGACCTCTACAAGCTGCCCGGCGTGGCGGAGACGATCGACTGGGCCAATGCAATGGTCGCACTGGACAAGATCGCCCTCGACCCCCAGACCGTGAACGACACGCTCGGCGTGCTCCTAAAGTACCAGGATGACATGGAGCGCATCGTCGGCGAGGAAGCAACGCGCATCACCGCCGAGGCGAAATCCGCGGCAGCTGCCGCCTGAGCGGCGCCAGGGCCTCACCCATGCTGCTCATCCCCGAAGCCGAGGCCGGCGCCGGGAAACTCGCCGAGAACGTGATGCACTTCGCGCGCATCCTGCGCGGGGCAGGGCTGCGCGTGGGGCCGGATCGCGTGATCGACTGCATGAAAGCCATCGAGTTGGCGGGCACGGCGCGGCGAGACGACTTCTACTGGACCATGTCGGCAATTTTCCTTTCGCGGGAAGAGCAACGCCCGATCTTCGACCAGGCTTTCCAGATCTTCTGGCGCGATCCGAAGCTCCTGGAAAAAATGATGCAGGCGCTCCTTCCGGCAACTTATGGCAAGACAGGCAAGGAAGAGGAGGAGCAGAGCCAGCGCCTGACCGACTCGCTTTTCAACCAGCCCAAGCGCGATGAGCCGGAGGAGCAGCCCGAGCAGAGGGTGGAGCTCGACGCGAAGCTCACGTTCTCCTCGCGTGAAGTCCTGCAGAGGATGGACTTCGACACGATGTCCTCGTCCGAGCTCGAGGAAGCGAAGAAGATGCTTGCGCAGCTGCGCCTCCCGCTGCCTGAGGTTCGCACTCGCAGGCAAACCCCAGATCCACGCGGAGCCCGGGTCGACTTGCGCGCCACTCTGCGCGCAAGCCTGCGCGAGGGCGGCGCAATGATCCCGCTTGTACGCACGGCCCCCAAAAAGCTTCACCCGCCGCTGGTCGTTCTCTGCGACATCTCGGGCTCCATGAACCCTTATGCGCGCATGTTCCTGCACTTCCTGCATGCGATCACCAACGACCGGGACCGGGTGAGCGTGTTCGTGTTCGGCACGCGGCTCACGAATGTCACCCGGCAACTCAAGCACCGGGACGTCGATGTAGCGATGGCGCGCGTCGCCGATGCCATCAAGGACTGGTCGGGCGGCACGCGCATCGGCACCTGCCTGCACGATTTCAACTGGAACTGGGCGCGTCGCGTGCTAGGGCAAAATGCCTGCCTGCTGCTCGTGACCGACGGCCTGGACCGCGAAGCCGGCGAAGGGCTTTCCGAAGAGATGGAGCGCCTGCACATGGCGTGCCGGTACCTCATCTGGATGAACCCGCTCCTGCGGTACGAGAAATTCGAAGCGAAACCGGCGGGCGTGCGAGCCATGCTGCCCTACGTGGACCGCTTCCTGCCGGTGCATAATCTGAAGAGCCTGATCGACCTCGCAAGGGTCATGAGGGAGTCGCCTGCGCGGCCCCCGCAACGCACACACTGAAAGGAAGGCCAGCAATGGAAATGTCGGGCGAGCAGATCATCCCAGCCACCCAGGTCCAGACGTGGGACGCGCTGAACAATCCGGAAATCCTCAAGGAGTGCGTGCCCGGCTGCGAGTCGATCACGAAGACCGCCGAGAACGAATACCTTGTCCTGATGACCGCGCGGATCGGGCCCGTCTCCGCCAAGTTCAAAGGCAAGCTCGCGCTATCCGACCTCAATCCCCCGAACTCCTACGCGATTGCGTTCGAAGGCCAGGGCGGCGTGGCCGGTTTCGGCAAGGGTGGGGCAACGGTGCAGCTGGCGCCAGAGACCGCAGGCACGGGCACCGGCGGCAACACGAGGCTTACTTATCAGGTGAAAGCGAATGTCGGCGGCAAGCTCGCGCAGATCGGATCGCGCCTGGTCGATGCCGCTGCAAAAAAGCTGGCGGTCGAGTTCTTCGACGCCTTCAATGCGAAGGTGGCGAGCCTTTACCCGGGCCACGGTTCCGGCTCCGCGGGACATGACGACCAGGGCCCAGGCGGCTCGCATGACGACGGGCATCCGCAACCGGTTGCCGACTCGCCGGACAAGCCCCGGATCGATGACGGGACCCTGCGGTTCGTGGCCGCCGGGAGCCTGATGGTCTTCGTCGTTTCGCTCCTCGCGCTTTTCTGATCGCCGTTTCCGTGCGTCTGCGCCAGGCCGCCGCCCTTTTTCTCGCGGCGCTTGCGCTTCCCTTGCTGGTAGCTGGCTGCTCGTCCCTCGGCGAGTCGCTCGATTCGGCGCTCCTGTTTCGCGCCCGCCCCGCGGATCCCGAGCGGATTGCGAAAGTCGCTCGCCTCGAGGGCGTCGAAGAGGTGCGCATTCCCTCTTCCGACGGCGTAACACTGCATGGCTGGCTCAAACGCGCGCCGAGCGCCGCGCAAGGCGAGCGAATGCCGCTCGTCATCGTTTTCGGCGGCGTGGCGCGCGAGACGTCCTGGATGATCGGCTGGGGCGAAAAGCCGCCCGCATGGGGCTGGCTGATGGTGAACTACCGCGGGTACGGCCTTTCGGGAGGCGTGCCGAGCGAACAAGCGGTCGTCGAGGATGCAAAGCGGATTTACGACTATGCGGCCGCCCGCCCGGACATCGATGCCTCGCGCATCGTAGTCCTCGGGCGCAGCCTGGGGTCTTACGTTGCCGTGACCCTGGCCTCCTCCCGCCCACTCGCGGGGGTGATCCTTGCGACGCCGTTCGACAGCATTGCTGCCGTTGCCGAGGAGCGCTATCCGTACCTGCCGATGGGGCTTCTCGTCGGCAGCCGGTATGACTCGGCGGCGCTTGCCCCGACGATCCGGACACCGGCCCTGTTCGTCATCGCAGGCGCCGACGACGTGACCCCGCCGGGACACGGTGAAGCACTGGCGCGCGCCTGGGGCGGGCCGAAATCGCTGTTTACCCTACCGGATACCGGGCACCGCGGCGTCGAGTGGCGCGGCGAATATTGGGTGCAGATCTCGAGATTCCTGCGCTCACTCGAGCCCGTGCGGCACGCGCTGACCCGCTAGGGCACGAGCGCAGGCGACGAGCGCGGGAGCTACGGGGAAAAGCCGGTGGCCCAGCGGGAGGAGGCAACGGCCTCGAGCCGATCGGAGCACATCTGCGCGAGGATCGCGCTCTCTTCGGTCAGCGTGCGCTCGATGTCGCGCATCCCGAGCACCTCGAACTTGGCCCAGGTGATCGCGAGGATCGCAAAGACGATCGCCCCGATGGCGAAGCGGCCTACGACCGGGTGCGGCTTGTCCCGGTCAGCGTAATCCGGACTCACGATTTGCATAGGGCCTCCAAAGATGCGTACGGCTCCCCTCCCTTTGCAAACCTTAGACCATCCGATTGGCAGCGTGTTGTGCGATATGTATCACCATGTTGCAACACCGAGCGCCCGGCCGGCGGCGCGCGTTTGTCTTTGCGTCCCTAGTTGCCGGCTATGGTCATGTTTTCGATGAGGATCGATCCGCACTCGCGGGATCCGCGGACCAGCGTGTCTTTCCCGACTGCGACGATCGACTTGAACATCGCACCGAGATTGCCGGCGATGGTGATTTCCTCCACGGGATACTGGATCTCGCCGTTTTCCACCCAGTAGCCGGCGGCGCCGCGTGAGTAATCGCCGGTAATCAGGTTGATACCCTGCCCGAGCAACTCGGTTACCAGCAGGCCCCGGCCCATCTTTTTGAGAAGGCCGCGCAAGTCGAGGTCGCCGGGACGGGCAACCAGGTTGTGGTTGCCGCCGGCGCTGCCGGTGCTTTTCATGCCGAGCTTGCGGCCGGAATAGGTGCTGAGGAAATACCCTTCGACCACCCCTTGCCTCACGATGGTGCGCTGTTGTGCGGCTACGCCCTCTTCGTCGAACGGCGAACTCGCCATCGCCTGGCGCTCGAAGGGCCGCTCTTCGATCGACACGAGCGGCGAGAACACTTGCTTGCCGAGGCTATCGAGAAGGAAGGTCGACTTGCGGTACAGGCTGCCGCCGCTGACCGCGGAAACGAAGTGGCCGATGAGGCCGCTGGCAAGCGGGGCTTCGAACAGCACCGGCGACTGGCGGGTGC
Organism: Pseudomonadota bacterium; assembly: GCA_025352885.1. Taxonomy (GTDB): domain Bacteria; phylum Pseudomonadota; class Gammaproteobacteria; order Burkholderiales; family SG8-39; genus SZAS-79. The sequence goes on along the minus strand of JANXRZ010000197.1, from coordinate 110,613 downwards.
GGATCTTCCTCGCGCGCAGCCTGGCGAGCGCCCTTTCTCCTGCATACCGGCCGAGCGCCTCGGGGTCGGCCATTTTCCCCGGGAGGCGCGCGGAGCTGTACCAGTCGTCCCGCTGCATCTGGCCTTTTTCCTCGGCGATCATCGAGCAGCCGAGCGAATGCCGCGAAGTCGGGAAGCCGCCCATGAACCCAAGGCTGTTGGCGAACACGAACTGGGAATGCTGCGCCGAGACCGACGTGCCTTCGGTGTTCTTCAGCTTCGGTGACAAGGCGAACGCGGCGGCCTCGCACCGCTTGGCGATGTCGATTGCGTCCTCGGGCGTGACATGCCAGGGGTGATACAGGTCGAGGTCAGGCTGGTCTCGCGCCATCTGGTCGGGCTCGGGCAAACCTGCGCAATCGTCCTCCGCCGTATGGCTCGCGATGGCCACCGCGGCCTCGACCGTCTGGCGCAGCGCCGCCGGCGAGAAATCCGACGTGCTGGCGTGGCCGCGCTTGACGTGGGGCCGAGTGCCGAAGTGGACGGACACCCCGATGCCCTTGTCCCGGTTGTGTTCCAGCGTGTCGATTGCGCCTTTGCGCACAGTCACCGACAAGCCGAAGCCTTCCGAAACGTCGCACTCGCAGGCCGACGCCCCGAGCGAGCGAGCGTGGTCGAGGATGGTCTGCGCGAACTCGCGCAATTGCGTATCGCTATAGGTAAAACGGTTATCGATTTTCATAGCGCGTTATCATAGCAGCGCAATGGATGACGAACTCCTCAGCAAGACCCGCCGCAAGGCGCAAATGCACGCGCTCCAGAAGCTCGGCGTGGAACTCGTGGAACTCTCGAAAGAACGGCTCGCCACGATGGGCCTGCCCGAGACCCTGGTCGAGGCCATCCGGGATGCGCAGCGCATCACGGCCCACGAAGGCCGTCGGCGCCAGATGCAGTACATCGGGCGGCTCATGCGCGACATCGACCCTTCGCCGATCCAGGAAAGGCTCGACGCCTGGCGCGGCCAGTCCAAAGCGGAGATAGCGCGCCAGCACGGCATGGAGAGGTTGCGCGACAAGCTGGTGGCCGAAGATGCCGCGCTCACCGAGTTCGCGCAAGCCCATCCCGGCATCGACATCCAGGCTCTGCGCAACCTCATTCGCAATGCGCGCAAGGAAGCGGCCGAGGGCCGTCCGCCGAAATCCTACCGGGAAATCTTCAAAGTGATCCGGGATGCGGAGTGAGCATGAATGACGAACTCGTGATCGGCCTGGTGTCGATCAGCGACCGGGCCTCGACCGGCGTCTACGAAGATGCCGGGCTGCCCGCGCTCAAGGACTGGTTCGGCTCGGCACTCGCTTCCCCATGGCGGATGGAAACCCGGCTGATCCCGGACGAACAATCGCTGATCGAGAAAACGCTCCGGGAACTTGTGGACGATGCGGGCTGCCATCTCGTGCTCACGACCGGAGGAACGGGACCGGCTCCGCGCGATGTCACGCCGGAGGCTACGCTTGCCGTGGCCGACAAGGTCATGCCGGGTTTCGGCGAGCAGATGCGGGCCGTGAGCCTCAAGTACGTTCCGACCGCGATCCTCTCGCGCCAGGTTGCCGTGATCCGCAAAGGCGCGCTCATCATCAACCTTCCGGGCCAGCCCAAGGCCATCAAGGAAACGCTCGACGGCGTGTTCGCAGCGGTGCCGTACTGCGTCGACCTGATCGGGGGCCCTTACATCGAAACGAACGAGTCGGTCCTCAAGGCCTTCCGCCCCAAAAGCGCGATCCGCAAGAAAGACGCCTGAGAAGACTTGGTGTGTACGTTCGATAACCATGGCCGCTGGAACCCTCCTCGCCCTTCTTGACGACATTGCGACGCTGCTTGACGACGTTTCCGTGCTCACGAAGGTCGCGGCGCAAAAAACTGCGGGGGTGCTCGGCGACGACCTCGCACTGAACGCCCAACAGGTGTCCGGCGTAACGGCGGATCGTGAGCTCCCGGTGGTCTGGGCAGTGGCAAAGGGATCGCTCGTCAACAAGGCAATCCTCGTGCCGGTCGCCCTGGCCCTCAGCGCTTTCGCGCCTTGGGCCGTTACGCCTGTCCTCATGCTCGGCGGCGCCTATCTCTGTTATGAAGGCTTCGAGAAGATTGCCCGCTCCCTCCTGCATCCGCGAAAAAGGGCGGGCGCCGGCGTCGGCGAGCACTCGGCCCCTCCAGCCGACCTTGCGACCTTCGAGAAGGACAGGATCAAGGGCGCGATTCGAACCGACTTCATCCTGTCGGCCGAGATCATCGTCATTACGCTGGGCACGGTGGCGGATGAGGTTTTTCTTACGCGAGTAATGGTCCTGTCCGGCATCGCCGTCCTCATGACCGCCGGTGTTTACGGACTCGTCGCCGGGATCGTGAAGCTCGACGATGCCGGTGTGTGGCTCTGCCGGCGGGGTGGCGAAGGTCAGAGGATCCGTATTAAGCAGGCCACGGGACGCGCGATCCTTGCGGCGGCCCCGATCCTCATGAAAGCGCTCTCGTCCGCTGGCCTGGTAGCCATGTTTCTCGTCGGTGGCGGCATCCTCACGCACGGATTGCCCTTTCTGCACGGCCCGTTAGAACACATGACCGACGGGCTCGGAGGCATTGGCGGCTTGCTCCTGACGGGTCTTGCCAATGCAATCGTGGGAATGGTGGCCGGCGCCTTGGTCCTGAGTGCAGTGACGCTGGCGCAACGTGTGGCAAGCAGGACCAAAACCGCGTACTGACTGCCAGCGCACAGATAAAACCCGCCGGGCGCGCGTTAATGGCGAAACCTCGTCGCCGGAGCAGTCAAGTGAAAAACCCGATCCTCGCTTTGGCGCTGGCCTGCCTTTGCCTGCCGACGGCTCATGGCGCGCCCGCGAAGCGGGCCAACCCTGCCGCCTTGACGGCTGAGCGGGTCAACAACCCAGCCTTGATGCAGCCTGTCGGTCCAAAAAGTGCGGGACCGTCCGTCCTGCGGGCCCAGATCCTGCTCGATCGTGCGCGTTTCTCGCCCGGGGAAATCGATGGCGCGTTCGGGACGAACCTCGAGAAAGCGATCGCAGCCTACCAACGGGAAAACGGCTTCAAGGCCACGGGCAGGATGACGCCCGAAACTTGGCAAGCGCTTAACCAGGACACGGCCGAAGCGCTCGTTACCTATGTCATCTCCGCAGCGGACGTCGCCGGTCCGTTCGTCGAACTGCCCGCAGACATGATGGACAAGGCCAAGTTGGCGGCAATGGGTTACGCCTCTCCGCTGGAAGCGCTTGGCGAGAAAGTCCATGCCAGTCCGGCGCTCCTGCGGCGGCTCAACAAGGGCAAGGATTTTGGCCGGGAAGGTGAGGAGATCATCGTCCCGAACGTCGACGCGGCCGCGGCGCTGCCAAAGGGCGCGAAGGTAGTGGTCGACAAATCCACGTCGAGCGTCTCGCTCCTCGATACCTCGGGCAAGACGCTGGCCTACTTTCCTGCGTCGATGGGCAGCACGCACGATCCCCTTCCGCTGGGCACCTGGAAGATTCTCGGCGTTGCGAGAAACCCCGTGTTCCACTACAACCCCAAGCTTTTTTGGGATGCGAACCCAACCCATTCGGCGGCCAAGATCCCCCCCGGCCCGAACAATCCGGTCGGCGTCGTCTGGATCGACCTTTCCAAGAAGAACTACGGCATCCATGGAACGCCGGAACCCTCCTCTATCGGCAAGTCGCAATCGCACGGGTGCATCAGGCTGACCAATTGGGATGCGGCCGCGCTTGCGCAAGCCGTCGCTCCGGGCACCCCCGCCGTCCTCAAGGAGTGAGGTGAAAAGCCACTCGGCCCTGTGCGGACTGTTGCTCCTCTGCGTATCGGCGATGTGCGCAGCGGCGCCCCACGCCGGCGCCCAACCGCCGGAGCCGCTTTTCGGGCCGCTTCTCATTCCCGTCCAGGGAATCGATCGTCGACAGCTGCGAGACACCTTCGACCAGGGCCGCGGTAAGGAGCGCCACGAAGCAATCGACATCATGGCGCCAAGGGGCACGCCGGTCATTGCGGTCGATGACGGAAAAATCGCGAAGCTCTTCAATAGCAAACCCGGCGGGCTGACGATTTACCAATTCGATCGCGGCGAAAACGTCGCCTACTATTACGCTCACCTCGACGGCTATGCGCGGAACTTGGCAGAGGGGCAGCAGGTCAAGCGGGGCGATGTGATCGGTTACGTGGGGAGCACCGGTAATGCGAATCCGGACGCGCCCCACCTGCATTTTTCTCTCTTTGTACTCGGACCCGAAAAGAAATGGTGGAAAGGGACGCCGATCAATCCCTTTCCGTTCCTTGGCGGGCTCGAGGGAGGGCACAAGAAATGACCGAACCGGACCTTAACAATCTTCGGCTAATCCTGGACGAGTACGAGCGCTTTACGGGCACCATTTCGTCGACTGCCCCAAACGCCGGTGTTGCCGCGGAAATCCGCGCTGTCATTGCAGATGCCAGGAACGGCTTGCATCCCTCCGCAGACTCGACGGCAAACTTCGTTGACGTGCGCCGGATCGTCGAGCGGCTTGAGGCGCTCAGAGAGGAGGCGGAAAAACCGTCCTAGGCCGGATGGAACTCCTGCACCTGCCGCAATTCCCCGTTTTCCTCCATCGTCTCCAGGCGCACGCAGAATCCCCATAGCCGCGTGAGGTGCTTGGCGACTTCGGCGTAATCGTCGGACAGCGGGCGCTTTCGATGGATCATGTGGCGCACGGTCAGGCTGCGGTCCGCATCCCGGGCGAAGTTCGTAACCTGGATATCGGGCAGTAGCGCATCGCGGTTGTACTGCTGCGCGAGCAGCCTGCGCACCCGCCGGTAGCCCGCCTCGTTATGGATCGCCGCAATCTCGAGTGTCGGCTCGACCTCGTGGTCGGCGACGCCAAACAGGTGGAATTCGCGGATGAGCCGCGGCGACAGGAACTGGCCGATGAAGGACTCGTCCTTGTAATTGCGCATGGCCGAGTCCAGCACCTTGCGCCAATCCCCGCCCGCAATATCCGGGAACCACGCGCGGTCCTCATCGGTCGGGTTTTCGCAGATCCGGCGGATGTCCGAGAACATTGCAAACCCGAGCGCGTACGGGTTCAGGCCACCATACCCCGGCTGGTCGAAGCCGCTTTGTGAAACGACGTTCGTGTGCGATTGGAGGAACTCGAGCATGAACCCGTCATCCACCAGGCCTTTCTCGTAGAGCCGGTTGAGGATGGTGTAGTGCCAGAACGTCGCCCATCCCTCGTTCATGAGCTTGGTCTGGCCCTGCGGGTAGAAGTACTGCGAGATCTTGCGCACGATGCGAACGATTTCGCGCTGCCACGGCAGGAGCTTGGGCGAATACTTCTCGATGAAGTAAAGCAGGTTCTCCTGCGGTTCGACCGGGAAGGCCAACGGCTTCGCCTTGCGGGCGGCCTTGTCCCGAACCGGCACGGTGCGCCAGATTTCGTCATGCATTTTCCAGGCGTAAGCCTCCCGCTCCACGGCGCGGGTGCGCTCCGCCTCGGCCGACAGGGGCGCGGGGTGCTCATACCGGTTGACGCCGAAATCCATCAGTGCGTGGCACGAATCGAGGGTTTCCTCGACTGCGTCGATGCCGTATTTTTCCTCGCATTCGAGGATGTATTTCCGCGCAAACACCATGTAGTCGATGATTGCGTCCGCGCTGGTCCACTGACGGAACAGGTAGTTGCCCTTGAAGAACGAGTTGTGCCCGTAACATGCATGCGCAATGACGAGCGCCTGCATGGGCATGCTGTTCTCTTCCATCAGGTATGCGATGCAGGGATCGGAATTGATCACGATCTCGTAGGCCAGGCCCCGCGCGCCGCTCCGGTAGTTCTGCTCGTTGCGGATGAATTCCTTGCCGTACGTCCAGTGGGGGTAGCCGATCGGCAGGCCGTTGGAGGCGTAGCTGTCGAGCATCTGCTCGGAGCTGATGATCTCGATCTGGTTGGAATAGCAGTCCAGGCCGAACTCGTCGACCGCGATGCGCCGGATCTCGGCGTCATACCGCTCGATGAGTTCGAAAGTCCACTCGCCGCCGCGTGAAATGGGCTGGCGCTGCCGCTCGAGCGCCGAAAGCGTTTCCGCGCTCATTGCGTCTCCCGCTTGAACAGGTCCCGCAGAACCGGGTAGATCTCGCGCCGCTCGCGCACTTCGCGCATTGCGAAGTGCTCCGCGGTGATGCGCTTGTAAGAGGACGCCAGCGTGGACAACGGAGTCAGCAGGTCCGGCACCTCGATATAGGCGTAATAGCGCGTCCAGGGGAGGAGCGCGGTTTCGAGGAACCCCCGGCTTTTTTCCGGGTCGGCGCCGAACGCATCGCCATCGGAGACCTGCGCGCCGTAGATATTCCACGACGAAGACGGGTAGCGCGCCTGCATGATCTCGTGCATCAGCTCGAGGGCGGAATACACCACAGTGCCCCCGGTCTGCGGGTCGTGGAAGAAGCGCTCCTCGTCCACCTCCTCCGCGTTTTCGGTATGGCGGATGAAGATCACGTCCACCTTCGCATACTTGCGGGAGAGGAACAGGTAAAGAAGCGTGTAGAAGCGCTTCGCGAGGTCTTTCTTCTGCTCGTCCATCGACGCCGAAACGTCCATGAGGCAGAACATCACGGCCTGGGTGATCGGCTGGGGGACCGTGATGCGGTGCCGGTAGCGCAGGTCGATCTCGTCAAGGAAGGGCACCTGCGCCATGCGGCGGCGGTAATCGGCAATCTCGAGCTCGAGGAGTTGGTCAAGGCGCACGGGATTCGCTTCCATCGAAAGCGTGGCGAGTTCCGCTTTGGCCTCGTGGTACCGCCGCCGCACGCCGGCGCGCAACGCTATCCGCCTGGCGAGCGAATTGCGCAACGAGCGCACGACCGCAAGGTTCGTCGAAGCGCCGTGGCGCGTGTATCCCGCACGCTGGAGTTTTTTCTCGGCCACGCTGCCAGTGATCGTGCGTGCAAGGCGGGGCAACTCGAGGTCATCGAAGAACAGCTTCATGAATTCCTCGCGTGACAGGGAGAACTCGAAGCTGTCCGTGCCGTCTCCCTGCCCCGACCCGCCCTCGCCACCGCGCCCTGCGCCCGACTCGGGACGCGCGATGCGGTCGCCCTGATTGAAGGTCCGGTTCCCCGGATGGACCATTTCGCGGTCCCCGCCCCGTCCGTGGCGGAAGGCGGGCTCGGAAATGTCCTTGATGGGGATCCTGACATCCCCGCCTTTCTCCATGTCGCGGATCGAGCGGTCCGATACCATCCCGTCGATCGCCCGCTTCAGCTGGTCCTTGTAACGGCGGATAAAGCGCTCCCGGTTGGTCGCGCTCTTATTGTGGTCGTTAAGCCTGCGGTCGATGATCATGGACACGGCGCTTCGCTCCTGGTTCGGCCCGGCTCTACTGTGATTTGCGCACCCGCAGATACCATTCGCACAACAGGCGCACCTGCTTTTCGGTGTAGCCCTTGTCGACCATCCGCGCCACGAAGCTCTCGTGCTTTCGGCGGTCCTCGGCGGAGGCCTTGGCGTTGAACGAGATCACCGGCAGGAGCTCTTCGGTATTCGAGAACATCTTGCGCTCGATCACTTCGCGCAGCTTTTCGTAGCTTGTCCACGACGGGTTCTTGCCGCCGTTTTGCGCCCGCGCGCGCAGCACGAAGTTGACGATCTCGTTCCTGAAGTCCTTCGGGTTGGCTATGCCGGCCGGCTTCTCGATCTTTTCCAGTTCCGCGTTCAGCTGGGAGCGCTCGAAGCTCTCCCCGGTTTCCGGGTCGCGGTAGTCCTCGTCCTGGATCCAGTAGTCGGCAAACGTCACGTAACGGTCGAAGATGTTCTGCCCATACTCCGAATACGACTCCAGGTACGCGGTCTGGATCTCCTTGCCGATGAATTCGGCGTACCGGCCGCCCAGGTAGCTCTTCATGAAATCGAGGTACCTGCGCTGGGTGTCCTCGGGAAGCTGCTCCCGGAGCAGGCGCTGCTCCAGCACATACATAAGGTGGACGGGGTTGGCCGCGATCTCCGTCTGGTCGTGGTTGAAGACCGCCGACAGCACCTTGTAAGAGAACCGCGTGGACAAGCCCGTCATCCCTTCGTCTATCCCGGCGTAGTCGCGGTATTCCTGGTACGACTTGGCGTTCGGCTCGACGTCCTTGAGGTTCTCGCCGTCGTAGACCCGGAGCTTTGAATAGATGCTCGAGTTCTCGGGCTCCTTCAAGCGGGAGAGGACCGCGAATTGAGCCATCATCTCCAGTGTCCCCGGCGCGCAGGGCGACTGGGCAAGCGAGCTGTTGCGCAGCAGCTTGCGGTAGATGTTCACTTCCTCCGAGACCTGGAGGCAATACGGCACCTTGACGATGTAAACACGGTCCAGGAACGCCTCGTTATTCTTGTTGTTGCGGAAAGCCTGCCATTCCGACTCGTTCGAGTGCGCCAGGATCACGCCCGTGAAGGGAATCGCCGAGAACCCTTCGGTCCCCTTGAAGTTGCCTTCCTGCGTCGCGGTCAGCAGCGGGTGGAGCATCTTGATCGGCGCCTTGAACATCTCCACGAACTCGAGCAATCCCTGGTTGGCCAGGCACAGCCCCCCCGAGTAGCTGTAGGCGTCCGGGTCGTCCTGGGACAGGGATTCGAGCTTGCGGATGTCGACCTTGCCGACGAGGGATGAAATGTCCTGGTTGTTCTCGTCGCCCGGTTCGGTTTTCGTGATGGCGATCTGCCGGAGGATGGACGGCTGGACGCGCACGACGCGGAACTTGCTGATGTCGCCTTCGAACTCTTTCAGGCGCTTGACCGCCCAGGGGCTCATGATGCCGTTGAGGTAGCGCGGGGGAATGCCGTACTCCGATTCGAGAAGCGCACCGTCGCGTTCGGCATTGAACAGGCCGAGGGGCGACTCGTTAACGGGCGAACCTTTGAGCGCATAAATGGGGTACGCCTCCATGAGGGCCTTGAGGCGCTCGGCGATCGACGATTTTCCGCCGCCGACCGGACCGAGCAGGTAGAGGACCTGCTTGCGCTCTTCGAGCCCCTGCGCCGCATGCTTGAAATAGGCGACGATCTGCGCAATCGCCTCGTCCATGCCGTAGAACTCGCGGAATGCGGGATAGCGCCGGATCATGCGATTGGAGAACAAGCGCGACAGGCGCGCATCGTTTCGCGTGTCGATCATCTCCGGCTCGCCGATCGCGGCGAGCATGCGCTCGGCGGCGCTCGCGTAGGCAAGGGGACTGGTCTTGCACAGTTCGAAATAATCGGTGAGCGACATTTCTTCGTCGCTCGATTTTGTGTACTGCTCCCGATACAGGTCAAACAAGGTCATGGTGATCCTCCTTCCCCTGAGTAATGTGCGTATTCATTTCCGGTTGACCCCCAGCTGCCTCGTTTACAATTTTCATTCGTGCATGCAATGCGTTCTTTGTTGTGCGTCACTGTGCATTTGTTCCGCTGTCTATTCCTTCGCACCGAAATCCTGTCGTCACCTCACGACGGATGAGCAAGTTTCAGACCAAGTTGGCCGCACTATGCAAGAGACCATCCGCATGGTCTGTCTGTAAGATCGCGCCTACTTTCTTGACGGAAGTTGCACCACGTCGCGTAATCCCGGTAACACTGCGTACAAACGCGATGCAAGAGCGCACCTACAGCGTGCGTAGAAGTTCTACTTACAAGGAGTAAGGTGCCGGCCGGTTATTGCTCCTCTCACCTCACCGCTGCCAATGGAGCGTTTGTAAACAAATCGGGCCGTCTGGCAATCCTTGCCGGTCGGGACCAAGGTTCAATCACAGTAAAGAGTGCCTCATGCTCATCGAATCGCAGGAAGACGTGACGGCGGCAGTGCTTGCGGGGATGAGAAACACCCCCGACCAGCGTACGAAGCAGATTCTCGAAGCGCTGGTCCGCCACTTGCACGGTTTCGTCCGGGAAACACGCCTGACCGAGCGCGAATTCCAGCAGGCCATCTCACAAGTGGCCGCGCTCGGCCAGAAGACCACCGCCAGCCACAATGAAGTGATGCTGATGTGCGGGGCTTTGGGCGTCTCCAATCTCGTTTGCCTGCTGAACAACGGGCAGATGGGCACTGCCTCAACCCAGGCCAACAATCTCGGTCCGTTCTGGCGGGCCGGCGCGCCGCACTGCAAGGACGGCGCATCGCTCCTACGCTCGCCCGTACCTGGTCCCGCGCTGTTCTTCTCCGGCCGGGTCCTCGATCTGGACGGCCAAGGCGTGGCGGACGCGGAAGTGGACGTCTGGCACTCGACGCCCCAGGGGCTCTATGAGAACCAGGACCCTTCACAAGCGGAAATGAACCTGCGCGGTGTTTTCAAGACGGGAGGCGATGGCCGGTTTTCGTTCAGGAGCGTGCGTCCGGCCGGCTACCCGGTACCCGTCGATGGGCCGACCGGCGTCCTCATCCGGGCGCAAGGCCGGCACAACTTCCGGCCGGCGCACTTGCACTTCCTCGTCTACAAGCATGGGTTCAAGACGATCGCCTCCCAGGTCTATCCGTCCGACGATCCGCACCTCGAAAGCGATTCGCAGTTCGGCGTGACACGAGCGCTGGTCGCAGACTATGTTCGCCACGACTCGGGACCGGCGCCTGCGCCGGACGTTACCGGACCCTGGTACTCGCTCGCCTTCGACTTTGTCATCGAACCCGGGGAGGCCGTGCGGCCTCACGCGCCGATCACCGCAAAAGCAGGCGCCTAAAAGCTTTCAGGCCCAGGAACCGCGCAACCGCGCCCCCACATCCACCTTGGGCAAGGATCTCGCCTGGGGCGCGCGTTCGTCCGAGCCCGCCGGCCAAACGACTTGGTCCAGCGTAGAAAGCACACGCGTGCTGAAGAACCGGCTTTTAGCGCCATATACATGCGCGTCGCCGCCGCGCGCCTGGTGGGTGACGTAAAACTTGAGGGGCACGATCAGTTCCAGTTCGTTGCGGGCGCGTGTCATCGCCACATAGAGCAGGCGCCTTTCCTCCTCGATCCTTTCCGGCTTGCCGTTGGCGTACTCGTTGGGAAAATTCCCGTCGGTCACGTTCAGGACGGCCACGCGCTCCCATTCCTGCCCCTTGGCCGAATGTACGGTGGAGAGGATGAGGAAATCCTCGTCCAGCGTTGCATGGGTCCCGAAATCGGAAGTCGCCTGCGGAGGATCGAGCGTCAACTCGCTCAGGAACTGTTCGCGCGTGCCGAACTGGAGCGCAATGCGCTCGAGTTGCTCCAGGTCGCCCTTGCGGGCGGGCGATTCGCTGTAGATCCGCGCCAGGTGCGGCTCATACCAGAGTCGTGCCGCGCCCACCTGGCCTTCCCAGCTTCGAGTGGGCGAACTCAACTCTGCAACCAGCTCCGCAAGCGGCGCCCAGAATTCGCGTGCAGCGGTCGGCGGACGCCATGCCGCAAGTGCGGACCAGTCGAACTGGGCGCCTTCGAGCGTCTTGAAGCATCGGTCGGCGTTGGCCGGCCCCATTCCGGGCAGAAGCTGCAACACACGGTGCGCCGCAATCCGGTTGCGGCGGTTATCGGCCCACCGCAGCAGTGCCAGCAGGTCTTTCACATGCGCGGCTTCAAGGAATTTAAGTCCCCCATACTTTACGTACGGGATGTTGCGGCGGACGAGCTCCAGCTCGAGCGCGTCGCTGTGGTGCGCGCTGCGAAACAGCACCGCCTGCCGGCGCAGGGCCACCCCCCGCTCGCGCGCCGCCAGGACTCCTTCCACCACATATAAGGCTTGCGCCTGCTCGTCGAGCACGGTCACGAGCCTCGCCCGCGCGCCGGCGGAACGGCTCGATCTCAGCGTCTTTTCGAATTGTCGGGACGCGTCGGCCATCAGCGCGTTCGCGCAATCGAGGATCAGCTGCGTCGAGCGATAGTTCTCTTCCAATGCGATCCGGCGGGCGGGCGGGGCAAACCGATCCGGGAAATTGAGGATATTTTCCACATTCGCCGCCCGGAACGAGTAGATCGACTGGGCATCGTCGCCCACGACACAGAGGCCTTTCCCGGACGGCTTGAGCGCGAGGAGGATGTCCGCCTGGAGGGTGTTGGTGTCCTGGTATTCGTCGACCAGCACGTGGTCGAACCGCGAATCGACGTCGCGGGCAAGCGCATCGTTTTGCATGAGCGCATGCCAGTAAAGCAGCAGGTCGTCGTAATCGAGCACCTGCTGGTGAAGCTTTGCCTCGACATAGCGGCGGAACAGCGACTTCAGCTCGTCATGCCATTCCACGCACCAGGGAAAAGCTTCGGCCAGCGTGGACTCGAGCGGCAGCTGGGTGTTCACGCAATGCGAATAGATCGCAAGGCAAGTGTCCTTGCGCGGAAAGCGCCGGTCCTGGGCCGACAACCCCATTTCCTGGCGCGCGACGTCCAGCAGGTCGGCCGAATCGCCGCGATCCATGACACCGAATCCGGGCTCCAGTCCGACCTGCGCGGCGTAATGCCGCAGCAGGCGATTCGCCACTGAATGGAATGTCCCTGCCCAGGCCAACCGGATTGCGGGTCTCTCGGTCTGCGACGCAGTCAGCGCCTGGCTGACGATAAGCTGCGAACGGCGAATGAGTTCCTGGGCCGCGCGGCGTGAAAATGTCAGGAGCAGCAGTTTTTCAGCGGGCACGCCGTTCATGAGCAGGTGCGCTACGCGATGGGCGAGCGTATTGGTTTTACCGGTCCCGGCGCCCGCGATTATCAGGAGCGGCTCATGGCCGTGAGTCGCAGCCGCGCGCTGCGCAGGGTTGAGCTTGTCCAGAAGCTGCGGCTGCATCGCCGGATTATGCACAACTACTGTATATAAAACCACCTCGCAGGTTTTTAAACGCGTCAGGTGCGGCGAACTCACCCGGCTCGATGGGGTCTGAAGGTCCATGAGACTAAAAATTCCTGCGCTCTTTTTGGGCGCGTGCATGGCTTTGGGAGCCCATGCGGCGGTCGGGGAGCCCCGACAGGCTTCGGATTTGCGCGCTCGGTATGCGTCACTCGCCGGCGTCTTGAAGGACAACCAATACAAGCGTCCCCTTTACATCGAGTCGGCCGAAGCTTCCGGCACCCTCAAGGGCGACGTCTATGCGGTGATCGACCATTCCTTTGCGCTGATCGGCTCGTCCCTGTCCACTGCAGCGCCTTGGTGCGACGTGATGATCATGCCGATCAACACCAAAGATTGCCGCGTGGCGCAAAGGCCGGGTGGGACGATCGTAGCCGTCCGTATCGGCCGAAAAGCCGACCAGCCGCTCAAGGACGCCTATCCGATCGACTTTTTGTACCGGCCGGCCGAATCGTCGCCTGACTATCTGGCGGTGCGCCTGGACGCCGAAACCGGTCCGCTGGGCACGCATGACTATCGGGTGCTGCTGGAAGCGACTCCGCTCGAGAACGGCAAGACTTTCTTGCACCTGCGCTATTCCTACGGGTACGGAACCGCCGGGAAAATCGCGATGCAGGCGTACCTGGCGACGGCCGGCGCCGGGAAAGTGGGATTCACATCTCAGGGCAACGAACTGATCGGCGGCATGCGCGGGGTAGTCGAACGCAACACCATGCGGTATTACCTTGCGGTCGACGCATACCTCAACGCGGCCGCCGGCCCAGCCGAGCAGCGGGTCGAGCGTCGCCTCGCAGCGTGGTTCGACGCGACCGAGCAATACAAGCGGCAGCTCCATGAGATTGACCGGGACACCTACCTGGCGATGAAGCGCAAGGAAGTGCAGCGGCAACAGACGGCGCAGGAAGCCGTCAGCGGACCGAGGTCTTCAGGTAGCCTTTAGCAAGAGATCGGCTTCCACGACTGGTCGTTTCACCCGGAACCACGCCGCGTACAAGGCGGGCACGAAGAGCAGGGTCAGGACGGTCGCCACGACCAGTCCGCCCATGATCGAGTAGGCCATCGGGCCCCAAAGCACGCTCCGAGTGAGCGGAATCATCGCAAGCACCGCTGCGGCCGCCGTCAGCACGATCGGCCGGAAGCGGCGGACGGTGGACTCGCGGATCGCGGTCCAGACAGGGTGCCCGGCCCCAATGTCCTGTTCGATCTGGTCGACGAGGATCACCGAGTTGCGCATGATCATCCCGGCCAGGGCAATCACGCCGAGCAAAGCTACGAAGCCGAAAGGCTGCTTGAACACCAGCAGTGCGAGTGCGATGCCGACAACGCCAAGCGGCGCCGTCAAAACGACCATGAACGTGCGCGAAAAACTCTTCAGCTGGATCATCAGCATGCCCAGGATCACGACGACGACCATCGGCAGGCCGGCGGCAATCGAGTTCTGCGCCTTGAAATTCTCCTCGTAGGCACCGCCGGCTTCGATGCGATAGCCCGGCGGCAGCGCCGCCTGGATCTGGCCGAGCGTCTTCTGGATCTGCAGGCTGACGTCCGGCGCCTGGACGCCATCCACAATGTCGGCGCGAACCGTAAGGGCCGGTTCACGGCTGCGCCGCCAGATGATCGGCTCTTCGAGTACTTCGCGAATGTCGGCCACCTGGGCGAGCGGCACTGTCCGGCCGCCCGCCACCGGCACCGAGAGCTCGGCGAGCGATCCGAGCGTCCCGCGCTCGTTCGCCGGTGCACGCAGCATCACGTCGATGATGCGGTCGTTTTCGCGATATTGGCCCAGCGGCACGCCTGCTACGACCGCCGCCGTCGCGCGCGCCACGCCTTGCGAGGAGGCGCCGAGTGCACGCGCTTTCTCCTGGTCGACTTCGACCCGCAGGGCGAGGACGCGGTCGCCCCAGTCCATGTTCACATCCACCGTGCTCGGGTTGGCACGCACCTTGGCGGCCACGAGCTCCGCCTGCGTCTTCAGCATCGCCGCATCCGGACCGATCACCCGGAACTGGATCGGGTAGTTCACGGGCGGACCGAGCGGCACGCGATTGATGCGGCCGCGAATGCCCGGAAAATCGGCTTCGAGAATCTTGCGCACTTTCTCGACGACTCTTTCGCGCCCGGCAATGTCGTTGGTGAGGACAATGAACTGGGCGTAATTCGTCCGGAACAGTTGCTGGTCCAGAGACAGGAAGAATCGCGGCGATCCGTTGCCGACGTACGTGACGTAACTGCCCACATCGGGATCGACCGCAAGCTTGGCTTCCATGCGGGAAGCCTCGCGCGCCGACGCCGTGATCGAGGCGCCTTCCGGAAGCCAAAGCTCGATCATGAGCTCGACCCGGTTGGATGAGGGAAAGAACTGTTTCTCGGTGAGGCCCATGCCGGCGACCCCCAAGCAAAAGATGAGTGCGGTCGCAGCAAGGACTTTCTTCCGGTGCGCGATGCACCAGTCGATCACCGAGCGAAGCCGCGCATAGAAAGGCGTCGAATACACGTCGGCGTGCGCATCCTCCCCCAGTTTCTTCTGCTTAAGGAAGAGAGCCCCGAGAAAGGGCGTTGCCGTGACGGCGGCGAACCAGGAGATGATCAGCGCGATGGTGGTCACCGCAAAGATCGCGTACGTGTATTCGCCGGTCGTCGACTTGGCGGTGGCGATCGGCAGGAAGCCCGCCGCCGTGATGATCGTGCCGGAGAGCATCGGAAAAGCTGTCGAGGAATAGGCGAAGGTCGCGGCGCTTACCTTGTCGAAGCCCTCTTCCAGTTTCCTCGCCATCATCTCGACCGAAATCATCGCGTCGTCCACCAGGAGGCCGAGCGAGATGATCAGCGCGCCGGTCGAAATGCGATGCAGGTCGATGGAGAAAAAGCGCATGGCGAGGAAGGTGGCGGCCAGTACCAGGGGAATCGTCAGCGCCACGACGAGCCCCGCGCGCGCACCCAGCGAAAGGAATGACACCACGAGCACAATGGCGACCGCCTCGGCAAGGGACCGCATGAATTCGCCCACCGAATCCTTCACGACGGCCGGTTGATCCGACACTTGCCGAAACTCGATGCCGATGGGCAGGTCCGCCTTGAGCCTCGCCATGGTCTGCTTGAGGTCGGTGCCAAGCTGGAGCACATCGCCTGAGGCGACCATCGAAACCGCCACGCCGATTGCAGGCTTGCCGCCCGAGCGCATGAACGAAACCGGCGGATCCGCATAACCCCGCGTGACCGAAGCTATGTCGCCCAGCCGGAACGTTTGCCCGTTGGCACGGAGCAGCAGGTCCGAGACAGCCTTCACCGAGTCGAGCTGCCCGCTCACCCGAAGCGAGACCGAGTTCTCTTTTGTCTCGACGCTGCCTGGACTTGCGATTGCGTTCTGCACCTGGAGCGCCTGGCCGATGATGGTCGGGTCGATCCCCAGGCTCGCGAGCTTCTTGGTCGAAAGCTCGACGAAAATCTTATCGTCCTGCACGCCCACCAGCTCGATCTTGGCAACGTTCGGCAGCCTGAGCAATTCCTGCCGCACGCGCTCGACGTAGTCCCGCAATTCCGAATGCGTGAAGCCATCTGCCGTAAATGCGTAGATGGATCCGAACACGTCGCCGAATTCATCGTTGAAGAAGGGTCCGATCGTTTCCGCCGGCAACGCCTGGCGGATGTCGCCGACTTTCTTGCGAACCTGGTACCAGATCTCGGGCACGTCCTTGGGCGCGGCTACATCGAGCAGCTCGAGCACGATCAGCGATTCACCGGGCTTGGAATAGCTGCGAGTCCACTTGAAGTAAGGCGTCTCCTGGAGTTTCTTCTCGATGCGATCGGTGATCTGGCGGTCCACCTGCTCCGTCGTGGCGCCCGGCCAGAGCGTGCGGATGACCATCGCGCGGAAAGCGAAGTCCGGATCTTCGCGCTGCCCGAGCTGGAAGTAGGCCGCCACACCCCCAATCGCGATGGCGAGCAGGAAAAACAGCGTGAGCTCGCGGTACTCGAGCGCCGCAGCCGACAGGTTGAAGCGTGACGCGCTCACGCTAACCCGGGGCCGCTGCGCGCACGCGCTGGCCCGCACGCAGCAGCTGCGCACCGGCCACCACGACCATGTCGCCGGGCGTAAGCCCCGACTCGATCAGCACGCGGTCACCCGAAAGGCCGCCTGTGCGCACCGGCTGCAAGCGAACCGACCCGATCCCGTCCTTGATCGCTTCGACCAGCCAGACCTGGATGGATTCGCCTTTTCCGTACAAGGCGGAGACCGGCAACTCGATTCGCGTGCCCGTGCCGCCGAGAAGCGCCGAAACCCGCGCGCTCATGCCAAGCTCGACGTCAGTGCCCGGCGAGAGGATCGTGATTTTTGCGGCGTACGTCCGGGTGACCGGGTCGGCCGACGGCGAGAGTTCCCGGAGCCGGCCCTTCCAGGTGCGTCCTGGCAGCGCGCTCAGCGTGACGGAAAACTCCTTTGCCTGCTCGACAAGGCCGTGTTGCGATTCCGGTACTGCCACGACGACCTCGGTTTCGCCGGCGCGTGCAAGACGCGCAACGGTTTGGCCCGGCGCAACCACCTGGCCCGCTTCTGCTTCAATGGCGGTGATCACGCCCGCGCTGTCGGCTGCCAGCACCGCATAGCCCGCCTGGTTAGCTGCCTGGCGGGATTGCGCCCGCGCCGCTTCGAGGCGTGCATCGGTGGACTCAAACGTGCTCGCGCGACGGTCGAGCTCCGCCTGGCTGATGAAATTTTTCTCACGCAGGTCGCGGTAGCGGCGCAAGTCGCCCTCGGCAAACCGGCGCTCCGCCTCCACCTGGACGATCTGCGTCCTCGCCGCGGCGGCAGCCAACTGGAGGTCAGCGGGATCGAGGCGCGCAATCGGCTGCCCTGCCCGCACAGTCGTGCCCACCTCGACAAGGCGCTCGATCATTTTGCCGCCGACGCGAAAACCAAGACGCGTCTCGAGGCGCGGCCTGACCTCGCCTGCCCACTCGATCGACCGGCCGGAGGCAGTCGTATCGACCTTAAGGATGCGCACAGGCCGGATCTCCTCGAGCTTGGGTTCCGGCGCCTTTCCGCAGGCGGCCACCAGCCCCGCCGATACCAGCACCGCGGCCAAAACCCGGTCATATATTCTCTTCATGTCGCTCTCCCATTCCCGCGAATCGTCGCGCCTTCCCAAAGGTTCACCAATGCCGAGCTCAGCTGCTTTTCCAGATCGACGCGAAACAGGCGCATGTCGGGGCGCTCCATCACGGCGGCGAGGCATTCCGGCGGATCGGAGATCTGCCACAACCCGATCATCAACGCATAGCTCGCCATGAGGAGGCCGATCCCCTGGCCCTTCGCGATCGGAAACAACGCCTCGACGCGCGTGCCGATTCCGGCAAGCCTGGCGCCCACCCCCTGCTTGTAGGCGAGCGCCGCTTCGGTGCCGATGTTCGTTTCGAGCATGCCCCGGCAGTTGGCCGCAAGCGGCAGGAATTCAGGATGCGTCCGGAGAAAGCGCGCAACCGTGCGCACGACCAGCCGGATATCCGCGCGGGGCGAGGACAAAGCTTTTTCGAGCGCATCGAAGAGATCCTGCTGGCGCTCCGAATGCACGGCGAGCAGCACCTCCTCGCGCGTGCCGAAGTACAGGTAGACGGTGCCCTTAGCAAGCCCTGCCCGGCGCGCCAGCTGGTCTACCGAGAATGCGCCCTGCGGCGCCTGCTTGAGCAGGACGCCCGCGGCGCGAAGGATCGCCGCGCGGCGCTCGGACTTGTCTTCCGGCAGGACGGCGCGGGTGCGCGGGCGAGCCGCGCTTCTGGCAGTAGACATCGTTTTAATGACCGGCAGTCAGTTAAGCGGCACTCTAAATGACCGCCAGTCAACAGTCAAATGAGGGAAGGATATTCTGTTTACGTTAAAATCGCCGCATGGATAAGAACCTGCTTGAACGAATCGAAATCGAGACCGGCTCGTCGCCCTCGGCGACGGTCATCTGGCTGCACGGCCTTGGGGCGGACGGCCATGACTTCGAGCCGATCGTGCCGGAACTCGGCCTCCCCGCGAGCCTGGCAGTGCGCTTCATTTTTCCGCATGCACCCGTTCGCCCAGTCACGCTGAACAACGGCATGGCGATGCGCGCCTGGTACGACATCCTCGAACTGGGCGGGACGCGTGAAGACGGCGAAGGGCTGCGCGAGTCACAGGCGTCCGTCGAAGCCCTCATCGCCGTAGAGGAAGCGCGCGGCATCCGCGCGGACCGCATAGTGCTCGCCGGCTTTTCGCAGGGTGGCGCGATTGCCTTCCAGACCGGCTTGCGGCATCCGCAAAGGCTGGCCGGCATCATGGCGCTTTCGACTTACCTGCCGCTTGCCGGCACCGTCGAAGCCGAGCGTCACAAGACCAACCGGGACCTCCCGATCTTCATGGCACACGGCACGGGCGACCCGATGATCCCAATTGGGCGTGCAGAGCAATCGCGCAAAATGCTGGAGGCGCTGGGTTACCCGCTCGAGTGGCACGAGTACGCAATGCCGCACTCGGTCTGCCCGCAGGAGATCGCCGACATTTCGGACTGGCTGGTGAAAATCCTTAAGTAACGCGGGCGGGGTCAGGTCTCGCGGATCATTTCGCGAAAGCGGGCGATTTCGTAATCGTCGCCCTTCTCCTCAACGCCTTGCGGCATGTACACGTGAAAGCGTCCGCTGCGTTCCGATTCCAGGTTCTGGCCCGGGACGAAAACGCCGGGCTTGAGGATCATGCGCACTTCGCCGCTGTCCGGCTCGCCGGTCTTCAGCACGACGCCCGCCTCGGTCACCACGCCGGTCCAGAACTTGCCGGCCATCGGCGATTTCGACAGCGACTGGATGCCGACGCGTGCCTGCGAGGTGCCGACCTTGTTCACCCGGCGTACTACGCCCGCCACCCAATTGTTCCCGCCCTCGGGCTGCATGCCGATGAGAGCGCCGACCTTGAGCCAGTCGCCTTTGAGCTGCTGCACCACCGCGCCGAATCCGCCTGCGCTCACGTTCTCAACGATCCAGCTTTCGACCGCGGTCGCTTCGAAGTCGAGGGACTCCGAGGCACCCAGCACGCCTAGCACGCCATCGAACCCATGGGCCACCGAAAGCCGGGATTTCACGCTGTGCCTTGGGTGTTTGCGTTCCGGCGGCTCGAGCGACCAGTAAACGGCCAGGTGCCCGAGGACATCGAGGACGACCTCGGGTGCGTAAACCGAGCCCAGGTTGAGGCTGGCAGGGACCTGCCGGCTGGCTTCTAGTTTCTGCAGGTTGCCCTTTACTTCTTCGAGCGCGGCGGAGGCGCCGAAACACCTCAGCGTGGGCGTCTGCTGCGGCGGCCGCACGAGCCGCTGCGGGGCCATGTTCTGGTTGAGGTCCGTCCAATAGCTCATCTCGGGCGACGGCGATTGGCTCAGCGTGAATTTTGCGGTGAAATCGCCAATGAGGCGCTCGGCAAGGTCCACTTCAATCGGCAAAAGCGCATCCGGCGAACTCGCGCTGAACACCACGCCCTTGAGGAATTCCTGCTGCGGCGTCGTCTCGCCTGGCACGCCGGGGTAAATCGTCGTCTTTGCGCCGGCCAGGCCGCGGAACTCCGCAAAGCCGTACACGCGGTTGAAGATCCCCCAGGCGCTGAGGTCCACCGGCCCGTAGCGCATGTGCATCCACTTGATCTGCTGCGAGATGCTGCGCAGGGCGCGGACCAGGAGCAAGGGTAGTTGCGCCTTGGCAGTGTCGGCGCCTTTCGCGCCGTTCACGAACTGGTCGACTGCGCGACCGAATGCGCGCCCCGCCTGGTTCCAGTATTCGTGGATGCCCTTCCAGAGCCGGTTTTCCTGCACCTTGGAGGGCCGCACGCTTGCGAAGTAATCGCGGGCAAGCTTGCGCGAGCGCGCCTGGGCCGCATCGTCGATCTGGAACAGCAGCTGCAAGCGCTGCTCGAGCTTGAACCCTTCGGCCGTCGACACCGATTCGAGCCAATGCGCGAGTTCCTCGAGCGCCTTGACCGGATCCTGCGCGGGCAGGTCGTCCAGGAGCCGCCTGGCCTCCTTCGGGTCGGCCATCGGATGGTCCGGCTTGCCGCCGCCGAACAACTTGAGCATCGGTGTTCCCCCTGCGAAACCGGGGATCATGCTCGGGCAGGTCGGAATGCGCAACCTTCGCTACAATCGATGACAATCGTCCAATCGCCCCGGACCTCTGGGCACCCTCATTCGAATGAACGCCGTCCCGAATCTGCTCCCGTCAGGCGAACGCCAGTACCTCGACCTGCTCGCCCAGGTGCTCACGCGCGGCGCAACCAAGACCGACAGGACCGGCACGGGAACGCTTTCCGTGTTCGGCGCGCAAATGCGGTTCGACTTGGCCGAAAGCTTCCCGCTGCTCACCACCAAGAAGCTGCACCTCAAGTCGATCATCTACGAACTGCTCTGGTTCCTCTCCGGGGATACGAACGTGCGCTGGCTCCAGGAGCGCGGCGTCACGATCTGGGACGAGTGGGCGGATGACAAGGGCGAGCTCGGCCCGGTCTATGGCTACCAGTGGCGCCATTGGCGCACCCCTGGCGGCGGAGAGATCGACCAGATCAGGAACGTGCTCGAATCCATTCGCACTAAACCCGACTCGCGCCGGCATATCGTCACCGCCTGGAATCCAGCCGATGTCGATCGCATGGCGCTGCCCCCTTGCCATGCCCTGTTCCAGTTCTACGTGGCCGACGGCCGCCTTTCCTGCCAGATGTATCAAAGGAGCGCGGATCTCTTCCTGGGCGTCCCGTTCAATATCGCGTCATATGCGCTGCTCACGCTCATGGTGGCGCAGGTCACCGGCCATGCACCCGGCGATTTCGTGCTGACGCTCGGGGATGCGCACCTTTACTCGAACCACCTCGCGCAGGCGCGGGAGCAACTGTCCAGGACGCCGCGGCCGTTTCCGCGCATGCGTCTGGCAAGCGGCGTGGGCGACTTGTTCGCCTTTCGCTACGAGGACTTCACGCTCGAAGGGTACGAACCGCATCCCGCGATCAAGGCGCCGATCGCCGTCTGAGCAACGCCTTTGCCTTGCACTGTAAGGGGTCGCACATACACTTCCTCCCATGAGGCTGAGACTGGCGAGTTCACATTGCCAATCTCGAGGAGTTCCTCATGCAGAAAGTCAGCGAAGTCATGACGCCCCGTGTGCAGGTCATCGACCCTGAATCGACCATCAAGGAAGCTGCCCAGCAGATGCGAGGCGGGGATTTCGGCATGCTGCCCGTGGCGGAGAACGACCGCATGATCGGGTCCATCTCGGATCGCGACATCGTGATCCGGGCGGTCGCCGAGGGAAAGGAAGGCAATACGCGCGTTCGCGACGTCATGTCCGAAGGCATCGTCTGGGTTTATGAAGACGATTCGGTGGATGAGGCCGCCCAACGCATGAGCGAAAACCAAGTCCGCCGGCTGCCCGTCGTAAACCGGGACAAGCGGCTGGTTGGCATCGTCACCCTTGGCGATTTTGCGGTTGAAAGCTCCGACATCCGGCCGGCGGCCGAAGCGCTCACGGAAATCTCCCGGCCCTCATAGGCGGGAAGCTGCCCCCCAAAAAAAGGCCCGCCGCGGGGGAGCGGCGAGCCCAGGGGACACACCTGGTAACTAAGCGGGTCGTGCCTAGAAGCTTCCCTTAGACCAGATCTGGAACAAATACAGCAGCCCGGCGGCGGCGAACGCATACACCACGAACGTAGCGGTCGTTGCCTGCTCGCGCGTGGTGGTCCAGTTTCGCGCTACCCAGCCGATGACACCAAAAACGATCATCAGGCCGATGGCCGCCACGCCACCTGAAAATCCGCGGCCCATCAATGAGGCGATCCAGCCTGAAGGCGCCAACAGTTTGTAGATGGTGCCGCCGATGCCGAGTACGACCATGAGGACAAGGCAGAATCCCCACAGCGTCTGGACGAACGTGTTTACCTCGTGCCTGTGCTGCTTCATCGTTTGCATTTGACGCTCCGTTTAGCCGGCGGAAAGGCCGGCGGTGTCGATAACTCGTGAGAATGGCGCCTGCGCGCTGTTGCTGATGACGGTCGGATCGACGATCGCACCGGGTGCGACGGCGAGGCCGAGGGATCGCAGGTGCCGATCGGCGGCCTGGACGATTACCTCCGCCAGCCCGTACTCGCGCAGCAACTCGCGGAACCTGCGGATCGCCGTTTCCTCCGGGGAGTGCACGCCGTCGCCAATGCAGACGAACGAGCGCATCGCGTTCGAATCACAGATCGCTTCGCGCACCGCGCTGTCTCCAAGGCGGAACCAGCGCTGGAGGAAATGGATTCGCAACATGCGGTCGAGTTCGAGCGGCCGGGCGCGCCGCGACTTGGGATCCGCATACACCGGTTCGACGAGTGCCCGGAGCCTCGCCCAAGGCATGCTTCGCTCCATGTCCGCAAGGAAGCCTTCGCGCCGCGTCGGCAGGTCGCGCTGCGCAGCGTATGAGGGGCCGCCGAATGTGACGTAGTTGTGCTTATTCATCTGGTATCCCCCTCGTAATGGGATGAACCCCATGTGGGTTGACCCTATGTGTTCTGGTATTAACGCGTTTCATGTGCAAGTCCCATGCCAAGCAAAAAACACTGCGAGCAGTGAATGACTTAGATCGCGCGCGTGAACAAGTTGGCTTGTGCCAAAGGAGGCAAAACGTCGCCGCTTCCCGACAGCTTTCCGCAGCTGGGCGCGAACGTCCTTGAAGGACTGCGGATTTTGGTGTCGCCGCGGAACGACAGTCTGGCGGCCTTCCTGAGCTAGTGCCTAGTCGGCAGACTTGAACTGGCCCGGCTCGAGCGCATGACGCTCAAGCAGCCGGTAGAACTCCGTCCGGTTGCGTCCGGCAAGCTTGGACGCCTGGGAGACGTTGCCCGCGGTGAGCTTGAGCAACTGCACGAGGTAATCCCGCTCAAAGGCGCGCCGCGCCTCGTCAAGCGGCGTGAGGGAGCTCTCCGCATGATCGATGGCCTGTCGGACCAGTGAGGCCGGCACCACTTCGGTGGTGGCAAGGGCGACCGACTGCTCTACGACGTTGAGGAGCTGGCGCACGTTCCCCGGCCATGGGGCAGCGATCAGCAATTCGAGCGCCTCCGGCGAAAATCCGCGTGCGCGCTTCTCGTAGCGCTCAGCGAGGCGCTTGAGGAAATGCCCCGCAAGCAGCGGGATGTCTTCACGGCGCTCGGCGAGCGCAGGTACCACGAGCTTCACCACGTTCAGCCGGTAGTAAAGGTCTTCGCGAAATTCGCCGGACGCGATGCGCTCCTCGAGCTTGCGGTGGGTGGCCGACACGATGCGCACATCTACGGCAATCGCTTCGTTGGCGCCCACCGCGCGGACCATGCGGTCCTCGAGCGCACGCAGCAACTTGACTTGCAGGGAGAGCGGCATGTCGCCGACTTCGTCCAGGAAAAGCGTCCCGCCTTCGGCCGCCTGGAACAACCCGCGCCGGTCCTGGGTGGCACCGGTGAACGAGCCTTTCTTGTGCCCGAAGAGCTCCGTTTCAAGCAAGCCCTCGGGAATCGCGCCGCAATTTACAGCTATGAACGGTTTCTCGCGGCGGCGGCTCGCCCGATGCAGCGCTCGCGCGATCAACTCCTTGCCCGTGCCGCTCGGCCCGAAGATGCAAACGCTTGCGTCGGATTGCGCGACGAGATGCGCCTGGGACAGCAGGTGCTCCATCGCGGCCGAGCGCGTGACGATCTCGGCTCGCCAGTCTCCCGGCTCCCCGGCCTCGCCGGGCGCAAGGCGCAGCGCATCGGCCACGGTATCGGTCAACACCTTGCTGTCGAACGGCTTGGTAAGGAAGCTGAACACGCCGCGCCTGGTGGCGGCCACCGCTTCGGGGATCGTGCCGTGCGCGGTAAGGATCACCACGGGCATCGACGGCGCCTGCCGGTGGATTGCGTCGAAGAGCGCCATGCCGTCCATCCCATGCATGCGCAAGTCGGTCACGATGGCGGCCGGCCTCGATATGGCAAAGCTCGCAAGCGCCGCTTCGCCGGATTCCACCGCGGTCACGGCATAGCCTGCGGCCGTAAGGCGCATGGCGATCAATTGCAGGAGGTCGGCGTCGTCGTCGACTAAAAGGATTCGTGCGGGTTCTGTGCTCATCGTCTTGTCTACCTTGTGCGTTGGCGCTCTTCGCGCTGCATTATTGAGCGCTCGATCGATCTCATGGCGTCCAACTGCTCGCGGAGATCTTCGTGCTTCTTTGCATCGTCCTTCGCTTCCTTCAGGAGGCGAAGCCTTTCGGCCACCTGGGCATACAGGAGCGACGCGAGATCCGCGATCGCGCGGTCGGCTGGCGCCACATTGGCCATGGCAAGCGGCTCGAGGAGGGCCTGCGCACGCGCGTCATCGCGCAATATCGGCGAGGGCTGGGCGTAAAGGCCGCCAAGCTTCAGCCGGGCATGCGGCGTGGGCGCCCTGCCGAAGGCCGTCGTGCACGAGGCCAGTTCCTTTTTTTGCACCGTCGCGCTTGCCCGGGCAACGGCCGCGAGGTAGACGACCAGTTCGGCGGCCCGAGCATCGGCAAGGGCTTCCGGCGAAACGGCCGGCTCCTCTTTCACCGGCGCAGGCGTGTACACCGTAATTTCGACTGTTTCCTCGGCAGGCAAGACCAGTACGGCCGCCGGCGCTGCGGTCTCAGGAGGCGGCATTGTCGCGCACCCATGCAAGAGTCCGGCAGCGGCAGCATAGAGGACCATGCTGACCCTCATGCCGCGCCGCCGGCATGGCGCGGCAGCACAACGCTGAAGCGCGATCCGCGGGCGTCCGACGCCACGCCGATGGTGCCGCCATGCGCCTGCACGAACTCGCGAGCAATTGCCAGGCCCAGGCCGCTGCCCTCGATGCGGCCGCTGCCCTGCGTGCGGCCACGGAAGAACGTGTCGAAGATCGACCTGCGCTCATCGTGCGGCACGCCGGGGCCCGTATCGCTCACGGCAACGCAGACCGACTGCGCATCCTCGGTAAGCACGAGCGAAATGGTGCCGCCTTCAGGAGTGAACTTGAGCGCATTGCCCACGAGGTTGTCGAATACCGTGCGCAGTTTCTCTTCGTCCGCTTCAATGCTCGCGGCCGGGACGTCGAGGGCCACCGTCTGGCGCTTGGACTGCGCTTCCAGCAAGTGGGCATCGGCCACCTGGCGGAGCAGGTCGGCCAGCGCGACCGGCTGCCGCTCGAGCGTCGCGGCCGCGTGCAGCGCGCGCTGGTAGTCGAGCAGATCCTCGATCATGCGCTGAAGCTTCACGCTGTTCTCGCGCATGATTTCGACCACGCGCTTCTGCTGCGGAGCCAGCTTTCCGCCGATTTCGTCATGGAGCAACTCCGCGCCTTCGCGCAGCGCCGTCAGGGGCGTCTTCAGCTCGTGTGAAACGTGACGAAGGAACCGGTTCTTCTGCGCTTCGAGCTCGGTCAGCCGGCGCCTCAGCCAGTCCAGCCGCTCGCCGAGGTCTTGCAAATCGTCGGGGCCGCTGACGCTGATGGGCCGCGAAAAGTCGGCGCTTCCAAGCTGGCGGATGGCTGCGTCGAGCTCGCGGATCGGCCGCGCGATCACGCGCGTGAGGATCAGCGCGATCATCATCGCAAGCGCCACCGTCACCATGAGCAGCAGCGTCATGCGCTCGCGCACGCCTTCGGCCGCCACGCGCAGGCGCTCGACCTCGCGGTCCGCGATGACGTAGCTGATCGCCAGCACCTCGTACGCGCTTTCGGCCAGGTCGCTGGCGCGCTTTCCCACCAGCGCCGCGTCGCGCTTGCCGGGAACCGAGGCGAGGAGCAGGTCGTTCAGCTTCTGCTCCTGCTCGATCGTCCTGTTGAGCGCGGCCAGCTGCTCGCCATCCAGCGGCAGTTCCGAGAGCTCGTCGGACACCTGCTTGAAGCTCTTGCGGATCCTCGCGTAGTCCGCAATGAGTTCCGGGTCGGCCAGCACGATGTATTGCTGCGCGATGCGCTCGATCGAGCTGATGCGGTTCACGAGCGACCGGCTTGCCCGCGCGGCCTGCGCTGCGTTGAACACGGCGTTCTGCGCCTGGCCCGCCAGGCGCTCAGTGTTCCAGGCGGAATACATGAGCGCGATTGCAAGCGGCGCCGCCACCAGCAGGAAGCCGGCGATCAGCAGCTTCAGGAACGACCGCGGGAAGCTCCTTTCGGCGATGTACGGGGTCATGCTGCCTATAATTGCATGATGACCGATGCGGCGGACAGGGTGGATTTCACGGGCTCCGGGGGCGTCTCCGGCGATTCGACGCGCGTTTACCTCGTCGCGGCCGTCGCCCAAAACGGGATCATCGGGGCCGCAAACGCCATGCCCTGGCACCTTCCCGAAGACCTGCGGCATTTCAAGTCGCTGACGATGGGTCATCCGGTGATCATGGGGCGCAAGACCTTCGAGTCGATCCTCGCCTCTCTGGGCAAGCCGCTCCCCGGGCGCGAGAACATCGTCGTGAGCCGTACGCCGGGCCTTGCCTTGGAGGGCGTGAGCATGGCGTCATCCATCGAGGGGGCACTGGCTTTCTGCATTGGCGAGCCGGTCGTGTTTGTAATTGGCGGAGGCCAGGTCTACGAAGCCGCCCTGCCGCTGGCCGACGGGCTCGTAATGACCGAGATCAGGAAAGACTTCCCCGGGGACACGAAGTTCCCCGAATACGACCGGAGTGCGTTTAAAGAAACGCAGAGACTGGCGCACGTGGCCGCCTCTGGCATCGCGTTCGATTTTGTGCTCTATGAACGCATCAGCGCGGAGCGCGCCGGCAGCTAAGGCTCTCAGCGCTTCGGCGGGGGACTCGCCGCACGCATCGCCGCAACCCGCGACCTGATCGCCCTTGCCTCATTGGCGCGATGGGTATCGTCGAAAATCTGCGCCATGATCTCGAGCGAAGCGCCCACGCTTGGATGGACCGGGCCGAGCGCCCTTTCGCGGATCGCAAGCGCACGCGCGCACGATTGCTCGGCCTCGGCGAACCGCTCGCGAATGCGATAGAGAACGGCGAGACTGGCCAGCGACTGCGCAGTATCCAGGTGGTTCGGGCCCAGCACGCGCTCACGGATCGCGAGCGAACGGCGATACAACGGCTCGGCGGCGGTGAACCGGCCCTGCACCCGGTAGAGGTCGGCCAGGTCGTTGATCGCGGTCGCGACATCCGGGTCGTCCTGATTGAGCGCTTTCTCGCGGATTGCGAGCGAGCGCCGGTAAAGCGGCTCGGCGGCGCCGAAGCGGACCTGCGTCGCGTAGAGGCCCGCGAGCCGGTTGAGCGCCGTCGCCACTTCAGGATGATCGGGTCCGAACTCGGCCTCGTTCAACGCAGCGAGGCGGACGTACAACGGCTCCGCGTCCACCAGCCGGCTTCGGTGGACCTGCAGTGCGGCCAGGTTGGACAGCGCGGTGGCCAGGTTGCGCTGCTTTAGACCGGGATCGCGCTCGGCTGCGGCAAGCGCCTGCCCGCCGGCCGTGACGGCCTCCTCGATCAGGCCCTGCCGGTAAAGGGACATCACTTCGCGATTGAGCGTGGCCCAGTCCGCGGCCTGAGAAAGAACCGGCAGGCAGAGCGCCGCGCCCGCCAGTACGATTGCGGGAAGCCTTGCCACAATTGGCATACAGAATGACAGGAAACGCGCACCCTTATTAGGTCGGCGGAATTAAATGTTCGACTTTCAGGGCTGGCGAACGCAGTCGATGTAGTACTCCATCACGCCATCGACGGGTTCCTCGACCAGCCCGTGGATGTCGGTCTCGAACCCCGGGAACTTGCGGTTGAATTCGCGCGCGAACTTGAGGTAGCTCACGATCGTCGCGTTGAACCGCTCACCCGGAATCAGGAGCGGGATGCCGGGCGGGTACGGCGTGAGGAGCACGCTGGTGACACGGCCTTCGAGCTTGTCGATCTCCACCCGGTCGATCTCGCGGTGCGCCGTCGCCGCGAAAGCGTCCGAGGGCTTCATTGCGGGCTGCATGTCCGACAGGTACATCTCGGTCGTGACCCGCGCCACGTCGTTGGTCTTGTACATCCCGTGGATCTGGTCGCAGAGGTCGCGGATGCCCAGGCGCTCGTAGCGCGGGAAGGCCTGGCAGAACTCGGGCAGCACGCGCCAGAGCGGCTGGTTCTTGTCGTAGTCGTCCTTGAACTGCTGGAGCGCGGTCACGAGCGTGTTCCAGCGGCCCTTGGTGATGCCGATCGTGAACATGATGAAGAACGAATAGAGGCCGGTCTTCTCGACGATGACCCCGTGCTCGGCGAGGTAACGCGTCACGATCGCCGCCGGGATGCCGCTCTTTGCGAACTTGCCCGAGACGTCCAGGCCCGGCGTGATGACCGTCGCCTTGATCGGGTCGAGCATGTTGAAGCCGGGCGCAAGATTGCCGAAGCCGTGCCACTTCTCGTTGGCCTTGAGGACCCACTCCTCGCGGGAACCAACGCCGTCGGTTGCGACCTTGTCCGGGCCCCAGACCTTGAACCACCAGTCCTTGCCCCACTCGTTGTCGACTTTTCGCATCGCGCGACGGAAATCGAGCGCCTCGAGGATCGACTCCTCGACCAGCGCCGTTCCGCCCGGCGGCTCCATCATCGCAGCGGCCACGTCGCACGACGCGATGATCGCGTACTGCGGAGAGGTCGAGGTGTGCATCAGGTAAGCCTCGTTGAACGAATGCCGGTCGAGCTTCCTGGTCTGCGATTCCTGCACGAGGATCTGCGAAGCCTGGGAGATGCCCGCGAGCAGCTTATGCGTCGAGTGCGTCGCATAAATCATCGCGTCCTTGGTGCGCGGCCTGTCTCGGCCGATGGCATGCATGTTCTTGTAGAAATCGTGGAAGGTCGCATGCGGAAGCCACGCCTCGTCGAAGTGCAGCGTGTCGATCGAGGAGTTGAGCGTTTCCTTCAGCATCTCCACGTTGTACAGGACGCCGTCGTACGTGCTCTGAGTGATCGTGAGGATGCGGGGCTTCTTGCGCTTGGCCGCGCGCGCGAAAGGATTGGCCTCGATCTTCTTTGCGATGCTCTCGGGGCTGAACTCCTCCAGCGGGATCGGGCCGATGATTCCCAGGTGGTTGCGAGTCGGCGTAAGGAAGACCGGGATTGCGCCCGTCATGGTGATCGCGTGGAGGATCGACACATGGCAGTTGCGGTCGACGACGACGATATCATCGGGCGCCACGTTGGCATGCCACACCATCTTGTTGGAGGTGGAGGTGCCGTTGGTGACGAAAAAGCAGTGATCGGCGCCAAAGATGCGCGCAGCATTCTTCTCCGAGGCGCCAACGGGCCCCGTGTGGTCAAGCAGCTGGCCGAGTTCATCCACCGCATTGCAGACGTCCGCCCTCAGCATGTTCTCGCCGAAGAACTGGTGGAACATCTGCCCGACCGGGCTCTTGAGGAACGCGACGCCGCCCGAGTGCCCCGGGCAGTGCCATGAATACGAGCCGTCCTGCGCGTAGTGGGTGAGCGCGCGAAAGAACGGCGGGGCGAGCCCGTCGAGGTAGGACTTCGACTCGCGGATGATGTGCCGCGCGACGAACTCGGGCGTGTCCTCGAACATGTGGATGAAGCCGTGGAGCTCCCTCAGGATGTCGTTCGGGATGTGCCGCGAGGTCCGCGTCTCGCCATACAGGTAAATCGGGATGTCGGCGTTCTTCCTCCGGATCTCCTCGATGAACTTGCGCAGGTTCAGCACCGCCGGGTCGAGTTCGGGACCGGGGGTGAATTCCTCGTCGTCGATCGACAGGATGAACGCCGAGGCGCGGCTCTGCTGCTGGGCGAACTGAGAAAGGTCGCCGTAGCTCGTGACGCCGAGGATTTCCATGCCCTCGTCCTCGATGGCCTTCGCCAGCGCGCGGATGCCGAGGCCCGAGGTGTTCTCGGAGCGAAAATCCTCGTCGATGATGACGATCGGAAAGCGGAATTTCATGGGGTCACCCCGGCGGGGTCAGTGAAGCGCAATCAAATGCGGGGCAGGGTCACGCCCGTCTGGCCCTGGTATTTCCCGCCGCGGTCTTTGTACGAGGTCTCGCAGACTTCGTCCGATTCGATGAACAGCACCTGCGCCACGCCTTCGTTGGCGTAGATTTTCGCCGGGAGCGGCGTCGTGTTCGAGAATTCGAGCGTCACGTGGCCCTCCCACTCGGGCTCGAGCGGGGTCACGTTGACGATGATGCCGCAGCGCGCGTACGTCGATTTCCCCAGGCAGATGGTGAGGACATTGCGCGGGATGCGGAAGTACTCGATCGTCCGGGCGAGCGCGAAGGAATTCGGCGGGATGATGCACACCGGTCCCTTGAAGTCCACGAAGGAGCTCGGGTCGAACGCCTTCGGGTCGACGATCGTCGAGTTGATGTTGGTGAAGATCTTGAATTCGTCCGAGCAGCGAATGTCGTAGCCGTAGCTCGACGTGCCGTAGGAAACGATGCGGCGTCCCTCGACCGAACGAACCTGGCCCGCTTCGTAGGGTTCGATCATGCGGTGGCCCTCGGCCATCCGCCGGATCCACTTGTCGGCTTTGATGCTCATTCTTTTTGGTGTTCGCGGCCTCGCCGCCTCAACCCATGGGGACGTAAAAGGGTTGCGATTCTACTCGCGCAATCCATGCGCGGATAGCCGGAAAACGGGTGAGGTCGAACCCGCCCTCGCCTGCGCAATGGGTGTAGGCATAGAGCGCGATGTCGGCGATCGAGTACTTGCCGCCTGCGAACCAGTTTTCCTTGGCCAAATGGCTTTCCATCACGCCAAGCGCCGCGTAGCCGGGCTCGACGCGTGCAGCGAGCGCCGCCTTCTTTTCTGGTGGATTGCCGAGGTAGCGGATGATGTAGCGCGAAGTCGCGATGTTCGGCTCGTGGCTGTACTGCTCGAAAAACATCCATTGCAGCGCCTGCGCCCGTGCAAGTTTCGAGTCAGGCACCAGCGGCGTGCCCTCGGCGAAATACCACAGGATGGCATTCGACTCCGCGAGGCAGGTGCCGTCGTCCAGCCGGACCGTAGGCACACGGCCGTTCGGGTTCATCGCCAGGAATTCAGGCGTGTGCGATTCGGCCTTCATGATGTCGACCGGCACCCACTCGAAGGGACACTTCAGCTGCGTGAGGACAAGCTTGACCTTGTAGCAGTTACCCGACCAAACATCCCCAAAAACCTTCACGTGTTCTGTACGACGATGTTCGGGAATTTGGCGGTCATGTCTTTC
The DNA here is from genome assembly GCA_025352885.1 of Pseudomonadota bacterium. Taxonomy (GTDB): domain Bacteria; phylum Pseudomonadota; class Gammaproteobacteria; order Burkholderiales; family SG8-39; genus SZAS-79. Next base: position 78,644 of record JANXRZ010000197.1, on the reverse strand, counting down.
TGGCTTTCCGCAATCTTGACCGCGCAGCGGCGGGCGATGGCGCGGTAGATCTCGGCGATGCGCCCCTCCGGATCGGCCACGACCGTGGGCTTGCCCGAGTCGGCCTGCTCGCGGATCGAGATGTCGAGCGGCAGGCTGCCAAGCAGTTCCACGCCGTACTCCTTCGCCATGCGATCCGCTCCGCCCGCGCCGAAGATGTGCTCCTCGTGCCCGCAGTTCGAACACACATGCGTGCTCATGTTCTCGACGATGCCGAGGATGGGGATGCCGACCTTCTCGAACATCTTGAACCCTTTCCTCGCGTCGAGCAGCGCGATGTCCTGCGGCGTCGTAACGATGACCGCACCGGTGACCGGCACCTTCTGTGCGAGGGTCAGCTGGATGTCGCCGGTGCCGGGCGGCAGGTCGACGATCAGATAGTCGATGTCACGCCAGCGCGTTTCCTTGAGCAGCTGCTCAAGCGCCTGCGTGACCATCGGGCCGCGCCAGACCATCGGCGTGTCGACGTCGATGAGAAAGCCGATAGAGATGGCCTGGATGCCATGGCCCTCCATGGGCTCGAGGCCTTTGCCGTCCTTCGATTCCGGTCTGCCGCTGATCCCGAGCATCGTGGGCTGCGAAGGCCCGTAGATGTCGGCGTCGAGCATCCCGACGCTCGCGCCTTCGGCCGCCAGGGCCAGCGCCAGGTTCGCGGCTGTCGTGCTCTTGCCCACGCCGCCCTTGCCGGAGGCCACCGCGATGATGTTCTTGATGCCGGGAACGAGCTTCACGCCGCGCTGTACGGCATGCGAGACGACCTTGCTGCTCACCCCGACGCTCACATTCGTGACGCCGGGCAAAGTGCGCAGCTTTGCAAGCACCTGCCTGCGGATCGGATCGAACTGGCTCTTGCCCGGATAGCCCAGTTCGATGTCGAGCGACACATCACCGCCGGACACCTTGATGTTTTTTGCCGAGCGGGTGGAGACGAAATCCTTGCCGGTGTTCGGGTCGACCAGTTCCTTGAGGGCGGCCTGGACCTGGGCATCACTGAGAGACATTTTCGGGAGTCGCTTTAAGCTGGATCGATGGGGACCCAGTGTACCCAAATCCTTGGGGCGGAACGTGAAACGTCCAGGTTGCCCCTACTCGCTTTGCTAGAATCGACCCTTTGCGCAACCGCCGATGCACCCGCCCCGCAGGATCCTCGTAACGACGGCGCTGCCCTACGCCAACGGGCCGTTCCACGTCGGCCACATCATGGAATACATCCAGGCCGATATCTGGGTGCGGTTCCAGCGCATGCAAGGCAACGTCGTGCATTTCGTCGGCGCAGATGATGCGCACGGCGCTCCGATCATGCTCGCGGCGGAAAAAGCCGGGACGTCCCCCGAAGCGTTTGTGGCCGGCATCGCCGCCGGGCGCAAGCAGTACCTCGACGGGTTCCACATCCGGTTCGACCACTGGCACTCCACGCACTCGCCTGAGAACACGCAGCTTTCGCAGGACATTTACAAGCGGCTGTCCAAAGCCGGGCTCGTGTACAAGAAACCGGTCGAGCAGTTCTACGACCCGGTCAAGGGGATGTTCCTCGCCGACCGCTATATCAAGGGCGAATGCCCAAAGTGCGGCGCCAAGGACCAGTACGGGGATGCCTGCGAAAACTGCAGCTCGGTTTATGCCCCGACCGACCTCATCAATCCCTACTCGACGCTGTCGGGCGCCAAACCCGTGCGCAAAAGCTCGGAGCATTACTTTTTCAGGTTGTCAGACGAAGCCTGCGTCGCTTTCCTGCGGGACTGGATCGACGTGCCCGGGCAGCTCCAGCCGCAGGTCGCCAACAAAGCGCGCGAATGGCTGGACGGCGAAGGCGACAAGGCGCTCGGGGACTGGGACATCTCGCGGGATGCGCCGTACTTCGGGATAGAAATCCCCGATGCACCCGGCAAGTACTTCTACGTCTGGCTGGACGCCCCGATCGGGTACCTCGCGAGCTTCAAGGCTTATTGCGCGAAGAACGGCCTGGATTTCGAGGGGTTCCTCGCCGACGAAAACACCGAGCAGGTGCACTTCATCGGCAAGGACATCATCTATTTCCACACGCTGTTCTGGCCTGCCATGCTCAAGTACGCCGGCCCCTTCTACAAGGTGCCGACCAACGTCTTCGTGCACGGCTTCATTACGGTTTCCGGCGACAAGATGTCCAAGAGCCGGGGCACGGGCATCTCGCCGCTGCGCTACCTCGAACTCGGCATGAACCCGGAATGGCTGCGCTATTACATCGCCGCCAAGCTGAACGCCAACGTCGAGGATCTCGACTTCAATCCCGACGACTTCATCGCGCGGGTCAACAGCGACCTCGTGGGCAAGTACATCAACATCGCGAGCCGCTGCGCGCCGTTCCTGCGCAACAAATTCGACGGGAAGCTGCTTTCGATGGAGGCGGACGGGGCTGGCGCCGGGTCGCTCCTCGATGAGGTGCAGTCCCAGGCCGGCGAGATCGGCTCGCTTATCGATTCGCGGGAATATGGCAAGGCTTTGCGCCAGGTCATGACGCTTGCGGATTCCGTGAACCATTATGTCGACGAGAAAAAGCCTTGGGAGATCGCCAAGCGGGCCGGTGAGGAGCACCAGTTGCACGTCGTGTGCACGGTCGCCATCAATGCTTTCCGGCTGCTTACGCTTTATCTGAAACCGGTCATGCCGAAGCTTGCCGAGAACGTCGAGCGGTTCCTGAACATCCCCCCAATGACTTGGCAGGATGCGGGCACGCTGCTGCCTGCGGATCACCAGATCAATGCCTACAAGCACCTCATGACTCGCGTCGAGCCCAAGCAGCTGGATGCGCTTTTCGACCTTCCTGCCGCAGCGCCCGAGGAAAAGAAGACCGTGACGGCCCCAGCCGCCCCTGCCACCCCTCCTCCGGCGCCATCGCCCGCGCCCGACGGTTCGTCGACGATCTCCATCGACGACTTTGCCAAGGTGGACCTGCGCGTCGCGCTCATCGCGAACGCCGAAGCCGTCGAGGGCGCGGACAAGCTCGTCAAGCTCACGCTCGATCTCGGGACCGGGACCCGCACGGTATTTGCCGGCATCAAGTCCGCTTATGCGCCCGACCAACTCAAGGGCCGCCTGACGGTGATGGTGGCCAACCTCGCCCCCCGCAAGATGCGCTTCGGCCTCTCGGAGGGCATGGTCCTGGCCGCCTCGGGCGACGGTCCGGGCATCTTCCTGCTCTCCCCCGACAGCGGCGCCCAGCCCGGCATGAAGGTGAAATAGGTGGCGGAGGACCGGGTGGAAGACCTCGGTGCCTCCCCGCGTCGCCGCGTAGGCCTGCCTTTCCACCCGTTCCGACCCCGGCTGCTCGACTGCCTTAAAGGGTACGACCGCAGCACGTTTGTCGCTGATCTCATTGCCGGCATCACTGTCGGCATCGTGGCGCTGCCCCTGGCCATGGCGTTCGCGATCGCTTCCGGGCTCAAGCCCGAGGCCGGCATTTTCACTGCCATCGTGGGCGGCATGCTGATCTCGATGCTAGGAGGGTCCCGTGTCCAGATCGGCGGGCCCGCAGGCGCCTTCATCGTGATCGTCTACGGCATCATCCAGCAGCACGGCCTTGCGAACCTGATGATCTCCACCGTCATGGCCGGCGTGCTGCTCTTCGTCATGGGCCTCACGAGGATCGGCTCGCTGATCCGCTTCATCCCCGTCGCCATCATCATCGGCTTCACGAACGGCATTGCGGTGCTCATCGCGCTGTCGCAGGTGAAGGACCTCCTCGGCCTGAAAATCGACAAGATGCCGGCGGATTTCTTCCATGCGACGCGCGCCATCATCGAGGCGATCGACACGGCCGACGCAATGACGTTTTCCATGGGGCTCGCTTGCCTGGCGGTGATCATCGCCTGGCCGCGGCTGGGCACGCTCGTCACGTCTCGGCAGGACGGCGCAACGACGGGCCGCACGGCGCTGGTGACCCGCCTCCCCGGCACGATCGTCGCGCTGGTCCTCGCCACGGCGGCCACTGCCCTCCTGAACCTGCCGGTGGAGACGATCGGCTCGCGCTTCGGCGGCATTCCGGTGGGCCTGCCGTCGCTGACATTCCCGGAGCTTTCATGGGACGCGGCGCGCAACCTCGTCGCCCCGACGGTGACAATCGCGCTGCTGGGCGCGATCGAATCGCTGCTGTGCGCCCGGGTGGCCGACGGCATGATCGACGACCGCCACGACCCGAACCAGGAACTCATGGCGCAGGGCGTCGCGAATTTCGTCTCGCCGTTTTTCGGCGGCATGCCGGCGACGGGAACGATCGCGCGCACGACCACCAACGTGCGGGCCGGCGCGAAGACCCCTGTCGCCGGCATCATTCACTCGCTCACTTTGCTGGCAATCGTCCTCGTCGCAGCGCCGCTGGCCTCGAACGTTCCGCTCGCCGCCCTGGCGGCGATCCTCCTCTTCGTGGCCTGGAACATGGGCGAGTGGCGGGAATTCCCGCGCCTGCGCTGGTTCTCGCCCCAGTACCGCACGGTGATGCTCTCGACGTTCCTCCTGACGGTGATCATCGACCTGACCGTAGCGGTCGAAATGGGGCTGGTGCTGGCTGCGCTGTTCTTCATTTACCGGGTCTCGAGCCTGACCACCATCGAGCAGGTCAGCGAGGCATCGCTGCCTGCAGGCCTTGCGCTCCCGCCCGATACGGCGGCCTACCGGATCTTCGGGTCGCTCTTTTTCGGGGCGGTTGGCAAGCTCGAGACGCTGATCGAAGCCGATGACGCCACACCGCCGCCGAAAATCATGATCCTCGACCTGCAGAAGGTCATCAACATCGACACGACCGGCATGGACACGCTGGACGTGCTGCGAAAAACGCTTGCCCGGCGGGGCGGCACTTTGCTGCTATGCGATGTGAACGACCAGCCCCTTTCACTGATCCGGCGAAGCGGCTTCCTCGTGAAGCTTGGGGAGAACAACCTGCAGCCTCACCTTCCCGCTGCCGTTGCCCGCGCCGAAGAACTAAGAAAGCAGCCTAGCTCGACTTGATTAGCAGCGCTTCCCTACCTCCTCCCTCCTACCTTCCACCGCACGTCACGGGCATCGAGTCACCCGGGTAGCCTTTGCAGGTCCAGGCCACTTTTCCCGCGGCAAGCGTCGGGGTCAGCGCGATTTCGATTGCGTTCTTTTCGTTCCAGCCGCGAATCATTCCGCCCGGCTCGACGATCCACTTGAGTTCGCCGTACTTGGGATCGTTCTTGGACGCGAGCTTGACGTTGGACCCCGCGCCGGTGAGGTTGCCGGCTTTTTCGGCCGCAGCGGTCACTTCGGCCTTGGCCGGATTCGTCCCGGAAACGAGCACCGCAGCGGCGTCGCGGGTTTCCCCTCCTGCCATCTGCGGCAGAACCACCGCAACTGTGACGAACCCGATCAACGCAATCCCCGCCACCACCAGCAATCCGACTCGCATCCTTTGCTCCCCTTTTTAGGTGTTCCTCAAGGCGCTGCATCCGAATTTTCGGGCAGCTTAACATAGGGAAGACTGCGGGGAACACTGCCAGTTCGCTGCATGGGCAGCAGCGACACAGGGATCAGGCGATCACTCGGCCGGCCAGTGCGGCGGCTTGCGCGTTCGAGCCCGCGACGAGTACGCCAGCGGAAGCGAGCTTCGCCACCTGCCGTGAATAATTCTGCGGATCTGCATCGGTACCGGTGACGGACGCCACGACGACCGGCTTCTTTGCGGCGCAGGCGACGATGGCCTGCGCGATCAATCCTGCGGGGTCCTCATGTGCGCCATGGCCGATCACTACATCGAGCAGGATGACGGCGACACCCGGGTCCGCGAGCGTCCGCGAAAGCAATTCGTTGCGCAATTGCGGATCGATCATCGGATGCGGGCGGCCGCGCGTGTAGTCGTCGTCGCCGAGGTCGATGAGGGTGTGCGCATCCATTTCGAGTTTCGTCGTTTCCGTTGCGCCGGGAACCGGCACATTCGAGCTCACCTTGAGGCCGGCCCCGAGCAGTACGATCTGCGCTTCGTTGCAGAGGGTGCCGCCGCTGTAGAGGCCACGCACCCAGCCGGGGCGCTTTTGCACCTCAGGCAACGCGCCCTGGGGAAGCGCATGGCCGAGCACCTTTTCCGTGGCAGAGGCAAGCGTCGTGCCGCCTGCGCCCAGCAGGCACAGGGTCACCGGCTTGGTGCTGCGCGCGACGCGTGCGTGGATGCGATCTGCGACGCTTTGCGCCGGCGGCTTGGAGACGATCACGATGTGACGCGTTCCGGGATCCGCTTCGAGCGCATCGAATGCGGCAAGCGTCATGAGCCCGCCGACCTCCTCCGAGAGGTCGCGCCCGCCGACGCCGATTCCATGCGACACGCCTCGTCCGGCCCTCGCCAGCAAGCAACTCACTTCCTGGAGGCCGGTCCCCGATGCGGAAATCAATCCCACGTCGCCGCGCGGCACGACATTGGCAAATGCGATCGGCGCGCCGCTGATAAGCGCCGTGCCGCAGTCGGGTCCCATCAGGAGAAGGCCCTTCGAGAGCGCGAGGCGCTTGAGCGCGATCTCCTCCTCGACGGGAACGTTGTCGGAAAACATCATCACGTGGAGCCCGCGCTCAAGGGCGCGCCGGGCTTCCGCCGCAGCGAATTCGCCGGGCACCGAAATCAGCGCGAGATTCGCTTCGGGCCGCATCGCGAGCGCAGATCCAAAGCTGCGAACGGCCTGCACTCTGCCCTGCGCCGCGTTGGACTGCCCGCCTGCGAGCAGTTTGTCCGCTTCCTGTAGCGCGGCATCCGCCCCAGCCTGGTTCGTGGCGCGCAAGGCGATGATGAGGTCGTCGGCCTGCGCTTTCTTTCCCTCCTCCGCGAGCAGGCCCGAACCCGCAAGCAGGTCGCGATTCGCCGGCGTGCCGATCATCAACGACGCCTCTTCGACGCCGGAAACCGCAGACACGCTGCGCGAGATGCGCATGAGCGCAACCGAATCCGCGTAGAACCCGCGACGGACGCGATTGACGACCACGCTCATGCCTTGGCCCCAAGTCGCCCGGCCAACGCAACGAGCGCCTGCTCGAAGCACGCAAGCGGCGCGCGTGCCACACCTGCGCCGACTTGTCCGACGCCGGGCTTGCGATGAGCGATGCCCGTGTTGATGGCCGGCTGGATCCCCGTGTCCACCACACGGCGCACGTCTATTCCCGTTGGGACGCCCTGCCCGTCGAGCGACGGCATCGTCCAGCGCGGATTCTTTGCAAGCGTGATCTCGGACATCGCGGCCGTGAAAGCGTAAGCATCCTTTACGCTGCCTGCGCCGACGAACCCGACCACCGAAGGCGCCGTGGCCATCGCAAATGCACCGATCCCTATCGTTTCCATGATGGCCGAATCGCCCATGTCGGGATTGGCGTCCTTCTCGGAGTAGCCCGGGAAGTAAAGGCCCTGCGGCATTTCGACCGGCGCGGTGAACCACTGGTCGCCGGTGCCGGAAACCCGCACGCCGAAGTCCGTGCCGTTGCGGCACATGGCCGTGACCACGCTCGAATCCTCGATTCCGCGCACGGGATCCATGATGCTCTTGCCCATCACCATGCCGATGTTGAGGAAGAACTGCTCGTTCCCGGCGATGAAGGCGAGGATTTTGGAGAGCTGGTCGGAGCTCGTCCCCGCCTTGGCAAGGTGCGGCGCAAGAGCGCGCAGCGTCAGCGCCGAACAGGCGACATTGCGCTGGTGCATCTCGTCGCCCATCGCGAGGCCGCGCGAGACGAGCGGCGCAAGCTCGAGGCCGCCGGCACGGCGCAGCGCCGTGCCGAAGGCCGGTCCGAAGCTCTCTGCAAGCCAATGCAGGCGGGCGATCACTTCACCGTCGTTCGCCCCGAACCGCATCACCTTGCCGAGGCCCTCGTTGATCATGCAGTAAGCGCGATTCCGGAAGGTTTTGTTCTCCACCACCATCACGGGCATGGACCGCGTCGTGATGCCGGTCATGGGCCCCACGGCATCGAAATGGTGGTTCGGATGAAACTGCACACCGCCGGATGAAGCGAGGGCCGCGGCCGAATCGAGGTCGCTCGCCCAGCCTTCGAAGACGATCGCGCCGGCTACTGCGCCCTGCATGGGCCCGCACATGCGCTCCCAGGCGATCGGCGGCCCGGAATGCAGGAGCACCCTCTCGCCAAGTCCCTTGATCACTTCGCCTGCCGGCCGGACATCGAGGAGCACCGGGTTGGCGGCGAGCATCCTTTTGAGCGCCTCGTCATTCGCCTTGGCGATGCGCGCGTCGAACGCCGAGAGCAAGGCCAGCAGGTCGACGAACTGCTTCTTGCCCTGCGCAGGCGGCCGCCAATCGACTTGCACGACCGGCGTGCCCTGCGCGGCGAGATCCGCGGCGAAGCCGGACAGGCCGATATTGACGACACTCGGGACGCCGGAGAGGAGGTTCTGGATGGACATGAGTTTGTGATCCGCAGCGCGGCGCAATTCGGGTGCGAACAGCCCGGCCGCGTTTCGAAAATTATACCGGCACGCTGCTATGATCGCCAGAATGGATCCCCTTCCAGAGCGTCTTGTCATCGCGATCGGCGGCAACGCCACGCACCCCGAGAACATCCGCGGCACCACCGAGGAACAGGAAATCGTGGCCGCGCGCGCCGCGCGTTCTCTGCTGCCCGTGCTTGCGCTGGACAACAAGCTCATCCTCACGCACGGCAACGGCCCGGTCGTCGGCAAGATCCTGCTGCGCCAGTACTACGCGCGCGCGCAGGTCCCGCCGATGCGGCTCGACGTCTGCGTCGCGCACAGCCAGGGCGGGATCGCGCACCTCATGATGCAGGGCATGGAAGACGAACTCGCGCGCGCCGAGCACGAGCGGCGCGTCGCTTGCCTGATCACGCGCGTGGAAGTCGACGCGAACGATCCGGCGTTCAAAAATCCCTCCAAGCCGATCGGGCCTTTCTTCTCCCCCGAGGAAGCGCGCGACCTGGAGACGCAGCTTGGCTGGACGATGATGGAAGACGCAGGACGCGGCTGGCGCTATGTCGTGCCTTCGCCGCGGCCCAGGAAGATCCTCGACATCGACCTCATCGAATCCCTCTTCGAGCAGGGCATTGCGGTGATCGCGGCTGGCGGCGGCGGCATTCCGGTCGTTCACCGCGCAGACCGCTCTCACCAGGGCATCGCGGCCGTTATCGACAAGGATCTGACGTCGGCCCTGCTCGCGAACCAGCTTGGCGTGGACACGCTCATGATCCTGACGGCGGTTGAGAAAGTGTCCGTGCATTTCGGAAAGAAGAACCAGCGCGCCCTCGACACGGTTGGCGCCGCCGACCTCAAGGGCTACCAGGCCGAAGGCCATTTCGCAAAGGGCAGCATGGGGCCGAAGATCGAGGCGGCCCTCTCCTTCATTGCCGGCGGCGGCAAGCGCGCGATCATCGCGCACCTCGACGAGGCGCTGCCCGCCCTCAAAGGCGAAACCGGGACGCATGTCGTCGCCGGTTAAAGTCGTCTCCGTCGGGCGATTGGCGCAGGCCGTGCTGGGTAAAGGTGACGCAAGAGTGCTCGCGGTCTTCGAGCGCAGCGCTTATGTCGAAACTGCGGCGGGCCTGGCTTGCATCGGCGTGCTCGGCAACGGGCCCCTCAACGCGGTCTGCGAATTCTTGCCGACAGGTCTTCGAGCAGGTGACTCGGTTCGAACCGATCTCTCAGGCGCCACATCCTGGCGGCCACGGCCCGCGCCGGCTTTCGAACCCTCCCTCGTCCTCGAGTCGCTCGATCAACTCAGTAAGAGTGCCCGGAGCACGCTGCCATCCGAGGGCCTTGGCTATCTGCTCGACGGTTCGCGCGACCGCCCCGATGCGGTCAAATCCTTGGACCAGTGGATCGCAAAACCAGACGGGACACCCGACGCCGCCGCCGGCCTCATCGGACTGGGCCCCGGGCTCACGCCTTCGGGCGATGACCTGGTCGGGGGCGTGCTATGCGCGTTGCACGCCGCCGGGTTCAAAGAAGCGGCAACGCGACTCGCAGGCTGGGCCCTGCCGATTGCCACAACCGCTACCAGCCGGATCAGCTATGCCCATCTCGCTTGCGCGGCCGAGGGGGAGTGCGGCGAAACGCTGAACGACGCGATGGTCGCGCTGCTGTCGGGGCAACCGCCCGACCTTCAACGCATCGACTCGATCGGGCACACCTCCGGATGGGACGCCCTGGCCGGTGTCGCGCTTGCGCTCGGCGCGCTCGGGCACAGCCAGATCAGGCAGAATGCGCCCCTTTAACCCGAGAGGACTGCCATGCCCACCACCCCGAACGGTTTGACTTACCAGGACCTCACCGAAGGCACCGGCGCCGAAGCGAAGAAAGGCGCCCAGGTCAGCGTGCACTACACGGGCTGGCTCATGGACGGCACCAAGTTCGACTCGAGCAAGGACCGGGGCGACCCGTTCGAATTCCGCCTGGGGGGCGGCCAGGTCATCAAGGGCTGGGACGAAGGCGTCGCCGGCATGAAGATCGGCGGCTCGCGCAAGCTCACCATCCCGCCCTCGCTTGGCTACGGCGCGCGCGGCGCGGGTGGCGTCATTCCGGCGAACGCAACGCTCGTGTTCGAGGTGGAGTTGCTCGGCATAAGCTGAAAATCTCGAACATTTAATTACGTAGACCCAATGACCATGCCCCTTTCAAGCCAATACGTATATTCAATTTGTAATATGGAGGAGTGAGTGAAAGCGCCCAACTTCCTGGTCATCATGTCCGACGAGCACAACCCCAAGGTGGCGGGGTATGCCGGCCATCCGGTCGTGCAGACGCCCAACCTCGATGCGCTCGCCGCGCGGGGCACGACATTCACGAGCGCCTACACGACGAGCCCGGTGTGCATTCCCGCGAGAGCCGGTTTCGCCTGCGGCAAGTACATTCACCAGATCGGCTTCTGGGATAACGCCGATGCCTACGACGGCACGATCCCGTCGTGGCATCACGTGCTGCGCAGCCGCGGCCATCGGGTGGTGTCCATCGGCAAGCTGCACTTCCATCTTTCGGGCGAGGACCATGGCTTCACCGAAGAGCAGATCCCCATGCACATCATCGAGGGCAAGGGCGATCTGATGGGCCTCGTGCGGGAGGACCTGCCGCGCCGGGGCGGCGCGAAGAAAATGGCCGCCATGGCCGGGCCGGGCGAATCGCCGTACACGTTCTACGACAAGGAGATCTGCTCGCGCGCGCAGGTCTGGCTGCGTGAGGAAGGCGTCAAAGAAGACGACAAGCCCTGGGTCCTCTTCGTGTCCTTTGTCGCGCCGCATTTCCCGCTGACCGCACCGCCCGAGCATTACTACAAGTACTGGAACCGCGACCTGCCGATGCCCAAGCTCTACAAGCGGGAAGAGAGGCCGCTTCACCCGTATCTCGAGGACTACCGCAATTCGTTCTGCTACGACGATTACTTCGAGTCCGAGGCCGACGTGAAGCGCGCGATCGCGGGCTATTTCGGCCTTGTCTCGTATGTCGACGAGAACATCGGCAAGGTGTTGAGCGCGCTCGAGGCCGCCGGCCTTTCGGGCAACACGCGCGTGATGTACACGAGCGACCACGGGGACAACCTCGGCTCGCGAGGCCTCTGGGGGAAGTCGACCATGTACGACGAGATCGCCGGCGTGCCGCTGATCCTCGCAGGTCCCGGCATCGAAGCGGGCAAGCGCGTGGAGACGCCCGTCAGCCACGTCGACTGCTATCCGACAATCGTCGAGACCGCGGGCGTCCCTTTCGCCTCGGTGAAGGACACCCATCCGGGCGTCTCGCTGCTCGACGTCGCAGCCGGCCGGGCGCCGTCCCGCACTGTGCTTTCCGAATATCACGGCATGGGCACGACGACCGGCGCGTTCGCGATCCGCAACGGCCGCTGGAAGTACGTGCACTACGCCAAGTATCCGCCGCAGCTTTTCGACCTCGCGGCCGACCCGGATGAGGCAAACGATCTCGCGGAGGATGCGCAGCATGCCGCGATCCTCGCCGAGTGCCGCGCCAAGCTTTATGCGATCTGCGATCCAGAAGAAGTCGACCGGCGGGCGAAAAAGCGTCAGGCCGAGTTGCTCGCGTCGCATGGGGGACGCGAGGCCGTGATCGCGCGCGGCGACCTCGGCTTCACGCCTGCACCGGGCTTTGCAGCGGATTTCCAATGAAGACTTTTAAGACACTGGCTGCTGCCCTCGCTTTCGCAGCGTCCCCGGCTTTCGGCCAGGGCTGGCCCGAGAAGCCGATCCGCGTGGTGATTCCCTACCCGCCCGGCGGAGGCGTCGATTTCGTTTCGCGGGCCGTGTCGCAGCGCCTGGGCGAAGTGCTCAGGACGTCGATGGTCCTCGACAACCGGGGCGGGGCCTCCGGAACCATCGGCGCGGATCTGGTCGCCAAGAGCGCGCCCGACGGCTACACGATGCTGATCGCGTCGCCGGCGGAGGTGCTCGTAGCGCCCATCGTCGGGCAGAAGGTCAATTACGATCCCGCGCGCGACCTCTCGCCCGTCACGCTGATCGGCGAGACGCCGCTCGTGATTGCTGCGCACCCCTCCCTGCCGGCTGCAACGCTTTCTGAATTCATCGCGCTGGCGAAAGCGGCGCCCGGCAAGTACGCGTATGGGTCGCCCGGCACCGGAAGCTCCATGCAGTTCGCCGGCGAATCGCTGAACGCGCTGGCCGGGATCAGCGTGCTGCACGTGCCGTACCGCGGCGCGGCCCCTGTGGTGACGGACCTCCTCGGCGGCCAAGTGCCGATCGGCATCGTAGGCATGCCGCCAACCGTGCCGCATGCAAAAAGCGGCAAGCTGCGCATCCTTGCGGTGACGAGCGACAAGCGCTCATCGGCCATGCCGGACGTGCCCGCGGTCGCCGAACTGCCCGGCATGAAAGGCTACCGGTTCACGAACTGGATGGGCGTGTACGTGCCTGCGAAAACGCCGCAGCCGGTGATCGATCGCCTTGCCGCGGAGATTGCCAAAATCGTGCGGGAGCCTGCAACGCGCGACAAGCTGTTGTCGCAGGGCGTCGAGCCGGTGGGCGACACCACCCCGCAGTTCGCGGCTTTCCTCAAATCCGAGTTCGACACTTATTCGAAGATCGCGCGCGAGCGCAATATCCGCGCGACCGAATAAATCGGCGGCCCTACGGTTTCAACTGCCCGCGGATCTCGCCCTCGGGAAAGCGCGCGCTGTGCACATTGATGTAAGTCTCGCCTGCAAGGAAGGCGCGATACTGCTCCTCACCCAGCCGTGCGCTGCGCGGAACGGACCAGCTCGAGCCGCTCACGGGCGCCTGCTCCATCGCCACCGGCCCTTCGCTGCTGTTGCGTATGAGCTGCACGGCCACCGGGCCAATCGCGGCCGGGCCACCCACGCTTATGGATGCGGCCGTTCCCGACATGCCGCTCGTTTCGATGATCCCATCCACGGTTCGGTCTGCATGGACCCAGATCGTGGCCCGGCCGCTGGCCGTGGACTTGTTCGGCGGCACTTGGTTCGCACCGCCAAGTTCAATCCTCACCTCACGTGCCGGCACGCCGGGAACCGCGCATGCGGCCAGGGCGATCGCCGCGATAAGGGCCATCGCGATGGAACGCAGAATGTGCATGGCCGGGAGCATGGCGGAAGGATAAGCCACTGGCCGAGTGTTTTGTGTGCGCATCGACACAATGGGCCTATGTACGAGACCGAACAGCGGCGTGCACCCGGTTCCCGTTAATCTCGAGTATGTATGCAGTCTTCTCAGAGGCGCTGAAGGCCTGGTTCGCCCAACGGGCCGCCAGCAAGGGCGCCGCGCTGGCCTTCTATGCGCTTTTCTCAATGACGCCGATCCTGCTCGTCGCGATCGTGCTCGCCGGCTACTTTTTTGGCGCCGATGCCGCGCAGGGAGAAATTGTCAGTGAGTTGAAGGCGCTGGTCGGCCCCAATGGCGCGCAGGCCATCCAGGCCCTGCTCGCGTCCTCACGGGATCCGGCTTCGGGCCTCATCGCCATCGCCGTAGCGAGCGTGCTGCTCGTGATTGGCGCGACCAGCGTGTTCGTCGAATTGAAGGGCAGCCTCGATGAACTGTGGGGCGTCGCACCGGAGCGGCAGTCCGGGCTGCGTTTACTGATGCGCACGCAGCTCACGTCCTTCATCATCGTGCTTGCGCTCGCGTTCCTGTTGCTCGTCTCCCTGCTTGCTTCGGCCGCGCTTGCAGTCCTCGAGCGCTATGCCGACGGTGTCTGGATGAGCTCCGCCGTGGTGCTGGCGCCCGTTTCGTCGGCGATCTCGTTCAGCGTGATCGTCTGCCTCTTCGCCGTGATCTACAAGATGCTGCCGGATGCGCCGCTTTCATGGCGCGATGTCTGGACCGGCGCGCTGTTTACCGCGCTCCTCTTCACGCTCGGCAAATACCTGATCGGCCTGTATCTCGGCAACAGCGCAGTCGCTTCAGGGTTCGGTGCGGCAGGCTCGCTCGTCGCTCTGCTGCTGTGGGTCTACTACTCGGCGCAGATCTTCTTTCTCGGCGCAGAATTCACGCGCCAATATGCGCTGCAACGCGGGAGCCTTCGCCCCCGCGAGCCCGCTTAATTCCGGTCGCGTCTCGGCGGGACGTACGGCGGCACATACGCCGGCGGCGGGACGACGACCGGAGGCGGAACGACCACTGGCGCGAGCTGCTCCGGCGGAGCGATCGGCGTTGATTCCACCATGACCTGAGGCATGGTTACGCCGGCGACCTCGAGGTTCAGTCCTGGCAGCGCAATGAAGGGCACCGCAAGGATGGACGCCGCAGGGACGAAAACAACGCCTGGCGTTGCTCCAGGGGCAACAACACCGGGAGCAATGGCCCCGGGGGCCACGACTACCGGCGGCACCACGATCGGGGCCACTACCGCCACCGCCGGCGTGATGATCCCGGTGGTCCTCCCAACTGCCGGGGCGCAGCACGCAACCGGCAACCCAAAGGAGCCAGCGGCGGGCCCGCTGAGGGCGAGACCGGTGAACGTGACGGTGTTCGCCCCAACAGCGGAGGTATTGAATGTGCCGGTGGCGGGCAGTACCAGCGTCACGCCGGCAGGCAGGCCGCCAACGGAATCGGCCTTGAGCGAGGTAAAGGTCGCAGTGGTGGTGCCGTCGAATACCTTTGTGGCCCCGTCCGGGAACACAAGTCTTTGTACAGTGATAGGCGTGCCCGCGGTGAATTTAGCCGTGAAATTCGTTACCGGCGTTGCATACGCAAGCGGGTTATAGCTGATGAAGACCGGTGCGGCTGTGCCCGGCGCGCCGCCTTGTGTCACGGTGATGGTGCCACCGGGAGGCTGGATATCCACGAGGCCGCCGCCACCGGCGACTCCCGGTCCCGTCGCCGCGGTGCCTGCGCTGAAGGTGAAGCCCTGTCGCACCCCGAGGTTTGCGAGCGACTCGGCCGCCACCTGGGTGCCATTCGTCATCGTCATCGCGGCGGTTATATGGATGTCGCGGCCCGCACACATTGCAAAGTTTCCGTCGGTCGTCGTGGTCGCGCCGTTGATCAGGATATCCCGCCCTGCGCTCAACAGGACGCTGCCGTTGGTCGTCGTGATGCGCGAGCCCAGCCCAGCGGCCACGACGATATCGCGCCCGCAGCAGACCACTAGATTCCCGCCGGTCGCGGTGATGACCGAATTGATATTCACGTCCCCACCCGCGTTCAGGGTAAGCGTCGTCTTCGTCTGGGCCGCGGTGCGCGTCCAGGTAATCGCCGCGTTGACGTCGATATCACCCAGCCCGCTGTGGGGCGCCGCGTTGGAGGGCACACCGGCCGCGCCGGTGTTTGTAGTCGTAACGGTGACGTTTGTCCCTGCGTTCAGCAGGACCATCAGTTCTCCGGCGTTGATATTCGAGGCATTGGCGCCGGTCGTCGGCGTAAATACGCCCGCGACTTCCGCGTCGTTCGAGGTCGGCGCCGCAGAGATGGTTACGTCGGCCGGGTCGAGCAGCCATGTGCCGGCGTTGCCGTTGCGGCCGCTGGCGTCGATCTTGATGCCGGCCACGTTGAGGAAATGGCCCGAAGTCTCGATCAGGCCGCCGTCGCCGCTTTGCGCCCCGCCGCGGGCGCTGATGGTCCCGTGAGCGCGCGTGGAGTCGTTCGACCACAACACGGCCGTGCCGCCGGTGCCGGTGTTGATCGCATCGACGTTGATCGACGCGTCTGCGCTCATGTAAACCGCGGAAGCGTTCTGCACCGACGCGTTGCCGCCCTGGAAGCCGCCGCCGACCAGCACCGTGCCGCCACCTGCGTCTCCCGAGGCATCGATACGCCCACCGAACAGGCCAACGTGGTGCGCGGTCAGGGTGACGTTTCCGCCGGTCTGCCCTGCGCCGCTGCCGGAAACATCGAGCGTGCCGCTCATGTTGATCGTGCCCGACTGCATGTCGCCCAGCAGCCGGATCGAGCCGTTGCGCGTGTCGATTGCCTGCGCCTGGATTACGCCGGTGTTGTTTACGACGCTCATGAGCGAGCCTGCTGCCTGTGCCGTGAGCATCACCTGGCCCCCATCGGCGCGGATCATGCCGCCGTTCTCGACGAGCGCATTCACTGCGCCTTCGTTCACCGTGAGGTTCAAGAGGCCATCCCCAGCGACGTCCAGCGTCATCGCATTGCCTGCCGCCAGGACCACGGAGCCGAGGCGAGCGGAGATCGTCCCTTGGTTGCTGACAGTAGCGCCGAGCAAGGCGACAAAGCCGCCGTCTGCATTGATGGTTCCCTGGTTCACGACGGAGCCGCCACCGCTACCGGAAAATCGATACCGGCCCGCCATGAAGTCGGCATCGGTGATGCCGCGCGTGGACGCGACGAGCCCGCCCACGTTCACCTGCGCGCCTTGCCCGAACAGGATGCCGTTCGGGTTAATGAGGAATACCTGCCCGTTGGCCGACAGGCTGCCAAGGATGCTCGAAGGGTCCGGGCCGAGCACCCGGTTGAGCGCCACGGAACTGGTGCTCGGCTGCACGAACTGGACCGCCTCTGTACGCCCGATGCTGAAGCCCTGCCAGTTGATCGCAGCGTTCTGCGTCGTCTGCGTAATGGTCGTCTTGCCGGGCGTGACGGCGATAGTCGCGGCCCCCGCGGAAACCGCTCCCCCGGTCGGAAGCGCAAAAGCGCTGGAGCCGAAGGCAAGCATGAGCGAACCCGCGATGATACGCAGGACGAAGCCGGGTTTATTCGACTGCGAACTTTCGTTGCTCGTGATTCGGTTCATGGCGTGTCCGTGGTGAGGGTGTGATTCGAATCGATGGCGCTCAGAAGTACTTGACTGCCTGGATCCAGAAGCGGCTCTTGGCGTCGGGCGCGGATATGGCTACAGCGTTTCCGAGCTTGTGCGCCCAGTAGGCCTTCAGCGCGAAATTGTTGTAGTCGGCCCAGGTGAAGCCCACCCCGGCGGCGCTCAGGGTCCGGCTGTTCTGTCCCGCGACCCACGGGTTCTTGTTGATGGTCACCGTGCCCGTGTCGACGAAGCCGATGAGGTGCATCTGCCCCGTGGTGACAGGCGAAAACTTCGGCAGCAGCATGCGCGCTTCGGCGGTCGCTACATAACCCTGGTCGGCGTACGCCTCCCCTTCGGGATAAGCACGCACGGCATAAGCGCCGCCCAGCTCCATTTTTTCCGAGATGTCCAGGTTCTTGGATGCAAATTGTCCGCGGATCGAGCCGTAGAGCGAAAAAGGTCCGCCAAGGTTCTGCAGGCGCAATAGGTGGAAGCCCAGCTTGTTGTAACTGCCGTTGGTCCGCGCCGTCACCGCATCGATCGCCTGTGCCGCCGGCGTCTCGATGTCGAGCACCCCGGAGCTCAGGCTCACCGAATAGCTGGTGAACCCGCCGCCCCACAACGCGTCACGATGATCCCCGTAAAGGCTCCCGAGCAGCACGTTCGCTTTGCGGTCGGTTACCGCGCCGGTCGAGTCGACCTTGTCCTGGAAGGTCTTCGCGTCGAATCCGACGAGCGCGTACAGGTTCGTGTTGCGCGAGCGGATGATTGGATAGCTGCCGTATACGCTTGCGATCTGCGCATCGCCATGCGCGCGCAGCGGGGCGAATTCACGCCCCAGGCGATAGTCGAGCGCGGTGTAGGCCACCCCTGCCCGCCCCTGGCCGACCTGCAGTTCATAAGAGAGGCGGCCATAATTCAGGCCGCGTGCCGCCAAACCGCGAAACGAGAGCACGTCGCCCTGGCCGATGAGTTCGTTGATGTTTACCGTTCCGCCGACGCGGAACTCGCCCGTGTACCGGTTGCCCGCGTTGTCCGCTTCGACGCTGCCGGTCACGCGCCGTCCGGGCGCCACATCGACGACGAGATCGGATGCGCCTACGGACGCGCCGGGCACGAGCGTCGACTTGACCACTACACCGGGAAGGTCGGACAGAAGCAGCAGGCGCCTTTCGAGCGGGTCGATCGCGATCGCCTCGCCGCGGTTGAGGCCGCCCAGCAGGTTATTCGCAACATTGTCCGAAAGGTTGCTCGAATTGCGCAACAGCACGCTGCCGTACTGGCCTTCGATCACGGCGATCGTCACCGTGCCGTTCTGGATGTCCTGCGCAGGAAGATAGGCTTGGGCGACGAAGTAGCCATTGCGGTGGTAGAAGTCCGCGATTTTCTGCGCCATCGCGCGCAAATCGGCGAGGCCCAGCTCGCCGGGCCTGAAGTCGGCAGCGGCAAGAAGCTGCGCTTCGGGATAGATGGACTGGCCGGTTACCCGGACCGCATCGACCTTGACGCGCACCATATCGGCGATCGGCGCAGACGGCGCACCGCCGCGCTCGATGCGGATGTCGGGGATCGACTTTTGCAGCCCCGGGCTCGGCGGGATTTGCTGGATCTGGCCGCCGCCGGTGGGCGGTTGTTGGGCGACTGCGGAAAAGGCTGCGCAAATCGCGGCAAACGTGAGTGCTCTTCTGACCATGGCCGCCTCGTTAAGGGTCTGTTTAGAGTTATGAAGCTGAGTATGCGCCTTTTGGCCGACCTGCCTTTGTTCGTTAAACAACATAAGACGACTGGATAAGCCCTCCGGTCAGTGTTAAGTAGCGTACGGAAGCGCACCCAACTCGCGGGCACCATGCGCTCGTCGATGGCGACAAGCAGATCGCCGTCTCAAGGAAAACAGGGGTGCGCCATGCTCAGGATCACGGATAAGGGGTTTCAGTACACGCCGTCGTTCAATACGGACCTGAAGAAGCGGTTCAAGCAGATCATGCGCGAGCAACGGGCCGCTGCAGAAGCGGCCAAGCCTCAGTCGAAGCCGTTACCTAACTCGGTGGTCGCGATTGCCCGCCGCAGTTCTTGAACCGCCTCCGGCAGCAACTGTCTTTAACCTGAAGTAATCCTGTCTCTGAAGGTGCCAGGCGACGGTCCGCGACGACGTCGCTCCCCCGGGCGCCTTCCTACTTTTCCCTTGGTTTTGTCGGTGTTTTGCCTACTATTCGTGTAGGACAACAAGCCGTTACAGCGTAATCCTTGTCTGACGCGGGCACAGAGTTTAATATCGCCCCCGGTTGTCGCCTGAGCCGCGGCCGCTAAAGGAATTCCGCGTAAGGCGGCCCGGAACCCAACCCGGACACCTCTTGTAGAAGCCAGGCAACGCCGGCCTCACATCCGATTCGCCGAATTCACCTGATAACGCGATTCGCCTACCCAAGGCGCAAGAGGAAAAAGCTTTGTTGAAATCCCTGTTCAGCAACAAAAAGCTAATGAAGACGGCCGGCGCCACCCTCGGAATCGTCCTCGCAATGATCCTGGTGTGGATGTCGGTCACCGCCGATGAGCCCGGCCGCAGCACCGTCGCCGCGGCGATGGAGACCGAATCGGCTTCCTACTTCGTCACCGAGCGCGATTTTTCGGCGCTCGCCAACGATGTCAAATCCGGCAAGGCGCGCAGCGTGGGCCTTGCTACGGAATACGCCCTCGTCTCGCTCGAGGATGGCAAGCGCTACTACGTGCGCACTGAAACCCATCGCGCGCTGGTGGCAGAGGCGCTTAAGGAAAGGCTGACCTCGGCGGCACCAGCGGTGTTTTCGCTCGGCAATATCCAGCCGCCTGCCCCGCCGCTTACCGTGCTGGGACGCAGCCTCAGCCCGGTGCTGCTTACGCTGCTCGGGCCGTTGCTGATCCTCTTCCTGATCCTGCAAATGAACCCGATGCGCGGCATGGGCGGCCTGTTCAAGACCGCGGACAAGCCCGACACGCGCTTCAAGGACGTGATCGGCGTCGAGGAAGCCAAGGAGGCGTTGCAGGACATCGTCGCCTATCTCAAGCGTCCCCAGAAATTCGCAGAGCTTGGCGCGAAGGCGCCGAAAGGCGTGATCCTCGAAGGCCATTTCGGCGCAGGCAAGACGCTTCTCGCGCGCGCAGTCGCGGGCGAAGCCGGCGTGTCGTTCATCGCGCTTTCCGGCAGCGACTTCAGCGACATGTTCCTCGGCGTCGGCGTGCGGCGCGTAAAGAAGCTCTTCGAACTGGCGAGAAAGCAGGCCCCGTGCGTGATCTTCATCGACGAGATCGACGGTCTCGGTCGCCGCTCAGGCGGCAGCTCGGGCGCCGAGACGGAAAACAACCGCATCATCAACGCGCTCCTGGTCGAGCTCGATGGATTCAAGTCGGGCTCGGGCATCGTGGTGCTGGGCGCCACCAACAACGTAGCCAGCCTCGATCCTGCGCTGATCCGTCCCGGCCGCTTCAACCGCACCTGCCACCTCGGCCTGCCGGACGTCGATGAGCGCCAGGCGCTGTTCCAGATGTATGCGAATTCCTTGCGCATGGCGGGCGATGCCGATTTCCGCCAGCTTGCCCGCCTGTCCGCAGGCCTGTCCCCGGCCTCGATCGCCAATGCAGTGAACTCCGCCGCGCTGCTGGCCGCGAAGGAAGACGCCCCCGCGGTTACGCAAGTCCACCTCCAGCGCACCCTCGAGCAGACCCTCATGGGCGGCCCGAGCAGCCCCGGCCAGAGCGCACTCGGCGCAGAAGAGCGCGAGCGCATTGCAGTGCACGAGGCCGGCCACGCAGTCATCGCGTCCGTGCTGGGGCTCGGCGTCATCGAGAAAGTCAGCATCCTCAAGCGCGGGCAGGCGCTGGGCGTGACCTGGGTCACGCAGGAACAGGACGCGACGCTGCAAAGCGAGCCGGCGGTGCGTGCGCGCATGACGATGCTGCTTGCTGGACGCGGCGCCGAAGCGCTCGTGCTCAAGACCGGCTCCACGGGTGCGGCGAACGATCTCGAGCACGTTTCGAGAATGGCTTTCAGGATGGTGACGGAGTTCGGTTTCTCCCGTCAGATCGGACCTTTCAGCTATGCGGGGCTCCCTGACCAGGAGCGCCATGGAATCCACGCCGAGGCGATTGTCGAAGCGCGTGAGATCACCAAGGATGTGGAGATCCGCTGTAACGAGTTGCTGGTCGAGCACCGGGGCGCACTCGAGCTCCTGACGGCCGAACTGCTCGAGCATGAAACGGTAACGGGCGATGTGGTGCGCGCCTGTGTCGCCGCCGAAAGCACGCCGCGCGCATTAGCCGCGTAGCACGCAGCAAAAAGGGGAGACCAACCCGGGTGGCGTAAAGCCACGCCCGTCCACGGACGGGAAAACCAGGAGAAGGTCTTGAATCAGAAAGTCGTCCTTTCGGTGCTGCTCGCGGCACTGTGCACGTTTGGGTTTGGCGGTGCGATCCATTCGATCAACGCCAAGGCCACCTCCCAGTACGCGGCCGTGATCGGCAGTCCCGGCTACCGCGTTGCGGTGATGAGGGAGATCGAAGTGGCGCCTCGTGCGGTGTCCGTGCCGGCTCCGGTGGTTGCCCGCCCAACCGCCATGAAGCGCGACGACGTTCCGCCGCTCACTTTGGCGCGGTCCTATGTCGAGTCCGATCCTTCGCGTTACGCCTCGCACATCGAGGCGGCCGCCCGGGCGACCAACGTACCGGCCGCGCTCATCCGCGCGGTGATCTCAGCGGAGTCGGCGTTCAATCCTTACGCGCTGTCTGCGACTGGGGCCGTGGGACTCATGCAGCTGATGCCGGATACCGCGGCGCGTTACGGCGTAGGTAACCGGCTCGACCCGTCGCAGAACATCATGGGGGGCGCGCGGTACCTGGGCGACCTCATGCGGATGTTCAATAACAACATCCACTTGTCCCTAGCCGCCTATAACGCAGGGGAGGGCGCAGTCATCAAGCACGGCCGGAAGATCCCGCCCTTTCCGCAAACCGTTGCCTATGTACCGAAGGTGATGGGGTACTACAGGAAGTATCGCCTGGCCTGAACCATCGGGCGGGCGACGAATCGCCTCGCCCGATGGGGGTACTGCTTCTTACTGCGGACTACTTGCCGTCGCCGTCCGAGTCGCCGGGAATGGCGCGCTCGACGCGATCCCACGCTGCGCGGGTGGCCGACTTGGCATGGTCCCAGCCCAGGCGCGATGACCCTTTCGAGCGGTTGTACTCCGACTCGAGATCGCGCTCGACGTCGTCGTAACTGCGTCCCTTGAACTGCGAGCGTCCGAGATACCCAGTGCGATAGGCGGGCGAGTAGTCGTCGTACGTGTAGCCCGACTGGTAGTACGGCTCCTTGGAATAATTGTCTTCCCAGTAAGCCGACTCTACGGTCGGGTCGACCATTTCGCCGACGGCTTTGCCTGCAAGCCCGCCGACGATTGCCCCGGCCGCTGCGCCTACCAACGTGCCGAGCGGGCCCGCCACCGTACCGGCCGCCGCGCCCGCCGCCATGCCGCCTGCGGCTGCGCCGATGCCTGTTCCAACGGGATGGGACCCTGGCGCACCCGAGATCGGGTCGCGGTTTGCGTCATTGTCGTCCGTGCGAGTTGTTTTCATTGGTGGATCTCCTTTTATGGTTCTAGAAGACCAATCCTCCCTCCGGCACATGAAGCGCTTCAGTACGCCAGCGTACCGAGATGCGCTTTGCGGCCGACAATAATCGCGCCACAAGAATCACGGCCTCGAGCTCAGGCCCCTGTCGAATGAACAAGCGCGGGCTGGTCCCGGTCATCCTCCTTACTTTCGCCGCGACCCTCGCGGCGGTCGTACTGTTCCTGAATTTCACCACCGGCGAAAAAAAGGTCGGGCGCAGGATCGAGCGCCTTTACGCGCTTACCGATCCGGATTTTCCGCGGGCCATGGGTGTGTTGCTCGGCCCGGCGATCGTTGAGGGAAATCGCTTCGAGGTCCTCCTGAACGGGGACCGGATTTTCCCCGCGATGCTCGGCGCCATCGGCAGCGCACGCAAAACGATCAACTTCGAGAGTTACATCTACTGGTCCGGGCGCGTCGGCAAGCAGTTCGCCGACGCGCTCGTTGAACGCGCGCAAGCGGGAGTCAAGGTGCAGGTGCTGCTCGACTGGGTGGGAAGCAGCAAGATGGACGCCGGGCTGATGGAGCAGATGCGCAAGGCAGGCGTGGAGGTCAGGCGCTATCACCAACCGCACTGGTACAACCTGGCCAGGCTGAACAATCGGACGCACCGCAAGACGCTCGTGGTGGATGGCGCAGTAGGCTTTACCGGGGGAGTAGGCATCTCGGACTTATGGAGTGGAGACGGGCAGGATCCACAACACTGGCGGGATACCCATTTCAAAGTCGAAGGGCCCGTGGTTGCGCAGATGCAGGCAGTGTTCCTCGACAACTGGATGAAGGTCACCGGCGCGGTCCTGCATGGACCCGATTACTTCCCCGCCATCCCGCCGGCGGGCAAGGGCGCGGCGCAGATGTTCAGCAGTTCGCCGGAAGGCGGCGCGGAAAGCATGCAGCTCATGTACCTCATGGCGATTACCGCGGCTTCCCGTTCGATCGACCTGTCGAGCGCCTACTTCGTCCCGGACGACCTCACGCTACGCGCCCTGGTGGAAGCCATTCGGCGCGGCGTCAAGGTTCGCATCATTATGCCGGGCCCACACACTGACACTCAGATCGTCGGCGCGGCCTCGCGTGCGGTGTGGGGACCTCTCCTCGAAGCCGGCGCGGATCTGTACGAGTACCAGCCCACCATGTACCACTGCAAGGTCATGATTGTGGACGCGTCGCTGGTGTCGGTGGGCTCCACGAATTTCGACAACCGGTCTTTCAGGCTGAACGACGAGGCGAACCTCAACATTTACGATGCCGATTTCGCAGCGGAGCAGACGGCCATCTTTTTGCAGGACATCAGCCGCTCGAAGCGCGTGACGCTGGAAGCCTGGAGGCAGCGCCCCTGGTCACAAAGGGCGAAAGAGCAGGCAGCCGCCCTGTTCGGCGCGCAACTTTAGCGAGTAATCATTGCGACTCAGCGGGCCCCGATATGCCAATCCGGGAATGCGCTCCCGAGGACCAGTTCGAGCACCCGCCAGCCGAAATACAGCAGGCCGCCCCCGAGAAGGATAAAGGTGAGGATCCACAGGGCGTACATGAACTCGAGGTTTCCCTGGCGAGTGAGGCGATCGGGCGCAGGGGGTGCCGGCTGCACGACGAGCACCGGCGTGCTGGCGACCTTTGATTTGGCTTGGGACGCACGCCGGGCCGCTTCGTTGGCATCAACCTGCGCGGCCAGCAGGGAATTCAACGGCGCGTAATTCGCCACGGCCCTTTCGACTTCTCCCCAGCCGCCCCGGGTGCGCGCCGGCGCTGCAACTGGCGAGCCGGTAACATTTGTGTTTTCGAAATCAGTACCCTCGCCCGCGGGGCGGTAAGCGACATCAGCGACATTCCGGTCCTGCTCCTGCGCTCTTGGCGTTCGACCCCTTGTCTCGTAGCGACCCTCAAACGGGCGCGTAGGCATGACCTCAGGCGGTAGTCCCCTTCCACGGAGGATTTCGCCAAGCGCTTCGCTATCGGAATCGACCACCGCGTCGTGCCTGGCTCCCTGACCGAGCTGATAACTGGTGAGGGTTCGGGCCTCGGCACGCGGCTGGTCCGTAAACGACACGCGCCCGTCCTCATCGACCTGCTTGTAGATGGTCTGGGCAGACGCCGCAACTGCGAACAGGGTCAGGAAAAGTGCGGGAAGGGCGCGATGTGCTTTCATGGCCCCACTCTAGCGACGACTGGCCGCCGCATCTGTGGGACAACCGGCACACCGCACGGCGGACGAGCCCATATACGCCTGTAGTCGCCGTCCTTCAGCGTGTCGGCGGTGAAGCGGTGCCGTCGCGTTTAAGTGTCGTGGATTGCGCCCGGGCCAGCACGCACATCTGTACGCAAACGCACATTGCTTCGTTCTGGGTTGGAGCGCTCCTAAGCTGCACCGCGGACAGTGTCGATTACGCCAAGCGCGTTAGCGGGCTCGGCATCGGCGCGCCAGCAAACCTGCCCGTCGGGCCGCACGAGCACAAGCCGCCTTTCATAAAGCATTTCCGCCTTGTCGTTGACGATGTCGACGACTCGCAAAGGGACCCGTCGCAAAGCCGCGGCCGCCTCGAATTTTTCAACCGGCGGCGACCCGGCGCCGAGCCGCAGCAAAACGAAGGCGCGGCCGAACAGGTCGAGCGTCGACTCTCCCTCGGAAAGCCATACGTGTGGTGCGCGCGACCCCGGGCGCGCAGTTTGCCGATAGGAAGTCACCTCGTCGGGCGGCTGCGGCGTGCCGTCCGGCACAATGACCGGCGAGCCCTCGTACATGTAGCCGAGGTGGATCCCGTTCGAGAACCACTCCCGGCGCATCATCTCGGTGTAGGCCTGCCCGAATTCGCGGCGCGCCTTTTCGGCTTGGGGGCCTTGGCCGAACATCTCGGGCGGCACCGACTTCACGCGGGGCGACAGCATGCGCTTGAGGTTGCCGGTGGCCTCGGAGACATTCCTGATGCCGACCGGCTTTCGCTCGAGCTCATAGGACGCCAGCAGCTTTTCTCCGCCCCACCCGCGCAGGACGCCTTCCAGCTTCCATGCAAGGTCCACGGAGTCCTGGATGCCGGTGTTCATGCCGAATCCGCCGGTGGGCGAAGTCAGGTGCGCCGCATCGCCTGCGATGAAGACGCGCTTGGTGCCATAGTGCTCCGCGACCAGTTGCCGACGCACCCAAGGGAGAACGGAGAGGATCTCGAAATCGAATTCGCGGCCCATCGACCGCACGATCGCGCGCCGCAATTCCTCCTCTGGCACGGCGCGCTTTTGCGCGTCGCCCACGAGCGAAAAACGCCATTGGTCCCGGCCGTTGATGGCCACCAGCGTCGCCCAGGTGCCCTCCGGTCCGATGAAGATGAAGCGGTACGCAGGCGCCTTGTCGTGAAGCTTTTCCAGGCCGTCGCAGCGAAAGATGACGTTGGTCGTGTAGGTCAGCGTCGGCGTGCCTTCCATCCCGATGCCCAGTCCCTGACGCACGGTGCTCGAGCCGCCATCGCATCCGACCAGGTACGCCGCTTCGATCGTTTCTTCGGTCCCGGTGGAAGCGTTTCTGATGGTGGCGACCACGCGGTCGGGTTTCTCTTCGAATCGCTCGAGCGTGGTGCCATAGCGCAAAGTCACATGCGGGTACTGCCGCACGAACCGCGCGAGCACCGGATCGAAAAAATTCTGCGGGCAGCGTTCGCGCTTCTGCGGGCTTTCTTCAGGCGGCCGCTCTTCGTTCGGCCTGGGAAAATGCTCCCGCCCGAGTTCCCATCCCGTGAGGCTCGTTACCCACACGCAGTCCTGCGGGTAGTCGCGGTTGTAGCCGCCCTGCTCGACCCACGGCACGATGCCCCAGCGGCGGCAGTACTCCATCGTCCGGATGCCGACCATGTCCATCTTGGCTTGGTAGATCCCGCCGTCGCCCGCCTCGATCAGCGTGCAGTCGACGCCGCGCCAACCGAGGTCGCCCGCGAGGGCAAGCCCGACCGGCCCCGCGCCGACTACGAGAACCGGCGTATGCGGCGTTGCCATCGTGAGTAAAGAAAGGCGGGGATTAGAAGCGTCGCGGGGAGAACCCGGCCGCCTCGACCACGGGCAGCGTCATTTCGCCCACGGATTCGATGCTGATGCGGATCCTGTCCCCGGGCGCGATCGGGCCGACGCCCTCCGGCGTCCCGCTTGCGATCACGTCGCCCGGGTTCAGCGTCATGACCGAGGAGATGAGCTCGATCAGCGCGGGGATGTTCACGATCATGTCGCGCGTATTCGCATCCTGGCGGGGTTCACCGTTTACCCACAGCCGGTTACGCAGGGCATGGGGGTCGGGGATTTCGTCGGCGGTCACGATCCACGGGCCCAGCGGCGTAAAGGTCTCGAAGGACTTGCGCGTGACGCGCTCCTCCTCCGCCACGCCCGGCTCGATTCGCATCGTGACGTCGATGAGGCAGCTGTAGCCGAAGACGTAGCTCATCGCTTCGGAGCGCGGCACATTGCGTGCGCGGCGCCCGATGATCACCGCGAGCTCCGATTCGTGATCGAAACGCCGCGTCGAGCCTTTCGGGAGTTCGATGGCGCCGCCCGCCCCGACAAGCGACGCAGTGGCCTTCATGAAAAAGCCCTGCTGCTCGGCCGTACGGCCCTTGCTCACGGAGCGCGCGCCGATCTCACCGATATGCTTTCGATAGTTGGCGGGCGCGGCGATCACGTGGACGGGGCACGGGTTGGGCGGAAGCAGCTTGACCGATGAAAGCGCGATGCCCCTGGCCGTGCGCCGCTTCTCTGCGATCGCGGGACCCGCCGTCTCCCAGTTGGCGATCAGCCGGTTCATGTACACCGGCGGCCAGGCCGGACCCGCGCCCTCCACCGCGTCGGTGACATCGAAGAGATGGTCGCCCTCGATCACGCCGACACGGTGGCCTTCGAATACTGCGAGCTTCATCGCTTCTCCTGAATCAACGGCCGGGAAGCGGCCGCTAGACAAAGTTTAACTTTCATTTCCCTGGATTGAATAGCCGAGCGGCTGTCAGGGCAAATACTTTTCCAAATCAGGCAATTTCCGCCGCCGCGCCAAAACCATAGACCACCCGAACGCCCGCGGGCGAAAGCCATTCGCCGAGCCGGTCGAGCAACTGGTCATCGGGCCGCACGCGCCAGTCCGCGCTCAAGGCCACGTCCACTTCTGCCACGCCGTTGTGGTAGTGCACGACGACCGGGCACCCACCGCCCGCGCCGTTGGTCTTGAAGGGCGCGAGGCATTCCTTCAACCGCTTCGCATCCGCCCGGCCATTGATGTCCAGGCGAAGCTTTTGCGCGTACCGGCTGCGCAGCGCCTGCAGGTCGAGCAGGTCCTCGGCCGAGACGCGCAAGCCGCCGAACGACTCGTCCCGCGGCACCTGCACCTTGCAGACGGCCACCACGAGCGCATCTTCCTTTAACTTTTCGCGATGCTTGTCGAAGAGTTCGTTGAACACGGTGACTTCAACCTGCGCGGTGCCGTCGTCCAACATGAGCACGACCATCTTTCCGCGCCGGGTCATCATCACGCGCACCGACGAAATGACGCCCGCCAGCCAGACCGTGCCTTGGGTAGGCGCGACTTTCGAAAGCGCCGTGTGGGTGAAGCCCTGCAGGTCATGCGCGTACGCGTTGAACAGATGCCCGGAGAGCGTGAAGCCGAGCGCCACTTTCTCCTCGATCAATCGCTGCTTCATATCCCATGCACGCGTCTCGACCAGCCGGAAGGCGGCGCTGCGCGATTCGGACGGGTCGCCGAAAAGGCTCTCCTGCGAAGCCTGCCTCTCGTCCTGCTCCGCGGCCTCCATCGCGAGGCCGACCGAAGCAAGCAGGCTCGCCCGGCTGGCCTCGATCGAATCGAAGGCGCCCGCCCGGACCATCGCCTCGATTGCGCGGCGGTTGACGACCCGCTTGTCGATCCTGCGGCAAAAATCGAACAGGCCGGTGAACGGCCCGTCGGTTGCGCGGGAAGCGACGATGGCCTCGACCGCGGAGCGCCCGGTTCCGCGAATGCCACCCAGCCCGTATCGGATGGTCTTTGTATCCACCGGCGTGAATCGGTAGTCCGAGGTATTCACGTCCGGCGGCAGCACGACCAGCCCGTTGGCGAGGCTGTCCTTGTGCAAGGACTTCACCTTGTCGGTGTCATCCATCACCGCGGAGAAGTTGGCCGCCATGAAAGCCGACGCGTGGTGCGTCTTCATGTAAGCGGTGTGGTACGCGACCAGCGCGTACGCCGCGGCGTGCGACTTGTTGAAACCGTAGCCGGCGAACTTCTCCATGAGATCGAAGAGCTGGCTGGCCTTGTTGCGCGTGAGGCCGTTCTTCTCGGCGCCCGTGACGAAGTCCTCGCGCTGCGCGTCCATCTCCTCCTGCTTCTTCTTGCCCATCGCACGGCGAAGCAGGTCCGCGCTGCCAAGGGAGTACCCGCCGATCACCTGCGCGATCTGCATGACCTGTTCCTGGTACACCATGATCCCGTACGTCGGCGACAGGATCGGCACCAAGCGCTCGTCAGGATACTCGACTCGCTGGCGCCCATGCTTTCTCTCGATGAAGTCCGGGATCAGGTCCATCGGACCCGGACGGTACAGCGCCACCAGCGCGATGATGTCCTCGAACCGGTCGGGCCTCGCCTTGCGGATCATGTCGCGCATTCCGCTGGATTCCAGCTGGAAGACGGCGGTGGTATTGCCGGAGGACAGCAGCTGGTAGCTGGCCTTGTCGTCCAGCGGCAGCGTGTCGAGGTCGAAGTCCGCATGCCCGAGCAGCTTCACGTACCGCACGGCCCAGTCGAGCACGGTCAGGGTGGTGAGGCCGAGGAAGTCGAACTTGACAAGTCCTACCGCTTCCACGTCGTCCTTGTCTAGCTGCGAGATGACGTTCTCGGTACCTTCGGCCGCATACAGCGGGCAAAAATCGGTGAGCTTTCCGGGCGCGATCAGCACACCGCCCGCGTGCATGCCGACGTTGCGGGTGAGGCCTTCGAGCTTCCCGCCGAGCTCGAGCAGCTGGCGAACCTCGTCCTCGTTCTGCTCGCGTTCGGCGAGCAGCGGCTCCATCTCGCGCGCCATGGCGAGCGTGATCGTCTTGCCCGGCTGGAAAGGGATCAGCTTGGCGATCTGGTCGCAGAAGTTATAGCCCAAGTCGAGCACGCGCCCGCAATCGCGTATGACCGCGCGCGCGGCCATCGTGCCGAACGTCGCGATCTGGGACACGCTCGCCGCCCCGTACTTGTCGCGAACGTAGCCGATCACGCGATCGCGCCCGTCCTGGCAGAAGTCGATGTCGAAGTCGGGCATCGACACGCGCTCGGGATTCAGGAAGCGCTCGAAGAGCAAGTCGTAGCGCAGCGGATCGAGATCGGTGATGCCGAGCGAATAAGCCACGAGCGACCCCGCGCCCGACCCACGGCCCGGCCCAACCGGCACGCCATTTTTCTTCGCCCAGTTGATGAAATCAGCAACGATGAGAAAGTAGCCGGCAAAGCCCATCTGGATGATCGTCTTGATCTCGAATTCGAGGCGGTCCGCGTAGCGCTGCGCGTTTTCGGCCCGCACGGGGGCTTCCGGGTACAGGCGCTCGAGGCGCGCGGACAGGCCTTCCTCGGACAACCGGTGCAGGTACGCATCGATCGTCACGCCGTCCGGTGTCGGGAAGAGCGGCAGCTTCGACTTGCCAAGCTCGATCGACAGGCTGCAGCGCCGCGCGATCTGGATGGAGTTCTCGAGCGACTGCGGGATGTCGGCAAAGAGCGCCGCCATTTCTTCCTGCGTCTTGAAGTACTGGTCGGGCGTGAACTGCTTCGGGCGCCGCTGGTCGCCGAGGACGTAGCCCTGCGAGATGCAGACGCGCGCCTCGTGCGCCTTGAAATCGTCCGGCGCGACGAACTGCACGGGGTGCGTAGCAACCACCGGCAGCTTCAGTTTGGTCGCAAGCTTGACCGTGCGTGCGACGAGCGTCTCGGTTTGCGGGAAGCCCGCGCGCTGGAGTTCCAGGTAGAAGCGACCCGGAAACAGCGCCGCCCACTCCTTTGCCAGGTTCTCGGCCGCAACGAGGTTATCGGAGGCGAGTGCCAGGCCTATCTCACCTCCGGCCGCACCCGAAAGGGCGATGAGTCCCTCGGTTCCGCCCTCGGCAAGCCATGACTTGTCGATTTCGGCACGCGAGCGGTACTGGTTGCCCAGCCACGCACGGGACAGCAACTCGCATAAGCGAAGATAGCCTGGGCGTGAAGATGCGAGCAGCAGGATGCGGGAAGGCTTGTCGCGGTCCGCCGCGTTCTGCACCCAGCAGTCGGCGCCGATCACGGGCTTGATTCCCGCCTGGCGGGCCGCCTTGTAGAACTTGACCATCCCGAAAAGGTTGCCGGAGTCGGTCAGGGCCAGCGCGGGCATTGCGTCGGCCGCTGCATGGCCGACCGCTTCATCGATGCGGACGATCCCGTCCGTGACCGAATATTCGCTGTGAAGCCGGAGATGGACGAAGCGGGGAGTCTTCATGGGAGGCAAAAAATTTTACCACCCGGCCTGTGCGGCGGCGCTGCGATAATTCGCACATGCGGTGCTTGAAGATCGATTCGTGAACAAAGCAGCGACGTTCGGACGAAGCGGCACGCCGCAGCTTGCATTTGCAGCGCTTTTAGTGGGCGCAGTGTGCATCGCGCTCTCGCCTATTTTTGTTCGCGTGTCCGAAACCGGCCCGACCGCGACGGCGTTCTGGCGCGTCGCGCTTGCGGTGCCTGCATTGTGGGCGCTTTACGCCTTCCTGGGGCGCGAGTCGCCCGGCGAAAGCGCTCGCGCAACGCCACGAGTGTCGCGATGGATGCTCCTCCTGGCCGGGATTGCTTTCGCAGGCGATCTCGGCTTCTGGCATTTCTCGGTGAAGCTCACTTCGGTGGCCAACTCGACGTTGCTGGCCAACCTTGCGGCCCTTTTCGTGACGCTTGCGACCTGGCTGTTGTTCGACCAGCGCCCCAGCCGCCTCTTCCTCGTCGGATTAGTCACCGCCCTGGCCGGGGTCGGCATGCTCGTGAGCACGAGCGCGGCATTTTCCTCGACGGCGCTCACCGGTGACGCTTTCGGCGTGCTCACTGCGATTTTCTACGCCTGGTATCTGCTCACGGTCAAAAACCTGCGGGATGCCGGTGCGGGGACGCTTCACCTGATGGCGGTCACGACGACGCTCACCGCCGTTATCCTGCTGCCGTTCGCCCTGCTCTCTGGCGAGCAGATGCTGCCGGACACGGGCATCGGCTGGCTCAAGCTTGTTGGAATCGCGTTGATCTCGCACGCCGCCGGCCAGGGACTGATTGCTTTTTCGCTTGCGAAGCTGCCAGCGGCCTTTTCTTCGGTGAGCTTGCTGCTGCAGCCGGTGATGGCCGGCGTCTTTGCGTGGATCCTGCTTGGCGAGCCGCTGGTTGCCCTGCAGATCGCTGGCGGCATTGTGATCCTTGCCGGGATCTACCTGTCCCGCAAAGGCACGCCCTAGCGGACGAGCGCTTCGGGCTCGCCCGCGTGGCTCTCGATCCGTCCTATCGTCCTCACCGTCTCGCCTGCGTCCGATAGGAGCTTCGTTGCGGCCGCGGCGTCTTGCGGTGCGACGACGATCACCATGCCGATCCCGCAGTTGAACACCCGGTGCATCTCATCGGAGGCGACGCCGCCTTCACGCTTGAGCCACTCGAAGAGCGGCGGCATGGGCCAGGCTTTCGAGTCGATCAGGGCGCGCGTGCCTTGGGGAAGCACGCGCGGCACGTTGCCGGTGATTCCGCCGCCCGTGATATGCGCGAGGCCCTTCACGTCGAGCGCCTGCATGAGCGCAAGCACCGGCTTCACATAGATGCGCGTCGGTTCCATGAGGACGTCCGACAACGGCCGGCCATGGAAATCGGCGTCGAGGTCGGGCTTCGAGCGCTCGATGATTTTGCGCACCAGGGAAAAACCGTTGGAATGCAAGCCGCTCGACTCAAGGCCAAGCACTACATCTCCGGCAGCGATCGTCCGGCCGGTGATGATCTTTGCCTTTTCGACCACGCCCACGCAAAAGCCGGCGAGGTCGTATTCGCCTGCGGGGTACATTCCGGGCATCTCGGCGGTCTCGCCGCCAATCAGTGCG
This sequence comes from Pseudomonadota bacterium, assembly GCA_025352885.1. Taxonomy (GTDB): domain Bacteria; phylum Pseudomonadota; class Gammaproteobacteria; order Burkholderiales; family SG8-39; genus SZAS-79. Next base: position 45,721 of record JANXRZ010000197.1, on the reverse strand, counting down.
CAGCCGGCGAATTCGCACCCACGCGCGATGCCCTTGATGACTTCGGCCGCCATGGCCTTATCGAGCTTGCCGCACGCGAAGTAGTCGAGGAAGAACAGCGGCTCGGCGCCTTGGACCAGGACATCGTTTACGCTCATGGCGACGAGGTCTATCCCCACCGTCCCATGCCGGGAAAGCGAGAAGGCGAGCTTGAGCTTCGTGCCCACGCCATCCGTGCCCGATACGAGCACCGGCTCGCGGTACTTCTTGGGCAGCTCCATGAGCGCGCCGAATCCGCCGATGCCCGCAAGGACTTCGGGCCGCATCGTGCGCTTGGCAAAGGGCTTGATGACCTCGACAAGCGCGTCCCCCTCGTCGATGTCGACACCCGCATCGCGGTAGGAAAGGCCTTTGCTCATCGTGGAAACGCGTGAAGAGGCGCCATATCGGCGTGTTAAAGTAAGTGGATAGGGTTTTTCGCGTTTCTTCCTCTCGATTTTACGTCAAATGACCGGTACCGGCTTCGCCAATCCGCGCATGGTGGCCTGGCTCGTCATTGCGCTTATCGCGGCATGGCTGGTGTGGCTGCTCTCGCCGATCCTCGCCCCGTTCCTCGCCGGCGCAATCTTCGCGTACATGCTCAATCCCCTGGTGAACCGGCTCGAAGGGCGTTACGTCGGACGGACCCTTGCAGTTGTGCTCGTGCTCATCCTCACCCTGATCGCGGTCGTTGCACTGCTGCTGCTCGTGCTGCCCCTCTTTTACAAGGAAGCGGTCGCGATGTCCGAGCGCCTGCCGGATTTCCTCGCGTGGCTGGATAACCGCCTCGCGCCCTGGCTGCGTGAGAGGTTCGGCATCGCCGCCCAGTTCGATCTCGACACGTTGAAGCAGCTCACCACGCAGTTCCTCCAGTCCGACCAGGGGTTCATGCCGCGCCTCCTCGGATCGCTGCAGATCGGCGGGCTCGCCCTGCTCGGCTTCTCGATCAAGCTGCTGCTGGTGCCGGTGGTGCTCTTTTACCTGATGCGCGACTGGAACGACCTCATCGATCGAATCGACCGCATGATCCCGCGGCACCGCCTTGCTCAGGTGCAGGGCATCGCCCGCGAAGTGGATGCGGTGTTGGCCGAATTCCTGCGCGGCCAGATGGTCGTGATCATCGTGATGATCTGCTACTACTCGCTTGCGCTCTGGAGCGCGGGCCTCGAGTTCGCGCTGCCCATCGGCATCATTACCGGCGGGCTCGTCTTCATTCCTTATGTAGGCGCATTCATTGGCTTCCTGCTTGGCACGGTGTCGGCCCTGCTCCAGTTCGATTCGTTCACGGGCGTCCTGTTCGTCTGGCTCGCGTTCGGCATCGGGCAAGTGCTCGAAGGCATGGTCATCACGCCGCTGCTCGTAGGCAAACGCATCGGCCTGCACCCCGTTGCCGTTATCTTCGCGCTGCTCGCATTCGGGCAAGTGTTCGGGTTCTTCGGCGTGTTGCTGGCGCTTCCGGCAAGCGCGATCCTCCTTGTGTGCATGCGGCGCATGGGCCGCGCCTACGTAGCGAGCCCGCTGTATGGGGAAACCAAAATCACGCTCCCGGAAGGCCCGCCCAAGTGAGCACGCGGCAACTCGTGCTGCCGATCTCGCCGCCGCCTGAGCCTTCTTTCGGAGGATTCGTGACCGGCCGCAATGCCGAGCTGGTCGCCAGGCTCCAGGACCTGGCCGCAGCCCGGTTGCCGGAAACCGTAGTGTACGTGTGGGGCGAGCGCGGTGCGGGCCGGTCTCACTTGCTGCACTCCACGCAACGCGCGGCCCGGCACCCCGACCGCGTCATCCTCGCAGACGACGTGGACTCACTCGATGAAGCCGGACAGATCGCGCTTTTCAACCGCATCAACCGCATTCGCGAGACGACGGGTGATGAGCGAGGGACGCTGCTCGCGGCGGGCTCGGCACCGCCCGCGCAACTCGGTCTCAGGGACGATCTCAAGAGCCGGCTCGCATGGGGCCTCGTCTACCAGGTCCACACCTTGACCGATGAGGAAAAAGGCCGGTACCTGCGGGAAGAAGCCGCCCGTCGGGGCTTTCGCATCGCCGATGACGCGGTCGCCTACCTGCTGACCCATGTACGGCGCGATCTGCCCACGCTCGTGACCGTTCTTGCGCACCTCGACAACTATTCCCTTTCGTTGAAGCGCCCCCTGACCCTGCCCCTGGTGCGCGAAGCGCTGGCCGACCTCGGATGACGGGCCGCGAGCCAGCCCCGTCACCCGTTTCCGGCGAAACGCGCCTTGCGCTGTTCGACCTCGACAACACGCTGCTCTCCGGGGACAGCGACTACGAGTGGGGCCAGTTCCTGATCGACCGGGGCGTGTTGGATCGCGACGAATACGAGGCGCAGAACAATGTCTTTTTCGAGCAGTACAAGGCCGGCACCCTGGACATCCATGCGTACCTCCAATTCGCGCTTGGGACGCTGGCCCGCCACACCCCCGAGGAGCTCGAAGGCTGGCTCGCCGAATTCATGGAGGAGCGCATCCGTCCCATGATCGGCGGCCCGGCCCTCGAGCTGGTGCGTCGGCACCTGGACGCGCAGGACTTGTGCGCCGTGATTACAGCCACGAACAGCTTCGTCACCGCACCGATCGCGCGTGAATTCGGGATTCCGCACCTGATCGCCACGGAGCCCGAGCGGGCCGGGCGCACGTTCACCGGCCGCGTGTCCGGCACCCCCTGCTTCCGGGAAGGCAAGATCGTGAGACTGCATGGCTGGCTCGCGGGGCTGGGAAGGTCGCTCGAGGCGTTCGCCGATAGCACGTTTTACAGCGACTCGCAAAACGACCTCCCCCTGCTTTCTCTGGTAAAACAACCGGTGGCGGTCGATCCGGACGACCTGCTTGCCGCCGAGGCCGCCCGCCGAGGCTGGCCGGTGATCTCACTAAGATAAAATCAGGAGGCATGATCAAGAAGTTCATCCGCAAGGTGCTCGGTCTCAAGGCTGCCGGCCCGAAGCGCGTGCCGCGCGCCAAGCACACCATCGAGCGCAATCGCATCAGCCCAGCGGCCCTCAAGGTGTGCAGCGTCCTGCATGACGCCGGCTTTTCGGCCTACGTGGTCGGTGGCGCCGTCCGCGATCTCCTCCTCGGTGCCACGCCCAAGGACTACGACGTGGCGACCGATGCCCGCCCCGAAGAGGTGAAGCCGCTTTTCCGGCGAGCGATCATCATCGGGCGGCGCTTCCGGATCGTTCACGTGATCCTCAACCAGGACACCGTGGAGGTTTCGACCTTCCGCGCGGCGGACAGCGCCGATGCGCAAAAGGACGAGCACGGCCGGGTCCTGCGGGACAACGTGTTCGGGACGCAGGAAGAGGATGCGCTACGTCGCGACTTCTCGGTAAACGCGTTGTATTACGACCCGGCGACCGAGGAAGTCATCGATTACCACGACGGGCTGTCCGACCTCAAGAAGCGCACCATGCGCGTGATCGGCGATCCGGCGGTTCGCTACCGCGAGGATCCCGTGCGCATGCTGCGGGCCGTGCGACTGGCGGCGAAGCTTGGCCTTTCGATCGAATCGGGCTCGAGGGCGCCGATCAAGAAAATGGCGCCCTTGATCGGCAACGTGCCGCCTGCCCGGCTGTTCGACGAAATGCTCAAGCTGCTCATGTCCGGCCATGCGAGCGCGTGTGTGCGGCGCCTGCGGGACGAAGGCCTCTCTGAAGGCTTGTTGCCGCTCCTGGACGTGATCCTCGACCAGCCGCTCGGCGAGCGGTTCGTGACGCTTGCGCTTGCGCAAACCGACGAGCGCGTGAAAACCGACCGGCCCGTGTCGCCGGCGTTCCTGTTCGCCGCCCTGCTCTGGCACGAAGTGCTCGCCGCATCCAAGGCGCGCGAGAAAAAAGGCGAGCGCCCGATGCTCGCCCTTGAAGCGGCCATGGACGAAGTGCTCGAAACGCAATGCCACAAGCTCGCCATCACCCGCAAGCTCACCGCCACCATGCGGGAGGTATGGACCATGCAGCCGCGCTTCGAGCAGAGATCCGGCCAGCGGCCTTACCGCCTGCTCGAGTCACCGCGGTTTCGCATGGCCTATGACTTTCTAGCCCTGCGCGCAGCCAGCGGCGAAGTCCCCGAGGAACTCGAAATCTGGTGGCGCTCATTCCAGAGCGCCGACGAGGAGACGCGCAAGGCCATGCTCATGGCCGACGCAGGTCCCAAGCCGCGCCGGCGCCGGCGCCGCAAGAAGGCCTCCGAGAGCCCGTCCGGCGCGACCGCCGACACGGCTGCCGATCCGTCCTCGTGAGACGGGCGTGACCGTCAGCGCCTTCGTGGGGCTTGGCGCGAACCTGGCCGATCCGCAGGACCAAGTGCTGAGGGCCCTCGATGAACTCGGTCGGCTGCCGGATACTGCACTCACTTCAAGGTCATCCCTCTGGCACTCGGCGCCGATCGGCTACGCGGACCAGCCGGCGTTCGTCAACGCAGTTGCCCGGCTCGAGACGGGCCTGTCGGCCGACGGCCTGCTCGACGAGCTGCAGGCCCTTGAGTCACGGCACGGCCGGGAACGCAGCTTCAAGGATGCGCCCCGGACGCTGGACCTCGACCTGCTGCTCTATGGTGAAGAACAACGCAAGACAGAGCGCCTGACGCTGCCCCACCCGCGCATGCACGAGCGCGCGTTCGTACTGAAACCGCTGCTCGAGATAGCCCCCGACATAACGATTCCGGGTCGCGGTCCGGCCGTGGCGTGCCTCGCGAAGCATGAAGACCAGCCCTGTGAAAGGTTCATCTTTCGTGGATAAGCTCCGGTACATCGTGGTCGAGGGCCCGATCGGCGCGGGCAAGACGAGCCTTGCGCGCAAGCTCGGCGGGCGGCTGTCGGCCGAGCTCATGCTCGAGCAGCCGATGGACAACCCGTTCCTGCCCCGCTTCTACGAAGACATGGCCCGGTTCGCCCTGCCCACCCAGCTCTTTTTCCTGTTCCAGCGCGCAAAGCAACTCGAGCCGCTGGCGCAGCTCGACATGTTCAGTCACGTGACGGTGGCCGATTTCCTCATCGACAAGGACCCGCTCTTCGCGCGAATCACGCTCTCAGGCGACGAACTGGCCCTGTACGACCGAATCTTCGAGACGCTGAAACCCCAGGCCCCGCAACCGGACCTGGTGATCTACCTGCAGGCCCAGCCGGATACGCTCATGGAGCGCGTCAGGAAGCGCGGGGTGGCGTTCGAGCGGCAGGTCACGGAGGAATACCTCGCGCTTCTCGCGGAAACCTACACGCGCTTTTTTTATCACTACACTGATGCCCCGGTCCTCATCGTGAACTCCGAAAACATGAATTTTGTCGAGCGCGAAGCGGACCTGGACCTCTTGCTGCAGCGGATCGCCGGGATGCGCAGCCGGCGGGAATTCTTCAACAGCGGCGGCTGAAGGGCAAAGGACCGGCCATGGCACGACTCACCCTGCGCGACATCGCGCGCCTGCATGCGGATCGCGAAAAGATCACGATGCTTACCGCGTACGACGCGAGCTTTGCCCGCGTGCTCGATGAGGCCGGCATCGAGACGATCCTCATAGGCGACTCCCTCGGCATGGTGATCCAGGGCCGCGACTCGACGCTCGCCGTGAGCATCGAGGACACGGCCTATCACATCGAATGCGTGGTGCGCGGCGCGCAGCGGGCCTTCATCATCGGCGACCTCCCGTTCGGCAGTTACCAGGAAAGCCCGGAGCAGGCGTTTCGCAGCTCTGCCCGGCTGATGGCCGCCGGCGCCCAGATGGTGAAGCTCGAAGGCGGCGCAACGATGGCCGCAACGGTCCGGTTCCTTGTAGAGCGAGGGATCCCCGTCTGCGGGCACGTCGGGCTGGTGCCACAGTTTGTGAACGTGCTCGGCGGCTTTCGCGTGCAGGGGCGGGACGACGCGGGGGCCAAACGCATCGTCGCTGACGCCGAGGCGCTCGCCGAAGCCGGCGCAAGCATGGTGGTGCTCGAAGCAATGCCTGCACCGGTTGCAAAGGAAGTGACCGGGGCGCTCCAGGTGCCGACGATCGGCATCGGCGCGGGACCCGAGTGTTCCGGCCAGGTGCTGGTGCTCCACGACCTGCTCGGCGTTTCGGGGCGCAAGCCCAAATTCGCACGCAACTTCCTGCAAGGCGCCGACGGCGTCGCGGCCGCGGTTGTGAATTACGTAGCCGCTGTGAAGGACGGCACTTTCCCCGGTCCTGAAAACATCTACTGATGCAGGTCGTCAAGTCCATCGAGGACCTCAGGACGGCCCGCAAGGCGTTCAAGGGCCTGGCGTTCGTGCCGACGATGGGCAACCTCCATGCCGGGCATGTCTCGCTGCTCAGGCTCGCGCGGACGCACCGCACCCACGTCGCCGCCAGCATTTTCGTGAACCGGCTTCAATTCGCGCCGACGGAGGATTTCGACAGCTATCCGCGCACCTTCCAGGATGACTGCAAAAAGCTCGAAGCCGAAGGCGTCGACCTGCTGTTCGCACCCGACGAGCGCGTGCTCTACCCCCAGCCGCAGAGCTACATCGTAGAGCCGCCCTCCATGGCCAACGACCTCGAAGGCGCGTTCCGTCCGCGCTTTTTCCACGGCGTTGCAACGGTAGTGCTCAAGCTTTTCAACTGTGTGCAGCCGGAAGTCGCGGTCTTCGGCAAGAAGGACTACCAGCAGCTCATGGTGATCCGCAACATGGTTGGGCAATTGGATGTGCCCGTGTCGGTCATCGCAGGCGAAACGGTGCGGGAAGCCGACGGCCTCGCGATGAGCTCGCGGAACACTTACCTGTCGATCCCTGACCGGGCGAAGGCCCCGCAGCTACAAGCCGAACTTGCGACCATTGCCCTCGCGGTGCGCGGCGGAAACGTGGAGTTTACGAAGCTGGCGGAAGAGTCTGTGAAAAGGCTCGCCGCCGGGGGCTGGAAGCCCGACTACATCAGCGTGCGGCGACGCGAGGACCTGGCGTCTGCAACGGCAGGTGAGAAACAGTTGGTGGTGCTGGGGGCTGCGCGGCTGGGCGCCACGCGGCTGATCGACAACCTGGAGATCTGACCGGCGCTAACCCGGATAGGGGTCGAACATCAGGGACTCGACCGGGCAGCCCATCGCCTTGGCGATCTGGTCCATCGAATCGTCGGTAATGGCGAGCGCCTGGAAATCGGCTTCCCCGCCCTTCGAAGTGATGAAAGCCTTGGCATCGGACTCGGACGTCCAGGTCACCACCGGATCCGGCGACACGCCGTCCAATTGCCGGCAGATTGGAAACCCATCCGATTTGTAGACGATTGCATACATGTCTCTTCCCCCGCCTTTTGGTAAAACTGTAACCCATGTGGGGCCCAGTTTCCACCTGTCAGAAACCGGCGACCGATCCGTCGCTGCGCGGATCGAAACCGCCTTCCATCATGCCCGAGGGATGCCGGACCAGCGCGCCTGCGTGGCCCATGGTCTCTTCGAAATCTCCCAGTACTTCAACGTCATGGCCCCGCGCCTTCAAGTCCTCGATCAGGGACGCGCCGATTCGGGCCTCGAGCTTGAGGCTTTCGGACGCCGATCCCCAGGTCCGGCCCAGCAGCCAGCGCGGCGCACTCACTGCGCGTTGAACGGTCTGGTTGAAGACAGCATAGCGCGTGAATACGGCGGCCAGCGTCTGCGGTTGCCCGTCGCCGCCCATCGTCCCGTACACCATCGAGCGCCCATCGCGCAGCCGTGCATACGCCGGATTCAGCGTGTGAAACGGTTTCTTGCCCGGCCTGAGGCTGTTCACCGCAGCCTCGGCGAGCGAAAAACTGCATCCCCGGTTCTGCCAGTTGATGTGCGACCCGGGGAGTACCACGCCTGAGCCGAACTCGTGATAGATGCTCTGGATGAAACTCACCGCGCGCCCCTGCCCGTCGATCACGCCCATCCAGATCGTGCCGCCGGGCGCGGACTTGCCGGCCCATGGCGCCGCCTTCTTCATGTCGATCCTGGACGCGAGCGACTTGAGCGCCGCATCCTCGAGGAGCGACTGAGCGTCGGCTTTCATGTAGGCAGGATCGGTGATATGCAGGTCGCGAATCCGGGTAAACGCCTGCTTGGTTGCCTCGACGACTGCATGCACATGGTCCGCGCTGTCGGCCTCCATTCGCGCGAGGCCCAGCCGATCGAGGATCCCGAGGATCGCAAGCGAAATGACGCCCTGCGTCGGCGGCGTCATGTTGTAAAGGGTCCCCGTTGAATGGGCGAGCTTGAGCGGCACGACCTCCTTTGCGGTGTACGCCCCGAGGTCGGCCAGCGAAAGCGGGCTCCCGAGCGCTGCGAGGTCCTTGGCGATCGAGCGCGCGAGATCGCCCCGGTAAAAATCGCCCAGCCCCGCCTCAACAAGCCGGCGCAGTGTAGCGGCTAGCGGTTCCTGCACGAAGAGCGCCCCCCGCATGGGCACCGTCCCACCGGGCATGAACCTCTGTGCGAATCCCGGGAGGTTTTCCAACTCGGCGCGCTTACCCGAGGTATTAAGTTCCTGGCTCGCAGTCACCGGCACGCCCTGCTCGGCATAGTAGATTGCGTCCGCCAGCAGGCGGGACAAGGGCAGTCGTCCGGCGTATTTCGAATTAGAGATCGACAAGGCGCGCTCCCACCCCCCGATCGTTCCTGCGACAGTGTTGGCGGCCAGCACCCCGCGAGGCGGAATCGTTTTCAGTCCCTGGGACGCGTAAAACGAAATCGACGCGGCCGCAGCCGCGGGTCCGCTAGCATCGATTGCGACCGGTTCTTCCCCCGGGCCGGCGATCAGCCAGAAAGCGTCCCCGCCGATGCCCGTCATGTGCGGGTAGACGACCGAGATGGTTGCCGCCGCGCTGACCATCGCCTCGATGGCATTGCCGCCTTCACGCAGGACGGCGGCTGCCGATTGCGCGGCCAGCGAGTGCGAGGCCACAGCGATGCCGCGCCGCGCGTAACTGGTCTGGATCATTCGCTTCCCTTACGTTCGGTGAACGCGGATGTTCCTTGTTTGGGTCGGCCGGCGCAAGCACGCTGGTCTAGAATCGCCAGACGAGCGATGTGCTGGAGCGAGCAATGGCGACCAAGAGCGCGGATGAGAAGTTTTTCGTTTCCGAAATGTTCCGGGGGAAAGAGGGCGGCAGCAAAGCGCGGCCTGACCTCGGCAAGGTTAAGGAGCCGTCACGCGACACGCCCGTGTACCGCGAATGCGATGTCCTGGTGGCAGGCGGAGGACCGGGTGGCACCGCTGCCGCGGCGGCCGCTGCGCGAATGGGCGCTGACGTAGTCCTGCTCGAGCGTTACAACCACCTCGGAGGGCTTTCAACCGGCGGCCTCGTCATCTGGATCGACCGCATGACCGACTGGGAAGGCAAACTCGTCATCCGAGGGTTCGCCGAGGAAGTGTTCGACCGCCTGCCCAAGGACGCGGTCGCCGGCCCGGACCGGCAGGAATGGGGCTCGCGCGACGCAGGGCGCGCCGCTTACTGGATGCACCGCACGAGCGCCTTCCACGGCGTGGTCACGTGGTCGCCAACGATCGATCCGGAGCGCCTGAAGCTGCTGTCGCAGGACCTGTTGCTCGAACGCAAGGTGCATATCGTCTACCACGCGTGGATCGCCGCGCCGCTAATGGAAGACGGCGTCGTGCGCGGCGCCATCTTCGAGAGCAAATCCGGCCGGCAGGCGGTGCGCGCCAAAGTGGTCGTCGATGCCACGGGCGACGGCGACCTGCATGCGATGGCCGGCGCGCGCAGCGAAACCGATATCGAGGAATCGGATATCCACCACTGCATGAATACGGCGTGGCTCTTCGGCGGCGTCGACATGAACCAATGGATCGAATTCAAGGCCGCCCGGCCCGAGCAGTTTTCGCAGTTCATGCAGCTTGGCCGGGAAACGCTGCGATTTTTCGAAAGGCCCTTCGTCTCATGGCGCAATGACATTGCGCTCTACATGGGTCCGCGCCAGTCGGGCTATTCCGCGCTCGACGTGGACGACCTCACCACGGTGGAAGTGAGATCTCGAAAGCTGATGGCACAGCACCTGGACTTTTATCGCGAGCACGCCCCGGGCTTTTCGAATGCGTACCTGCTTTACGGTGCGCCCCAGCTTGGCGTGCGACATGCACGGCGCCTCGCAGGCACGTCGAAGGTGACGCGAGCGCAATGGCCGACCGGGTCGGTCCTGCCCGATGAGATCGGTGTATCGCCTTGCCTCTCGCCGAAATTCCCAAGTATCTCGATTCCATATGGCAGCCTTGTGCCCGAGAAGGTCGACGGTGTTCTCGCATGCGGCCGCCATATAGCGTGCGACGCGACGTCGCATTCGTTCCTTCGTGAGATTCCGCAATGCTGGGTCACTGGCCAGGCTGCGGGAACCGCGGCTGCAATCGCGGCCAACCGCGGTGTCGCTCCTCGCGCAGTCGATGTGGGCGAACTGCAGGCCGCGCTCACCGGGCAGGGCGCCTACTTGAGGTCCGGCGGGTCCTGATCGCCGGCGGGGATTTACCCCGCTGTCCAACCCGCGTCGCTGCCGCGCTACAAAATCCGGTCCATCGCCGAATTGCAAGATTCTGTGATTGCGCAACCCATTGAAGCCGCGTCTAATTGTTCTCGGGAGCGCCCGCATCCTCACCCTTTTGATGAAGATCCGGGACCGGCAACAGCCCCTCGCGGGGCTCACATTGAAGGGGATCGAGTCATGAGCAATATGAACGAAGTCACATTCCTGAAGACCGTCCTGCGGTCACCGTACGGCCGAAAGTACAAGCAATTGGACTACGAGTTCGACCCGGCAAGCGGCGTGCTGTGGGGGATGATGAACCCGCGCGGGACGCCCTGCTTCAATCTCGGCCTGCTCAATGACATTCATCATCACGACGCCGCGCTGAAAGCAAGCAGCGGCCGCATCGAGTGGGAAGGCGCCCTGCGCAATGTGGACTACTACGTCGCGGCCTCGCGTATTCCAAAGGTCTTCGGGCTCGGCGGCGACCTTGCCCTCTTCCTGCTGCTCATCAAGGCGCGCGATCGCGAAGCGCTGGCCCACTACGCGAGGATGTGCATCGACAACGTCTACGCACGCATCCGCAATTACGACTGCCCGACGCTCACGACGATCTCGCTGGTGCAGGGCGATGCGCTCGGCGGCGGGTTCGAGACCGCGCTTTCTTCCGACGTGATCATCGCAGAGGAATCCGCGCACATGGGCTTGCCGGAAATTCTGTTCAACCTCTTCCCGGGAATGGGCGCTTACAGCCTGCTCGCCCGTCGGATCGGGATGCGCGCAGCCGAGGAACTGATCCTTTCAGGCAAGGTGCTGCCGGCCCGTAAGCTGCATGAGATGGGCCTGGTCGACGTTGTCGCCCCCGATGGCCACGGTGAAACCGCGGTGAACGACTGGATCGCGAAGCAGGCACGCCGCCGCAACGGCATGCAGGGAATCCTGCGCGCGCGCCAGCACGTGTTCCCCATTACGCGCGAGGAACTCGATGGCATCGCCGACACGTGGGTGGACTGCGCGCTTCGCCTGGACGACCGGGACCTGCGCAAGATGGGCATGATCGTGGCCGCCCAGATGCGCCGCATGGAACAAGGCGACGTAACCGACATTACCGCCGAAGCACGCGCGGCGAACGAGTGAAGAGGACTTGAGCCCTTCTCAAGCCTCTTCCATGTTCGCTGCAAAGCCCCCGGCGCCGAACATCTGGCCGAACTGGTGGAAATTCACGCGTGTCGAATTGACGATCGCTGCCTGCGCTCCCGCGTCGCCGATCGTCTTGACGAGCACGTTGAGCTTGGCCATATGATCCTGGTCCATCGAGGCGTGCGACGTAAGGAAGCGGAAGCCCCCCGCCTCGACGTCGCGGCCGATCGCTTTTGCAATCGCGCCCGCAACGCGTCCCCCGTATACCGAAGAAATCACTTCGAGCTGGTAAAGCATGCCGAGCACCGCGCACGGATGCTGCCGCTCGGCGCTCCAGTAGTTGAATGCGATGACGCTTTGCACCGGCGCGCTCGGCGGAGTGCTCCTGGCACGCCCTTCGTCGCCTCCCAGCGCGCGGATGTCGTCCATCACCCAGTCCTCGTGCCCCTTCTCCTCCTCGATGCGCTCGTACAACTCATGGCGCACCGAGCGGAACCTGTCGTCGCAGCGTGAAGCGGCGGCGGCCATGATCGGACAGAAATGCCAGACGATGTGGTACAGGTCGTGCAGGAAAGCGCGGTACTCGGCAAGGGTGAGGCCGTGATGGATCATCGAGTGGATTTTCGGCTCGGCTTCGAGTTCCCTGCGCGCGGCATCCGTGGTCTCGACCAGCGTGATGAAAAAAGACATCGCTCTGCACTCCCTGCTGTAATTTTTTGATCGATATCCATTCTATGCCCATGACTCCTCTCAAACTTTATCTCTTTGCCCTGCCTGTGTTCTTCGCCCTGATTTCGGCGGAGGCGATCTTCTACCGCAAAGTCCTGCGCAAAGACTACGGCTGGGCGGTAACCGTTTCCAATATCGCGGTTGCCCTCGGCCGGCTCGGCGCGGAAGCGACGTTCGCGATCGTCATTGCCGGCGTATATGTGGCGGCTTATCAAATGCGTCTTGCCGAGATTCCGATGGACCGCTGGGAAAGCTGGGTCGCGCTTTTCTTCGCCGTGGAATTCGCTTACTACTGGCTGCACCGCTGCAGCCACGAGATCCGCTGGATGTGGACGCAGCACAGCGTCCACCACTCGGCCCGGCAGATCACGCTTTCAGTGGCCTATCGCCTGGGATGGACGGGCCTGGTAGCCGGCCCCTGGCTGTTCCTCATCCCGGTCTGCTGGCTGGGCTTCAACCCGCTGGCGGTAACGCTGATGTTCGCGGCGAACCTCCTCTACCAGTTCTGGCTGCATACCGAAACGGTGCCGAAGCTGGGCTGGTTCGAATCGATCTTCAACACGCCCTCGCATCACCGCGTGCACCATGCGGTCAACCCGCAGTATCTCGACCGCAACTACGGTGGCGTGCTCATCATCTGGGACAAGCTCTTCGGGACGTTCGCCCGCGAAGAAGACGGCACCCGGAACGAATACGGCCTGGTCCGCCAGATCGACACGCTTAACCCGGTGAAGATCGCGTTCAGCGAATGGATGAACCTCGCGCGTGACCTGCGTGCTTCCCGCTCGATCGGCGAGGCTCTGGGGTACGCATTCGGCAAGCCGGGCTGGTCGCCGAGCGGCCCTGACAGGACTTCAGCCGGCATCCGGGCACGTGCGGCGGCAGCCTCGGCCGTGCTGGCTAAAACCTCAAACGGCTGACTGGCGCCGGCTTCTCAGGTGACGCTCGAGCGCTTCGCGCGCAGCCGCCAGTTCTTCCTCGAGCGATTTGACCAGTTGCGGTGACTGGAGCCTTAACTGCGCGTCGGATAATTTTCCGAGGTCGTTGCAGACGCGCGTAAGCCTTTCCGCGCCCATGCTGGCGGCCGATCCTTTCATCGCATGAAGGTGATTGCGGAACTCGCCGAAAGTGCGCGCCGCAATCGACGCATGCACCTTGTCGATGAGCACTTCGTTGTCCGCAATGAACACACCAATGAGGCGCTCCAGAAATCCCGGCGAGCCGAGCGCTTCGAGCTGCGAAAGCGTTTCCGCATTGATCACCTGCGTCTGGGCAAACGTCGAGCGCGACGCAGTCACGCCCGCGTGTCGGTCGCCTGACCCGGTCACCACCGCGCCCACACCCGTCCGCACAAGTTCCTGGATGCCTTCCAGCAAGCGCATCGCCTCTATGGGCTTGGGGAGGAAGGCGTCGGCACCGGCTTCGAGACATTCGAGCCGCGCTTCGGGGGTGACATCGGCCGACAGCACGATCACCGGGATACGCTCGAGACCCCGGCCCATCAGCCGGATCATCTGCAACGCCTCGACACCGCCGATGCGCTCCATGTTGCGGTCCAGGAGCACGATGTCGTAGTGGGACGTTTCCAGCGCTTCGAGCACTTCGTCGCCGTCTGCGACCAGCTTGACGGTGTGCCCGCCGCGCTCGAGGATCTTGCCGATCACTTCACGGTTCGTGGGATTGTCATCGGCGGCGAGTACGATGCAGCTGCGATGACCGGGACCGCGCCGCGCATAGTCCTCCAAGCGCACGACGCCATCGCGCACCTCGTCGCCCGCCGCAACCGAGTGCATCACGTTGAAGAGCTGGCGCTTGTCGAACGGAAGCTCGAGCACCGCCGTGTAGCCGGCCGAAAGCGCCGCGAACCGCTGCACCTGGTGCTCCCGCGGCACGCACAGGATTGCGGGCGGCGCGGGATTCGGCGCCAGGTTGGCAAAGCGGCCGGCAAGCTGCACGCCAGCCGAGCCGGTCGCCCCATACAGCAGCACGCTGTGATACGGACGCGCGAGTGAGATTTCGGCCGCAAGGCGGGTGGTGGCCTCCTCCACGTTGCCCGCTGCGAAAGGTGCCGCGCCCCACGAGCCAAGCGCCTTCATCATCGGTGCCAGCTCTGGGTGCGGGAAGCCGATCAGGAGCACGCGGGCTCCTGCCAGTTCACCCTCACCGGCGTGCGGCTGCTCGGGCTGCTTCTCGATCGACACCTCGAACCAGAACGTGCTCCCGAGGCCGACAGCGCTCTCGACGCCGATCTTGCCGCCCATGAGCTCGACGAGCTGGCGCGCAATGGTCGTCCCCAGGCCCGTGCCGCCGAAACGCCGCGTGGTCGACTGGTCGGCTTGCGCAAAGCTCTCGAAGATCCGCTTCTGTGCTTCGGGCGCGATGCCGATGCCGGTGTCGCGGATCGAGAATTTCAGCCGGACCTGGGGACCGGTCTCTTCCTCGGCCGACACATGGAGCGTGACGCTGCCGCGCTCCGTGAACTTGACCGCATTGCTCGCAAGATTGATGAGGATCTGGCGGATGTGATGCGGGTCTCCGAGGAGCGCCGGCGGCACCTCGGGCATGATCGAGACGACGAACTGGACCTGCTTTGCGGCGGCCTGGGCTGCCACGATCCGCGAAGTGCTGTTCACGAGCGCGTGCAGGTCGAAGGGCGTGCGCTCGAGGGTCAGCTTGCCGGCCTCGATCTTCGAGAAATCGAGCACTTCTTCGACCAGGCCCAGCATCATTTGCGACGAGCTGCGAAGCGTCTGGAGCATGTCGGCCTGCTCGCGGCTGAGCGGCGTTCCGCGCAGCAGGTCGGCCATGCCGATGATCGCGTTCAGGGGCGTGCGCATTTCGTGGCTGACCACCGAGATGAAGCGGCGCTTGGCCTGGTTTGCGCCCTCCGCGCGCGAAAGCGCGTCGAACATCCGGTTGACCAGGGACAGCACGTACAGGCTGAGGACCAGCAGCCCGAAGAGGAGGCCTATGCCCTCATCTAGGTGGGCGCGCCAGAAGGTGCTCGTGCCGAGCACGATCGAGAACCCTGCGACGCTCATGCCCAGTGACGAGAGCAGGTAGCGGGGACCGAACCGGAACCCGTTTGCGAGCGTCACCCATACATATACGAGGTACAGCGCGAGGGCCCGTTCCTCGAAGAACCACATCGTCCAGGTGACCGTCCCGAAATCGGCGAGCAGCGTGATGAGACGCCGCAGGTGTGAGACGGTGTTCGATTGCAGCGTCCAAGCAAGTACCGCTGCGGATACACCGAAGTAGGAAAAGAACACGATTGCCTGCGGCGACAGTGCCCCGCCATCCTCCAGGTCCAGGCCCTTGAGCATGTAGAGGCCGAGCACCATGGCAAGCACGATGCGCACGATCGCCTGCTCATGCTCGGTGTCCGGTCGCGCCGCGAGACGGCTGCGCAGGGACTGCAGGAAGGCCCGCATTTCCGTTCAGGCCGCCGAGCCCGTGGAGGCGACCTGGTCGCCGAGTTCCTGTTGGATGCGCGCCACCTTGCCCGACACGCCGAGGAAGGCGTCCACCATCTGTGGATCGAAGTGGCGGCCGCGCTGGCTTCGCAGGTAATCGAACGCTTCTTCCACCGGCCAAGCTTTCTTGTACGGCCGCACGGCAGTCAGGGCGTCGTACACATCAGCAACCGCGACGACCCGCGCGCAAAGGGGGATGTGATCCCCAACCAGCCCGTTCGGATAGCCCGAGCCGTCATGCTTCTCATGGTGGCCGAGCGCGATCAGCGCGCCCATGCGCACGTATTTCGAGGCGCTGCCTTTCAGGATCTCGTGCCCGATTACGGGATGGCGCCGCATGATGACCAGCTGCGCGTCGTCGAGTCGGCCGGGCTTGAGGAGGATGCCGTCGGGGATGCCGATCTTGCCGATGTCATGAAGCGGGGCGGCAAGCTCGACCGTCTCCGCATCTTCGTGCGAAAGGCCGATCGTGTCGGCAATCAGGCGCGAATAGCGCGCCATGCGGATGAGGTGGTTGCCCGTCTCCTCGTCGCGGAATTCGCCCGCCCGCGCCAGGCGCAGAAGGGTCTCCTTCTCGCGCTCGCGGATTTCACTTGTCGCATCCTCCACCATGCCTTCGAGCAGCCTCTTGCGATCTTCGAGGGCGAGCTGCTGCCTGCGCAGCGTGATGAGGTTGCGGCAGCGGGCGAGGCACTCGCGTGCGTCGATCGGCTTGATGAGGAAATCCGTAATGCCGGCATCCAGGGCCGCATAGCGAATCTTGCGGTCGTCATGCACGGTTACCATCACCATGGGAACGTGCTCGTAGCCCGGAAGCGCGCGCAGGCGCTTTACGAATTCGATGCCATCCATGTCGGGCATCGAGTAGTCGACGAGGACGAGGTCGGCAACGTGCTTGGTCGCCCAGACGACAGCGTCGACGGGACGAGCGAAAGGCTGCACGACCACGCGATCATCCAGGCCACGCACCACCTGCTCGAGGATCGCGCGACCGGTCGACTGGTCGTCGACGACCACGATCGTGTTTTTCATTGCCGGCAGAACGTGGATTTGGGCGACGCCCATATGACCTCCTCCCCTTGCCCCAAAGCCTACGCCCAGCCCGGTAGTATGTCTAGCAAGTGCTTGCAGATACAGGGTATTTCCACAATCTCTTACTGTCCGGCCAGCGCTTCGCGGTGCTTTCGCATGAGCCCTGCCGCCTCCTCACGATCCTTTGTAACGCCGTCACCGCGTTCGTAAAGCCGGGCCAGCGAGACATACGCTTCGACACCGCCGAGGGCGATGGATTTTCGAAAAGCCTCCGCAGCCGCCGCCGGATCCGTGGGTGTTCCACCCGTTCCCCTGGCCAGGCACTCCCCGTGTTCCCTCAGCGCGCCCGCATGGCCCCTTCCGGCCGATTGCGCAAACAGCCCGCAGGCCTCCTTCAAGTCCGCGGCGCGCCCGCCTTCGTAGGCTGCCAACCCAAGATAGAAGAGTCCCGGGCCGGAGCCTTTCTGGGCCGCGGCTTCGAATAACTCGCGCGCCTTAGCCGGGTCGCGCGGCAAGCCCAAGGCACCGGTCATGTAGGTGCGGCCCTGTTCGGCAAGTGCGTCGGCGTCGACCGCCACCGCGCTTGCAACCGCGGCAGAAGGCGGTTCGGGGGAACAGCCGGGCCCGGCAAGGCCCGCCGCGCAAACCAGCAAGACCGTTGCAACGCGCGGCGCTATGGGCATGTGAGAGTTGCTGGTGCCGGAAAAGGGACTCGAACCCTTACGATGATTAGTCGGCGGATTTTGAGTCCGCTGCGTCTACCAATTCCGCCATTCCGGCAGTGCGGGAGGCGCGGATTATCTCATGGCGCCGCGCGCCGGACGGGCGCGCGCGACTGCGCGTCTATAATGCGCCTGCCATGCGCGTAACAGAATTCGACTATGCGCTTCCCGAAGAGCTGATCGCACAGCACCCCACCGCTCAACGCCGCGCGAGCAGGTTGCTGCGCATGGAAGGCGCCAACGGAAGCCTGCAGGACCTCACGTTCGCCGACTTCCCGAGCGCGGTCGGCTACGGCGATGTGATCGTCATTAACGACACGCGCGTGATCAAGGCCCGCCTGAACGCCAGGAAGAGCACCGGCGGCAAGCTGGAGGTCTTCGTCGAAAGGCCACTGGGCACCCACGAGGCCTTCGTGCTCATTCGCGCAAACCATCCTATTAGTATCGGCGCAACCATCGAAATCGGCGATGCCGTCACCGCCAGTGTGCTGGGCCGCGAAAACGACCTTTACCACTTGCGCTTCTCGGAGCCGCTCGAAGCCGTGCTCGAGTACCACGGCGCAGTGCCGCTGCCCCCCTACATTACGCATGCACCGGGTCCGGAAGATATCGAGCGTTACCAGACGGTGTATGCGGAACGTCCGGGCGCTGTGGCCGCACCGACCGCGGGCCTGCATTTCGACATGCCGATGCTCGATGCGCTGGCCGCGCGTGGCGTGAAGATCGCCCGCATCACCCTCCATGTCGGTCCCGGCACCTTCCAGCCGGTGCGCGCCGAGAACATCGCCGACCACCGCATGCACAGCGAGCGCTATAACGTGCCGCAATCGACTGTCGACGCGATCGCCGCCGCCCGCAGGGCCGGCGGGCGCGTACTCGCTGTGGGCACGACGGCGCTGCGTGCGCTGGAAAGTGCCTCGCGCAGCGGCGAGCTCAAGGCGCTCGGCGGCGAGACGGACCTGTTCATCACGCCCGGCTACCAGTTCCACACCGTAGACCGGTTGCTCACCAATTTCCACCTGCCCAAGTCGACGCTGCTCATGCTCGTCTCGGCATTCGGCGGCGTGGACAACATCCGCAAGGCCTACGTCCATGCGATCGCGAAGCGCTACCGATTCTTTTCCTACGGCGACGCGATGCTGATCGAGCGGGCGCGCTGATAATCCGGCCATGAAGTTCAGCGTTCTCGCCGCCGACGGCGCCGCGCGCCGCGGCCGGCTGGAACTCGCCCATGGCGCGGTGGAGACGCCCATGTTCATGCCGGTCGGCACCTACGGCACGGTCAAGGCGATGTCGCCACTGGAGCTGAAAGAGGTCGGCGCGCAGATCGTGCTGGGCAACACTTTCCACCTGTGGCTGCGGCCCGGGCTCGAGGTGATAGAGAAGCACGCCGGCCTGCATCGCTTCATGGGATGGGATGCGCCCATCCTGACCGACTCGGGCGGCTTCCAGGTGTTCAGCCTCG
This sequence comes from Pseudomonadota bacterium, assembly GCA_025352885.1. GTDB lineage: Bacteria > Pseudomonadota > Gammaproteobacteria > Burkholderiales > SG8-39 > SZAS-79. The sequence continues at coordinate 26,690 of JANXRZ010000197.1, read as the reverse complement.
GGGCAATGCGCAAGATCTCGGAGGAAGGGGTGCGGTTCGCTTCGCCTATCAACGGCGACAAGCTGATGCTCACGCCAGAAGAGTCCATGCGCATCCAGCGCGTGCTGGATTCGGACATCGTCATGGTCTTCGACGAGTGCACGGGCCACCCGTCCACACTGGAGCAGACGGCGGATTCGATGCGCCTCAGCCTGCGATGGGCGAAACGCTCCAAGGATGCGCATGAGGGCAATCCCAACGCCCTTTTCGGCATCGTGCAGGGCGGGATGTTCGAAGACCTGAGGGACGAATCGCTTCACGGGCTCGAATCCATCGGCTTCGACGGCTACGCCATTGGCGGCCTTTCGGTCGGCGAGCCGAAGGAGGACATGCAGCGCATCCTTTCGCATACCGCGCCGCGCCTGCCCGCGGGCAAGCCCCGGTACCTGATGGGCGTCGGGACCCCGGAAGACCTGATCCAGGGCGTGCAGGCGGGCATCGACCTCTTCGACTGCGTCCTGCCGACGAGAAACGCACGTAACGGATGGCTTTTCACGCGCTTCGGCGACATCAAGATTCGGAATGCCACCTATCGCGGCGACACACGACCGCTGGATGACAGCTGCTCCTGTTACTGCTGCCGGAATTTCACCCGCGCATACCTGCACCACCTCCAGCGTGCGAACGAGATCCTCGGCGCGCGCCTCGGGACGATCCACAACCTCCATTACTACCAGTCCCTCATGCACGAACTGCGCGGCGCCATCGAATCGGGCGATCTTTCGAGTGCCGCCAATCGCATGCGGGCGGACCGCCGCCGCCTCCGCGAAGCGGACGGGTGACCGGGGGATTCCAAACGCAAGCTGCTATAATTTCACGCTTTTCGCGCGGAATGCATCGACCCGCCGCGCTTGAATCCAATCCTCAGGAGTCCTCCGTGTTCATCTCATCCGCATACGCCCAGGCGAGCGCCGCCGGCGGGGATCCCGGTTTCATGGGACTGCTGCCGATCGTCCTCATGTTCGTGCTGCTTTACTTCCTCATGATCCGCCCGCAGATGAAGCGCTCAAAGGAAGCCAAGGCCATGGTCGAGGGCCTGCAAAAAGGCGACGAGGTCATTACGGCCGGCGGCGTGCTCGGGCGCATCAGCAAGATCGGCGAGGCTTACCTCACCGTCGAGATCGCGCCGAACACAGAGATCTCCATCCAGAAAGGCGCCGTCCAGACGCTGCTCCCCAAGGGCACGCTCAAGACGCTGCAGTAAGCGCCCTCGGGTCCGCCAACAGGCGCAGCCAAAAGACCGCAGTCAAGCGAGAACAATGAACCGCTACCCAACCTGGAAGTACGCCATCATTGCTTTTGCCGTGGTGGTCGCGTTCCTCTACACGCTGCCGAATTTCTTCGGCGAATCGCCGGCCGTCCAGGTCTCCAGCGGCAAGGCAACGGTCAAGATCGACGCTTCGGTGCTCGCTCGTACCGAAGAGGCGCTCAAGAAAGCCGGGCTCGCTTACACCGCCGCGCTGCTCGACGTGAACAGCGTGCGCGTCCGCTTCACCGATACCGACACCCAGCTCAAGGCTAAGGACGCGGTCAGCCAGGCGCTCAACCCGGACGCGGCAAACCCTACTTATGTGGTCGCGCTCAACCTCCTTTCGTCCTCGCCCAACTGGCTGACCGCGATACACGCGTTGCCCATGTACCTGGGCCTCGACCTGCGCGGCGGCGTGCACTTCCTCCTGCAGGTCGACATGCAGGCCGCGCTCACCAAGCGCCTGGACAGCCTGGTAGGCGATGCTCGTGGTCAACTGCGCGACAAGAACATCCGCCACTCGGGCATTGCGCGCGAGGGCCAGTCTATCCGGGTGCGCTTCCGCGACGCCGAGACACGCGAAAAAGCCAAGCGGCTGATCGGCGACAACATCGCAGACCTCGTCCTCACCGATTCCCAGGACGGCGAGGAATTCCGGCTGGTCGGCACGCTCAAGCAGGAAGCGATCAAGCGCACGCAGGACTTCGCGCTCAAGCAGAACATCACCACGCTGCACAACCGGATCAATGAGCTGGGCGTCGCCGAGCCCGTGATCCAGCAGCAGGGCGCGGACCGCATCGTCGTGCAGCTGCCGGGCGTGCAGGACACCGCCAAGGCCAAGGACATCCTCGGTCGCACCGCGACACTCGAGATCCGGATGGTGGACGAGGAAAAGATGAACCCGGAAAGCCTCGCCGCCGCGGCCAAGGGCGAGGTGCCCTTCGGCGACGAGTTCTACGTCGAGCGAAACGGCGCACCCCTCATCGTGCGCAAGGCCGTGGTGCTCACAGGCGACCGGCTCACGGACGCGCAGCCGGGCTTCGACAACCAGACACAGGAGCCGGCCGTCCACCTGACGCTCGACGGCACGGGGTCGCGCATCTTCCGCGACGTCACGCGCGAGAACGTGGGCAAGCGCATGGCCATCCTGCTGATCGAAAAAGGCAAGGGCGAAGTCGTGACCGCCCCGGTGATCCGTTCCGAAATCGGCGGCGGACGCGTGCAGATCTCCGGCCGCATGAGCACGGTGGAAGCCAACGATACGGCGCTCCTCCTGCGCGCAGGATCCCTTGCGGCGCCAATGGAGATCATCGAAGAGCGCACCGTCGGCCCGAGCCTTGGCAAGGACAACATCGAGAAAGGGTTCAACTCGACGCGCTGGGGGTTCCTCGCCATCGTCGTGTTCATGTCGGCGTATTACGTGCTCTTCGGCGTCGTGTCGTCGGTCGCGCTCGGCGTAAACCTGCTATTCCTCGTCGCCCTGCTCTCCTTGCTGCAGGCCACCCTCACCCTGCCCGGCATCGCGGCCATCGCGCTGACCCTCGGCATGGCAATCGACGCCAATGTGCTCATCAACGAGCGCATTCGCGAGGAAGTGCGCGGCGGCGCCACGCCTCAGGCGGCCATTTCCGCCGGCTACGAGCGCGCCTTCGGCACGATTCTCGACTCGAACATCACGACGCTGATCGCGGGCCTCGCGCTGCTCATCTTCGGATCGGGCGCCGTGCGCGGCTTCGCGGTCGTGCATTGCCTCGGGATCCTGACTTCGATTTTCTCCTCCGTGATGGTGTCGCGCGCGATCGTGAACCTGATCTACGGCCACCGGCGGCGAGTGCAAAAGCTCTCCATCGGCGACACCTCCTGGAAGTAAGCGAGCCGAACCATGGAATTCTTCAAGATCCGCCGCACCATCCCCTTCATGCGGCATGCGCTGGTGTTCAACATCATCTCGCTGATCACCTTCCTCCTCGCGGTATTCTTCCTGGCGACCAAGGGCCTGCACTTCTCCATCGAGTTCACCGGCGGCACGGTGATGGAAATCAGCTACAAGGAAGCGGCCGACGTGGACCGCATTCGCGGCGCGCTGGACAAGGCCGGCTTCAAGGACACCGCCGTCCAGAATTTCGGGTCTTCGAGGGATGTGCTCATCCGCATGCCGCTCATCCAGGGCCAGTCGAGCGCCGACCTCTCGCAGAAGGTGATGAACACCCTCAAGGCCGAGAACAAGGAGGCGGAATTGCGCCGGGTGGAATTCGTCGGGCCCCAGGTCGGGCGCGAGCTGGCGGAGAACGGGGCGCTCGCGCTCCTTGTCGTGTCCATCGGCATCGTCCTGTATCTGGCGCTCCGCTTCGAGTGGAAATTCGGCCTGTCGGCAATCATCGCCAACCTCCACGACGTGGTGATCATCCTCGGCTTCTTCGCGCTGTTCCAGTGGGAGTTCTCGCTGCCCGTGCTGGCGGCGGTGCTCGCCGTGCTCGGCTATTCGGTAAACGAGTCGGTGGTCGTCTTCGACCGGGTTCGGGAAAACTTCCGCAAGATGCGCAAGGCCTCCACGCCCGACGTCATCGATGCGGCCATCACCGGCACGATTTCCCGCACGATCATCACGCACGGCAGCACGCAGATCATGGTCACCACCATGCTGATTTTCGGCGGCCCGGCGCTGCACTACTTCGCGCTGGCGCTTACCATCGGCATCTGTTTCGGGATCTATTCCTCGGTGCTGGTCGCGAGCCCCCTGCTCATGTGGCTCAAGGTCGACCGCTCGCAGTTCACCAAGGCGCGCAAGACGCGCCGCGAGGAAAACGAAGGCGCGGTGGTCTGAACGGCCGTTACTTCAGGACCTGCACCAGGTTGTTGTAGTCGTCGGTCCAGAGCCGCCAGCCGGGCTGCTCTGCCACAGCTTCGGACACGGCCTTGATCGCCGGCGCTTCCAGGGCTTTCGGATTGCGCGAAACCAGCACCCAATCGCTCTGCGTCTTGTCCTCTTCGCCTTTTTCGTAGACGTTCACTGCGAATGCGCCGTTGGCCTTGGCGATCCGGCCGACGACGGGCCCGAGGTCGAGGAATCGGTTGGACACATGGAAGGCGACGATCCCGTCGGGTTTCATGTGCTTGAGGTAGACACCCAGCGCCTCCGACGTGATCAGGTGGACGGGTATCGCGTCGCTCGAAAATGCATCCACCGCCAGCACGTCGAACTTCTCCGGGGCCTCGCGCTCGAGCGTCAGGCGGGCGTCTCCCAGGGCGATTTCGATCCTGGCTTCGCTGTCGCCGAGATAGCCGAACTCAGCGCGGGCAATCGCAACGACGGCCGGATTGATATCGTAGAACCGGTAGACGTCCCCTTTGCGGCCATACCCGGCAAGCGTGCCGGTCCCAAGACCGATAATGCCCACGCGGACCGGGCCGTCGGCCTGCTTCGCCTCGATCGCCTTGCCGATGCCGGAAGTCACCTGGTAATAGCTGGTGAGCTCCCGCCTGGCCGGGCCTGTGAGGTGCTGCTCGCCATGCATGATCGTCCCGTGCAGCAAACGCCGCAGGTGGTCCGCCTCCCCCGGCGTCCCGTATTCCTTCACGCGCAGCACGCCGTAGAAGTTGCGCTCGGAAACGCGCACGTAGTCCTGGAACTTGAAGCCGTCATAGCAGACAGCACCCGCGACGCCGACCAGCGTGGCCATGCTGAGGACGAGTGCGAACCGGTTGAGGTTCCAGTACAGGACCGCCGCCAGCAGCGCGCAGGCGGCAAGCCCGATGCCAAGCTCGTAGTAGGCATTGAAGAGCAGCGGCGCAACCACCGCGACGAGGAGGCCGCCGAGCGCACCGCCGACCGAGACCCACAGGTAGAACGCCGTCAGGTAGCGGTTGGCGGGCCTCAGCCGGTACAGCTCGCCGTGACAGAACATGCAGGCAACGAACAGGCCGGAGAGAAAAATGCCGAGCTGCAGGTAGAGGTCGAATTGGTGGTCGGGGTCGACGAGCAGCCAGGCCATGCCGCCGAGCCACACGAGAACGACGGTCCACCACCATTGCGGCCGGTAAAGCCCGCGACCCTCGAAGCACAGGATGAACGTAAGCAGGTAGAGCGTGAGGGGGGCCAGCCACAGCATCGGGATAGCCGCGATGTTCTGGGTCAGGTGGTTGGTGACCGCCAGCAGCATGACCGACCCGGTTGCTGAAAGCACAAGCCAGAACGAGACCTGCCGGCTGGTCGGGGGCGCGCTGTCCGCTGCCGCCGCGGCCAAGTCACCTTGGGCCGCCATCGGGGAGGTCGTGGACGAGAGCCAGGCGAGCGAAGCGCAGAGCACTGCAAAGGCCGCGAAGAGCCAGGACCAGCCCGCGACCTGCTGGCCATTGGTCAGGTACGGCTCGACCACCAATGGATAGCCGATGAGCGCCAGCAGCGAAGCGAAGTTCGAAACCGCGAATAGGCGGTAAGGATTGGCCCCCGGCCGCGCGCGCGAGAACCACGCCTGCACGAGAGGGCTCGTCGATGAGATGAGCAGGTAGGGCAAACCCACGGTGGCCGTGAGGAGCAGCAGGATGCGCGAAATCGGTTCGCCCCCGCCTTCCGGTTTCCAGCCGGGGTCAGGCAGGATCGGCAGCGTTGCCGCTGCCGCCGCGAGCAGCACGGTATGCAGGATCGCCTGCGCGCGCGGCGAAAGCTTCGCCGTCGTTGCGTGCGCATAGGCGTAACCGGCGAGCAGTACGCACTGGAAGAACAGCATGCAGGTCGTCCACACCGCCGCCGTCCCGCCAAACCACGGCAGGATCAGCCGCGCGATCAGCGGCTGGACGAGGAAGAGCAGGAACGAAGAGAGGAAGATCGTGAAGGCGTAAAGCATGCGGCAGCGCGCCGAAGCGCGTCAGGAAGGAAGGAGGTCGGGACTCAGATGCGGCGCGCGAGTTCGGCGGCCAGGCCCGTATAGCCGGCGGGCGTCAGGGCAAGCAGCTGTTTCTTCGCCTCGGGCGGGATCGGCAGGGCACGAATGAACGTGGCCAGGCGCTTCGCATCCACTCCCTTGCCCCGGGTGAGGTCCTTGAGTTTTTCGTAGGCATCGGCAACGCCGTACCGGCGCATGACCTGCTGCACTGGCTCGGCGAGCACTTCCCAGTTCGCGTCCAGGTCCTGGGCGAAGCGCGACGGATTCGCCTCGAGCTTCGAGAGCCCTCTTAGGCACGCAACATAGGCCAGCAGCGTATGCCCGAGGGCCGTCCCGGCGTTCCTCAGCGCGGTCGAATCGGACAGGTCGCGCTGCCAGCGCGAGATCGGCAGCTTCTCCGACAGGTGGCGCAGCAGCGCATTCGCGACGCCGGCATTGCCCTCAGAGTTTTCGAAGTCGATCGGGTTCACCTTGTGCGGCATCGTCGACGAGCCGACTTCGCCCGCTTTCAGCTTCTGCTTGAAATAGCCGAGTGAGATGTAACCCCAGAGGTCGCGGTCGAGGTCGAGAAACACTGAATTCGTGCGCGCCCACGCGTCGAACAGCTCCGCAAACGCATCGTGCGGCTCGATCTGGGTCGTGTAAGGGTTGAATTCCAGGCCCAGCCGCTCGACGAAGCGGCGGCAGAAGCCTTCCCACGCGAATCCGGGATAGGCGGCCAGGTGCGCGTTGTAATTGCCCACCGCGCCATTGATCTTGCCCAGGATGGAGACACCGGCGATGCGCGCCCGGGCCCGGCGCAACCGGTGCACAAAATTGGCCATCTCCTTGCCCATCGTCGTCGGGCTCGCGGGTTGGCCGTGAGTGCGCGAGAGCATTGCAAGGTCGGCATGCTTATGCGCGAGCGCGCGCAGGGTCGCGATGACCTCGTCGAGCTTGGGCAGCATGACCTTCTCGCGCGCATCGAGCACCATCAGCGCGTAGGCCAGGTTGTTGATGTCCTCGGACGTGCAGGCAAAGTGGATGAATTCGAGCGACCGCTCGATCTCGCGATTCCCGCCGAGCTTGCCTTTAAGCCAGTACTCGATCGCCTTGACGTCGTGATTCGTCTCGGCCTCGATGTTCTTTATGTGCGAGGCGTCCTTCTCGCTGAAGCCCGATACGAGCTTGTCGAGGGCCGCGACGGTTTTCGCGCCGAACGGCTCGAGTTCCGCAATCGCCGGCTCGGCCGCAAGCGCCTTCAGCCATTCGATCTCGATGGTCACGCGATAGCGGATCAGCGCGGCTTCGCTGAAATAAGCGCGAAGCGGATCGGCGGATTTCGAGTAGCGGCCGTCGAGCGGGGAAAGCGCGTTGAGTTGCATCATGTAGTAAGGGCCAGCGTGGGAGCGACGCATTATATCCGTGGTGCCAGCAGGGGCTCAGGGTCGCGATGCTATAATGCGTGTGCAATATTTCCGGATAAAACCACACATGAAACTCCTTGGCTCGGTTCCAAGTCCCTTCACGCGCAAAGTGCGCATCGTGCTTGCCGAGAAGCGGGTCGAATGCGCTTTCGAGCAGGTCGACGTCATGGCGGCCGACAGCCCGGTGCCTGCCCACAACCCGCTGGGCAAGGTGCCCGTGCTCGTGCTCGATGACGGCGCCACACTTTACGATTCGCGCGTCATCGCCGAGTTTCTCGACACCGTCTCGCCCAAGGGCCGCCTGATCCCCGAGGAAAACCGCGACCGCATCGCGGTTCGCCGCTGGGAGGCGCTGGCCGACGGCACGATCGACGCCGGCATCCTGATCCGCTACGAGCAGGCACGCGAAGCGAAGCTGCAAAGCACCGCATGGGTGGCGCGGCAGAACGGCAAGCTCGAGCGCGGCCTGGCCGAAATGGCGCGCGATCTCGGCGAGAAGCCCTGGTGCCATGGCAACGGTTTCACGCTGGCCGACATTGCGTTCGGCTGCACCCTCGGCTGGCTCACCTTCCGCTTTCCGAGCCTCGACTGGCGCGGCCAGCATCCCAACCTCGCACGTCATTTCGACAAGCTCTCCGAACGCCCGGCCTTCGCCGATACCGTCCCTTCCGTTTGATGCCATAGGCACAGCCGGGTGAACGAAGGCACCCTGCTGTTCGTCAATTTCGCGGTTTATTCCTGGCTGTTGCTGGTTCCGATCATCCTGGCCAAGGCCTGGGAGCTCCGGAAAACGCTTCCCGTCACCACTGGTCGCATTGCGGCCACCGCCAGCCTCGCCACACTCGCCTCGACACTCGTCACAACGATCGCGGTGTTTGCCGCGGGCTGGCTCGTGGGCCTGGACGATTTCGACGCCCGGCCCCACGCGGGCGAAGGCGACCTCGCCGTCCTGATTGCGCTCGTGCCGTGTTTCTTCATCTCGGTGTGGGTGGATACGGTCGCGGGGTCCGCGGTTGTCCCGTCCGTGCCGCGCAAGGAAGTGCGCGCGGCTTTCTTCCGAGCCAACCAGCTCGGCTACGCGATGATCGCGATCGTGCCCATCGTGCGCTTTGCCAAGAGCGCGATCTGGAACGGCCGCCTGATCTGGTAGAGCTTAGGTAATGATCCCGCCGCCGAGGCAGACGGCGCCGTCATACAGCACGACCGACTGTCCCGGGGTCACCGCCCACTGCGGCTCGGAGAATTCCAGGGAGACCCCGTCGTCTTCCACCCGGGTAACCTGGCAAGTTGAGTCGGCCTGGCGATAACGGCTCTTGGCCGAGTGGATCGATTCCTCGGCAGGAGCGTCGCCACTGACCCAGGTCGTATCGAGCGCCGAAAGGCGGCGCTTGAGCAGCAAGGGGTCGTCGTGGCCCTGCACCACGACCAGGACGTTTTCCGCGAGGTCCTTGTCTGCCACGTACCAGGCCGTGCCGTCGCTTCCCCGCTTGCCGCCGATGCCGATGCCCTTGCGTTGGCCGATCGTGTAGAACGCGAGGCCAATGTGCTGGCCGATCGTGCGGCCGTCCGGCGTGCGGATCGGACCCGGCTCCTTCGGCAGGTAGCGATTGAGGAACTCACGGAACGGCCGCTCGCCGATGAAGCAGATGCCGGTCGAATCCTTCTTGTCATGGTTCGGCAGGCGCGCTTCGTGCGCGATGCGGCGCACTTCTGTCTTTTCGAGATGGCCGACCGGGAACAGCACGCGCGAGAGTTGCGACTGGTTCAGCCGGTGCAGGAAGTAGCTCTGGTCCTTGGCCGGGTCGGCCCCGCGCAGCAGCTCGAACTGGCTCACACCTTCTTCGCGGTCCACGACGATTTCACGCACCTGCGCGTAGTGACCGGTCGCGATCCGCGAGGCGCCCAGGTCGATCGCATGGTCGAGGAACGCCTTGAACTTGATCTCCGCATTGCAGAGCACATCGGGGTTCGGCGTGCGTCCGGCGGAATACTCACGCAGGAAATCGGCGAACACGCGGTCCTTGTAGTCGGCTGCGAAGTTGACCGCCTCGAGTTCGATTCCGATCACGTCAGCGGCCGAAGCGGCGTCGATCAGGTCCTGGCGCGTGGAGCAGTACTCGTCATCGTCGTCGTCCTCCCAGTTCTTCATGAACAGGCCGATGACGTCGTAGCCTTCCCGCTTGAGCAGGAGCGCGGCGACGGAGGAATCCACCCCGCCGGACAGGCCGACGACGATGCGCTCGCCCATCAGGCGTACTCGCCTGAGAACACCTCGAGCGGGAAGCGCTTGCCCGCAAGGAAGTCGTCGATGCAGGACATGACGAGCGGCGTGCGATGCATCGATGCTTTCGAAACGAGTTCGTCCCGCGTGTACCAGTTCGCTGCGATGATTTCCTTGTCGAGTGCGCGGCCTTCCTCGACGCCGCCGAGCTCGCCTGCAAAGGTAAACCGGATGAAAGTGACATCCTTGGGCGCGTAGTACCAGCGGTAGATGCCCACCACGGACGTCGGCTTGAAGCGGTGCGCGGTTTCCTCGAGCACCTCGCGGGCGCAGGCGTGGACGAGGCTCTCGCCCGGGTCCAGGTGCCCGGCCGGCTGGTTGAGCACGCGCTTGCCGTCGAACTCCTCCTCGACCATCAGGAAACGCCCGTTCCGCTCAATGACCGCCGCAACGGTCACCGAAGGCGGCTTCCAGGGAGCGGTCACCTGCGAGCTCACGCCGCCCGGGCGGTATTCTTCCGGATGAACTCCGCCATGCGGGCCACGCCTTTCTCGATCATCTCGTTCGAGGCCGCGTAAGAAAAACGCACGTGCTGGCCTTCGCCGGGCACTCGTGAGCCGAAATGGATGTCGGCGAGAACGGCGACGCCGGCCTCGTTGAGCAGGCGCTTCCTGAAATCCTCGGAATCCTTCGCGCCGATCAGCTTGCAGGCCTCGGTGACATTCGGCCACGCATAGAAAGCCCCGCCGGGCGTCTTGCAGATAACCCCCGGGACCTTGTTCAGCAGTCCCACGATGAGGTCCCGCCGCTCGAGGAAACTTTTCTTCATCATCTCGGCCGCGTCCTGCGGGCCGTTGATCGCCTCGACCGCGGCCCACTGAGAAATCTGCGAGGCGCAGGAGTCCGTATTGGTGACCCAGCGCGTGAAGACCGGCGAGAGCGTCGGGTTCGAGATGAAGCCGATGCGCCAGCCGGTCATCGCCCACGTCTTCGAGGCCCCGTCCGAGATGATCGTGCGCTCGTACATGCCCGGGACCTGTGCGATCGAGAAGAACGTCCCGTCGAAGGTCAGCCGCGAATAAATCTCGTCGGCGTACACCCACACGTGCGGATGCTTCTTGAGGATCGCCGCAATCTGCTCGAGTTCCGCCTTGGTGAGAAGGCCGCCGGTCGGGTTGTGCGGATAGTTGAGGATCAGCAGCTTCGTCTTCGGCGTGATCAGCCTTTCGAGCTCGGCCGGGTCGAAGGAGAAGTTGCGCGCCTCCTTGAGGTGGATCGGGACGGGCTTTGCGCCGCAGGCCACGATCTGCGATTCGTAAATCGGGAAGCCCGGGTTCGGGTAGATCACTTCGTCGCCCACGCCATAGTCCGTCACCGACAGGATGGCGTAAGCGATGAACGGCTTCGCGCCTGCGCCGACCACCACGTCATCCGGGCGGATGGGCAGCCCGCCGCGCATCCCTGCCATGTAGCGCGCAGCCGCTTCCCGAAGGGGATCGATGCCTGCCGAAGGCGTGTAGCCGTGCTTGCCTTCGCGGATCGCGCGGATGCCGGCTTCCTGCACGTGCATCGGCGCCGGGAAGTCCGGCTGCCCGATGCAGAAGGAGATGATGTCCTTGCCGGTCCGCGCAAGCGCGTTGACCTCGGCCAGCACAACGAAGGCATTTTCAGTGCCCAGATCCTGAGCGCGCTTGGAGAGTTGCAGCATGGCCTTGCCCCGGGAAAACACATATTTTACCGTTATCATCCCCGAATGCTGATCAACTGCGTCGCCTACCAGGATGGCAAAAAGCTCGCCGAGATTCCGGTAGAGGACATCAGCACCTACGTGAGCCGGCCCGACTGCTTCGTCTGGGTCGCGCTCAAGGACGCGGATCCCGGCGAGCTCGAGAAGATGAAGGAAGAGTTCGACCTGCACGAGCTTGCGGTCGAGGATGCGCGCCATGGCCACCAGCGGCCCAAGATCGAGGAGTACGGCGATTCGCTTTTTGCCGTCCTGCATACGGTTGAGATCAAGGCCGGCGAGCTCAATGTAGGCGAAGTCGACGTGTTCGTCGGCCGCAACTACGTGCTCTCGGTCCGCTCCCGCACGGGCAAAGGGTTCCAGGATGTCCGTGCGCGCTGCGAACGCGAGCCCCAGTTGCTGCGCAACGGCTCGGGTTACGTGCTTTATGCCCTCATGGATGCGATCGTCGACCGGTATTTCCCGGTGTTCGACGCGCTCGAGACGGAGCTCGAGGAGATCGAGGCGCGCATTTTTTCAGGCGAATCCACGACGCGGGCCAACATCGAGTCGCTCTACGACCTGAAGCACAAGCTCATGACCCTCAAGCACGCGACGGGGCCGCTGCTCGACACCGTCGGCAAGCTTTTCGGCGGCCGGGTGCCGCAGATCTGCTCGGGGATGAGTGAATACTTTCGCGATGTCTACGACCACCTGATCCGCATCAACCAGAACATCGATTCCACGCGGGAAATGGTGACCACGGCCACTTCGGTCAACCTGTCCCTCATTACGCTTGCGGAAAACGAGACCACCAAGCGGCTCGCGGCGTACGGCGCGCTCGTCGCCGTGCCTACGATGGTCGCGGGGGTCTACGGCATGAACTTCGAGCATATGCCCGAACTGAAGTGGCTCTGGGGCTATCCCTTCGCGCTCAGCCTCATGTTCGGGATCGACATCTACCTGTGGTTCCGCTTCAGGAAGTCGGGATGGTTGTAGCGAACATCGTCAGCACGGCCGCGGCCATCGTGCCGGTTGCAAGCCAGCCCAGCCACTTGAGGCGGCGTTTGACCACGAACTGTCCCATGATGTCCGCCCGCGCCGCCATGAGCATCATCACCACCATGATCGGCACCGAGATGACGCCGTTGATCACCGCGCTCCAGATGAGTGCCTTGATCGGGTCGATCGTCGAGAAATTGATCGCCAGGCCAAACAGCGTCGCAGCACTCAGGATCGCGTAAAACCCGCGCGCCTCGCCGAGCTTCAGGCCGAGGCCAATGCGCCACTCGAGCGTTTCGGCGACGGCATAAGCAGCCGATCCCGCCAACACCGGCACCGCCAGCAGTCCGGTGCCCACGATGCCCGCGGCGAAAAGCGCGAAGGCAAACTCCCCCGCAATCGGACGCAGGGCTTCGGCAGCCTGCGCCGAGCTCTGGATATCCGTGATCCCGTGCGAATGCAGGGTCACCGCCGTCGTCAGCATGATGAAGAACGCGACGAGGTTGGAGAAGCCCATTCCCACATAGGTATCCAGGTCGATGCGGCGCAACTGGCGCGGCGCCTGGCGGGGTGCGTCGATCAGGGGCTTCTGGCCGCGTGCGGCGCGCTGCTCCTCGACTTCCTGCGACGCCTGCCAGAAGAAAAGGTACGGACTGATCGTCGTGCCGAAGACCGCGACCAGCATCACGAGATAACCGGCGTCCAGCTTGATGGCCGGAATCACCGTATCCGCCGCAACCTGCGCCCAGGGCACGTCGACGAGGAAAACCGTGCCCACGTAGGCGAACAGCGCCATCGTCAGCCACTTGAGGATCGGCGAATAGCGCGGAAAGGGGACGAACACCTGCAGCACGAGCGAGCCGACGGCGAACACGACGACGTAAACGTGAACCGCGCCGCCGGCCACGAGCTTCACCGCCGCCGCCATCGCGCCGAGGTCCGCCGCGATGTTGATCGTATTGGCGACCACGAGCAGCGAGACCAGCGTGTAGACGAGCCAGGCCGGGTAGTGGCGCCGGATATTCGCGGCAAGCCCATGCCCGGTCACCCGCCCTATGCGCGCGCTCACCACCTGGATCCCCACCATGAGCGGGTAGGTGAAGAGCACCGACCACAAGAGGCCGTTGCCGAACTGCGCGCCGGCCTGCGAGTAAGTCGCTATCCCGCTGGGGTCGTCATCGGCCGCGCCGGTGATGAGGCCGGGGCCGAGCTTGCGCAGCATCGTCCAGGCCCCTTTGCGGGCCTTGGCTTTCGCAACCATCAGGCCGGCATGATCAGGAGACCGTCCGCAGGACTTCCGCCACGGTGCCGAACATCTGGTCGAGGTGCGTCTTCTCGCAGATGAGCGGCGGGCAGAAAGCCACGTTGTCCCCGATCGGCCGGACGAACACGCCCTTGTCCCAGCATTTCTCGAAGACCTCGAAGCCGCGTGCGCCGGCTGCGCCCAGGCGCGGAGTCAGCTCGATCGCGCCGATGAGCCCGAGGTTGCGGCAGTCGATCACGTGCGGCGATCCCTTGAAGGAATGCACGCCCTCCTCGAAGGCCTTCGCCAGTTCGATCGGGCGGTCGAAGAGCTTTTCCTCGGCGTAAGTGTCGAGCGTCCCCAGCGCCGCGGCGCAGGCCAGCGGGTGACCAGAGTACGTGTAGCCGTGAAAGAACTGCACCCCTGCGCCCGCTGATTTCATGAACGTCTCGTAGATATCCTTCTTAACGATGACGCCACCGAGCGGCACGCTTCCGGAGGTAACGCCTTTTGCAAACGTAATCATGTCCGGGGTGACGCCGAAGTATTGGGAAGCGAACGGCTTGCCGAGCCGGCCGAAGCCGCAGATGACCTCATCGAAGATCAGCAGGATGCCGTGCTTCGTGCAGATGTCCCTCAGTTTTTGCAGGTAGCCCTGGGGCGGCACGAGCACTCCGCCGGCGCCCGACACCGGCTCGACGATCACCGCGGCGATGTTCGAGGCGTCGTGCAGCGGCAGGATGCGCTGCTCGAGTTCATCCGCAAGCTCCGCGCCCGTCGCCGGGCATCCGCGCGTAAAGGCACGCGCCAGGTCGTGGGTGTGGCGCAAATGGTCGGTGCCGCCGAGCAGCAGCCCGCCGTACGCCTTGCGGTTCACCGGCACGCCGGAAACCGACATGCCGCCGATGTTCACGCCGTGGTAGCCCTTTTCCCGGCCAATGAAGCGCGTGCGCGCGCCTTCGCCGCGGATCCGGTGAAAGGCCACGGCCATTTTCATCACCGTGTCGACGGCTTCGGAGCCGGAGTTGGTGAAGAACACATGATCGAGGCCCTCTGGGGCCAGCTCGGCTACGCGCTCCGCCACTGCGAACGCAAGCGGATGCCCTGTCGAGAAAGAGGAGGCGAAATCGAGCTGGCCGGCCTGCTTCTGGATCGCCTCGACGATCTTCGGCCGGCAGTGGCCCGCGTTCACGCACCACAGCGTCGCCAGGCCATCGAGCACCTGCCTGCCGTCGGCGAGGGTGTAGTGCATGTCCTTCGCCCCGACGATCATCTTCGGCGCCGCCTTGAAGCGCGGGTTGTCCGTGTAGGGCATCCAGTAGTGCTCGAGATTGACCATGCCAGGCTCCTGCAATCGTATTTTGATCAGCGGTGCAAAGCTTAGATTCCCACTTCCTTGAACACTTCCTTGGCCACGCGAAAGCTGTCCATGGCCGCCGGTGCGCCGCAGTATACGGCGGTGTGGATGAGGATCTCGCGGATCTCCTCCTTGGTAACGCCGTTGTTGAGCGCCCCTTTCACATGGATGCGGAACTCGTGGGGCCGGTTCAGCGCGGTCAACATGGCGAGGTTGAGCATCGAGCGCGTCTTCTTCTCCAGTCCCGGCCTCGCCCAGCTCGAGGCCCATGCATGCGCGGTGATGTATTCCTGCAACGGCCGCGAAAAGTCGTCGGCCGAGTTGATCGCATCGTCGACGTACTCGTCGCCGAGCACTTCCTTCCTCACTTTGAGGCCGCGGTCGTAGAGGGGTTTCAGGTCCTTGTCCATGGGAGTCCTTTAGGTTTTCAGGTCAGCAGGCGTGACGAACGCGTCACAGTAGAAATCGTCCGGCGGCAGCCCCCGCTCGGCGATGAAGTCGCGCCGCGCGGCTTCAACCATCGCAGTCACGCCGCAGGCATAGACCTGGTACGCCGCGAGGGACGGATAGTCTTCCATGACCGCGCGGTGCACGAAGCCGGTGCGACCGGTCCAGCCCGGCTCGGGTTCGGAGAGCACGGGGATGAATCGGAATTTGGGGTTTTGCGCGGCCCACTTCTTCGGCAGGTCGGCGAGGTACAGATCCTTTTCGCGGCGCGCCCCCCAGTAGAGGATCATGTCGCGCGGATCCTTTTTTCGCAACGCGTCTTCGAGAATCGACTTGACCGGCGCGAAGCCCGTGCCGCTTGCGACGAAGACGGCGGGCTTGGCGCTGTCCCTCAGCCAGAAATCGCCGGACGGAATCTCGATTTTGAGCAGGCTTCCGGACGCGAGCCCCGGCAGGACTTGCTCCGAAAAGCGCCCGCCCTTCATGACGCGCACATGCAGCACCGCGACATCGCTCTGCTGGGGCGCGTTTGCCATCGAGAAGCTCCGGCGCTCGCCGTCGTCCAGGATCACGTCGAGATACTGGCCGGCCTTGAACTTTGCGCGCACGCCGGCCGGGAACCGAAGCTGCACGATGCGCACATCGTCGGCCGCTTCGACGACGCGCAACACCTTGGCGTCGATCGTGCTCTTCGCGGCCGGATCGATGGGGCGGATTTCGCGGGGGACGATTTCGAGATCGGTTTTCGGGCGCGCCTGGCAGAAGAGCACATAAATGTCTCCCGGGTACGGCGTCTCGATCTCGCCCGAGCGTACGAGCCCGCGGCAGCTGGCGCAGGCGCCGCGCCGGCAGGAGTACGGCAGCTCAAACCCCGCGGCATTCGCCGCGTCGAGGATCGTCGTGTTCGCATCGCAGGCAAAAGCGATGTCGGTGTTGGCCACGCGGATGGTGAAGCGCTCGGGCAAGGGACTCAGTGCGCCGTTACACCGCTCAGGAGCGTAAACGTCTCGATGACCGATGCGGGATCGGCCAGGTTCTTGCCGGCGATGTCGTGCGCACTGCCGTGCCCTACGCTCGAGAACACGACGGGCGTGCCGATCGACAGCGCGGAGGACCGCAGCGGAGAAAGGAGCTTCATGGGGATGTGGCCCTGGTCATGGAACATGGCGAGGTACACGTCGTGCTTTCTCTGCGAGAGCATCACATCCGCCCCGACTGGACCCGTTACGTCTACGCCGAGTTCCTTCAGGCGCGCAACGGCAGGCTGCGTGATGCGGTCGTCGTCGTCCCCGAACAACCCGTTTTCGCCCGCATGGGGATTGATGCCGAACACGCCGAGCTTCGGGTTCGCGATGCCGAGCCGCTGCACGGCCTTCGCGGTCGCGAGCCCCGCGGCAACGACGCGTTCGGTCGTGATACGGCCAAGCGCGCTCTGCACGCTCTCGTGCAGGGTCACATGCGCGATGCGCAAGCCAGCCGCCACGAGCATGAGGAACACCTTGTCCTCGGGTGTTTCGGTGAGTTGCGCGAGCAGCCCCGCGTAGCCGGAGAACGGGATCCCGGCGCTGTTAATCGCAGTCTCCGACTGGGGACAGGCAACGATCGCGGCCACGTCCCCTGCGTTCACGAGTCGCACCGCTTCGCGTACATAAGCGACGGTGGCCGCCCCCGCCCGCGCATCGATCTTGCCGGGCTGGAAGCCGGCGGCGTCGAGCGCCTTAACCGGCGCGACCGTGAGCCCTTTGCCACCGTATTCTTCGATTACGAACTCATCTCCCACCAGTACGGGCTCGACGGGGCCGCCGGCAAAGTGCTTCGCCGCCTTCACGGCGATCTCCGGCCCGATCCCGTTCGGGTCGCCGATGCAGATCGCGATGCGCCTGGCCGCCATCAGAGCGGGATCGCCACGAGCGTATCGAACCGGTTGCTGTCGCAGACCACGATGCGCTCGCGAAAGCGCAGGCTGCCGTCCTTGCTTTCTTCGACGAGGTCGAGATAGCGCCCGGTCGCGAAGAGGTCCATCGTGCCGTCGCGCATGATGCGCACGACCATGAACGGCGCCTCCGAACGGATCACGCCCTTTTCCGAGCCGAGCACAACCGGGAGCCCGACCAGGTGCCGGTAGCGATGCCGCTCGTAGATGTTCGCCACGCGCAGCGCCGAAATCCGGTCGCGCAGCATGTTGCGCGAATCCGCGTACATGACGCCGGCTTCCATGCCCTGCGCGTAGTTGTCGGCGGTGGTCAGCTTGTAGAGGCAATTCTCCACGAAGAATTCCGGCCACGCCTCGAAGTTGCCATCGTCGATGGCGCGCGCGTACTCCGCATGCAGCTGGATCAGCCGCGAGTTGAGCTCCGGCGCCGGTGCCCCCATCAGATGCCCATGTGGGTGCGGTAGGCTTTCCAGAAGCCGCGCACCGACGCTTCGGTTGCGCGGGTGGTGTCCGTCCGCGTCGCGTCCCCGCCCATCTGCATGACCGAAAACTGGTCGCTCGCCGCAGCCACGCCGCGCTGCACGAATCCGCCGACGCAGCCGTCTTCCATCGATACGAAGCCCGCGGGCCCGACGAGGTTGGCCTGCTTGAGGCGCCGCTTCTTCATCTCGGGCGTGTCGTCCTCGAAGCCGAAGTAGGTCCAGTTGAGTTCCATGCGGCCGATGCCCTTGGGGAGTATCTGGCGCACCGCAAGCGCGTTGTTGATCTGCTGGAGCACGAAACCCGGAAACACAGTGAGGATCTGGAGCTGGATGCGATCCCCGAATTCGTCCACCGAATCGAGCAGCGAAGGGTCGGCCAGCCGGTACTGGCTTTCCGACCGGATGCCCTGCCTCGCATATTCCTCGCTCTTGGCGTCGCCCGGCGCGTCGATCGTATAGCTCGCGTGGTTGCCCCCGTCCTCGCTGACCAGCACGCCGCCGCCCTGGGTCAGGCGCGTAATGCGGAAAGTCCCGAAGAAGAGATGCAGCAGGCTCGCGTGATACGTGTCCTTCACGTTCTCGGCATAGAGCTTCCAGTTGTTCGGGAGCGCCTGCGTGAAGCGGCCGATGATGCGCACCGGCTTGCACAACACTCTTTCGATGCGCCCGAGGATCTCCTCGCCGAGATACTCCTCGATCGGCGGCACCTCTTCAGACAGGCTGGCGAAAACCAGCCCGCAGAGCGTCGAGACATACAGCTTGCGGGGGCCGTGCTTGTCCTTGTCGAAATCCTTGGGCATCCCGCCCTGCCCGTTCGAGCCTTCCTCGAAGGCGATGCCCTTGAGGTTGCCTTTCAGGTCGTATGTCCATGCGTGGTACACGCACTGGAAATCCTTGGCGTTATGACCACCATCGTCCAGCGCGATCAACGCGCCGCGATGCGCGCAGCGGTTTTCGAACGCGTAGATCTCCCCATCCTCGCCCCGAACGACGATCACCGGCATCTCGCCGACGAAAGTCGTGCGGTAATCGCCGGGCTTGGCGACATCGGCCTCGAGACACACGTAGTTCCAGACCGGCCCCTCGAAGATGCGCTTTTGCTCCAGGCGATAAGTCTCTTCGTCCTGGTAGGCCCAGTAGGGGGCGCCGGACACCATGCCCTTGGGCCACTCGACGCGGTGCACTGCCTTGTCCGTAACCGTATTCATCAGTCCGTCCTATTGCAGGGTGACGTTCGCCGTCTTGATGACGCCTTGCCAGCGGGCCATCTCTTCCTTCACGAAGGCGGCCATCTCCGCACTGGTATTGCCCACGGGCTCGGCGCCCTGCTCGAGGAAGCGCTTTTGCACGTCCGGCATCCTGAGCGCCTCCACGGTGGCGACGTTTATCTGCTGAACGATTGTATTCGGCGTACCCGGAGGCGCGACGAAAGCGAACCACGCGCTCGCAATGAAATCCGGCAGGCCAATCTCAGGGGCGGACGGCGTGTCCGGCGCCACCGGGCTGCGCCGCTTGTTCGCTACGCCGAGGAACTTGACCTTGCCCGCCTGCTGGAAGCGCAGCGCGGCCGCAATATTGCCGACGAAGATATCCACGCGACCGGCGACGATGTCCACCAGCGCCGGGCCTTCGCCCTTGTAAGGAATGTGCGTGAGTTCGATGCCGGTCATCGTTGCGAACATCTGCGCCGAGAGGTGGGACGTCGAGCCGTTGCCCTGCGAGGCGTAGGCGACCTTGCCGGGATTCGCCTTGGCATACGCCACGAGTTCCTTCACCGAGTTCGCCGGCAGGTCCATCTTCGCGGTGATCACGTTCGGCACGATGGCCAGCACGGTAATCGGCACGAATTTCGCAGGCTCGAACGAGAGCTGCTTGTAGAGATTGTGGTTGATGGCGAGCGGCCCCGGCGGGCTCGAGAGCAGCGTATAGCCGTCGGGATCGGCCTTGTAAACGAATTCCGCGCCGATGTTGCCGCCCGCGCCGACGCGGTTATCCACGACCACGGGCTGGCCCCACTTGTTCGAGAGCTTCTCGCTCACGATCCGCGCCAGCACGTCGGCCGAGCCGCCCGCCGGAAAAGGCACGATCACGCGCACGAGCTTGTTCGGGAACGTGGATTGCGCCACGGCGGAGGCCATGCAGGCCAGCGCCGCCGCAACACCCAGAAATAGCCTGCCTGCAGTCTTCATGTCTCTCCTCGCAGTCCCATTATAGTTATCGCGGTCCCGTCTCAGCGCGGCTTCACGTAGTGCATCGGGTAGAGTTTCTCGACGACTTCGCCCTGCGTGGACCAGGCTTTGCACCCGTCGAGGAAGTACGGCTTCGCGCCCGCATCGCCCTTCATCGGGACAGGCTTCACTTCGCCGTCCACGCCGCGTTCCTTGGGCCAGCTGCCCATCGTCTGGTATGCAACCGTCGCCGCCGGCATCAGCAATTCCTTGAGGTGCGTGCAGCCCTTGGTGCCGCCGACGTTCTCGTTGACGGCCCTGCGCCACCCGCCGCCGATCTTCGCGCCGATGAGCCCTTTATAGGCCGGGGCGACCGTGAAGCACGGGTTGTACGGCGCATGGTTGGTCACGACCTCGATGTCCTTCACCACCATGTCGCGGTCGAGCGTGAGGCGCAGCGCCATGTCATGCACCGGTGCCCCCGCCTCCCTCGCACCGCGAAAGGGCTCGACCGTCTTGTGCGTCTTGGTGTCGAGGATGCGCGCCTCGATGTCCCAGAGCCCGTCGTCGCGCTCGAAACCTTCGCACTGGATCGTTCGCGTATGCAGGTGACGGCGCGGGGCCGGGTTGGACAGGCTCATGGACAGGTTCTCCGCTTCACGAATACGGCACGATGATTTTCCAGCGAAAGTGACTTTTGCATCCTCAGTCCGCCTGCGCGCCCGTCGCCTTGACGAGCTTCGCCCACTTGTCGGTCTCAGTCCGGATCAGCGCGGCGAACGGCTCCGGCGGCAGGTAAGCCGGCTCGGCGCCCATTGCGTCCATGCGCGCCTTCGCGTCATCGGCCGCGACGGCCTTGACGATTTCGCGGGACAGCGTCGTGACGATCGCCTCCGACGTCCCGCCCGGGGCGAGCACGCCGAACCATGACCCGACTTCGACATTGGGCACACCGGCCTCGGCCAGCGTCGGCAGGTCCGGCAGCGCGCGGGCGCGCTTGGTGCCGGCAACGGCCAGCGCGTGCAGCTTGCCCGAGCGGATATGCGCGAGCACCGTGGGCAGGTTGTCGAACATGAGCTGCACGCGGCCCGAGAGCAGGTCCGACATCGCGAGCGGCGCGCCCTTGTACGGCACATGCTGCAGCTTCACGCCCTGCGAAAGCTGGAACAGCTCTCCCGCAAGGTGCGGAATTGCGCCGCTGCCGCTCGAGGCGAACTGCATGGGCGCAGGCGC
Source organism: Pseudomonadota bacterium (assembly GCA_025352885.1). Classification (GTDB taxonomy): domain Bacteria; phylum Pseudomonadota; class Gammaproteobacteria; order Burkholderiales; family SG8-39; genus SZAS-79. The sequence continues at coordinate 5,304 of JANXRZ010000197.1, read as the reverse complement.
GGCCTTCGCGATGGCAACGAGCTCGCGGACAGTGTTTGCGGGAACCGAAGGGTGCACGACGAGCGTCACGGGAATCGTTGCGACCAGTGCCACCGGCCTGAAGGCGGTCGCCGCGTCATAAGGCAGCGCCTTGTAGATTGCGGGGGCGATGGTCTGGCTGGCCGTCACACCGAGCAGCAGAGTGTACCCGTCCGGCGCGGCTTTCGCGACCGCGTCCGCACCTATTGTGCCGCCCGCGCCCGGCCGGTTCTCGACCACGAACGGCTGGCCGAGGCTCGCAGAAAGCTTGTCGGCAACCACTCGCGCGAGGAGATCCGCAGCGCCACCCGGCGGGAAGCCTACGATGACCCTTACCGGCTTCGACGGATAAGACTGTGCAAAGACCGACGAAGCAAAAAGCGCAAAGAGCGCACCCAGCATGACCCTGGAAACTTTCACGGACTTCCTTTCAGTTCACTTTGTATTTGGCGACCAGCGCCGGATCGAGCTTCACGCCCCAGCCCGGCGCGTCCGGCACCTTGTACCAGCCCTTCTTGAACGGGTTGCGATCCACGACCAGCTTGTGGAACAGCGGATCGCGGAGCGGATGGTGCGTTTCCATGTAGGTCCCATGCGCCACCGACGCAATCAGCTGCCCGCCGAGGATCGGCTCGCCATGATGGGCCATCTCGCACCCGTAAGCGCGCGCGACGCCCGCAAGGCGCAGCCACACGGTCGCCCCGCCGCCCCAGCTTGCGTCGAGATTGCAGACATCCACCGCGCCGTCCGCGATGAGGTCGCGGCAGCCTTCGAGCGACATCTCCGACTGGCCGGCGCCCAGCGGCAGGCCGACCGCTTCGCGCACGCGGCGCATGTCGCGCCGATCGTTGTTCCAGTGGCAGGGCTCCTCGAACCAGCGCAGGCCGTGCTGCTCCGCGCGCTTTGCGAACTCGATCGCCTCAGCAACGCTACAGCCGCGATTTGCATCCGGCACGAGGATGAACTCCTCCCCGCCCGCAGCGCGCGCCGCGGCGAAGCGCTCGGCATCCTCGGCCGGCGTCAGGCCGCCGACCTTGAACTTGCAGCCTGCCAATCCGAGCGACTTGAATTCCTCCATCTCGCGCCCGTAATCGGCGGGCTTCCAGCCGTCGACGTAATAGCCGCCCATCGCGATGACCTGCACCTCGTCGCGATGTCCGCCCCACAACTTTCGCAAGGGCGCGCCGAGGCGCTTGCCCTGCGCATCCCACAGGGCGCAGTCCACGCAGGCGACAGCTCGGACGGAAGCCCGGCGGTCCCGGCCGCCTTTCCAGGTCGACTCCCACATCTCAGCCCAGCGCGCTTCGATCGCGCTGGGATCCTTTCCGGCAAGGCGCTCGGCGAGTTCGCCCTGGATGATGCCGACGATCGCCGGCTGCAGCGCGAGCTCGCCCTCCCCGTTCACGGCCTCGCCGACGACGCCGTCGGAACAGTGCACGCGGGTGACGATGGCCATTTTCTTTTCGATGCGGTACGAGCTGCCGCTGAAGCTCTTCTCGAGCGGGATCTGCAGTGCGATGACTTCGACGCGCTCGATCGTGAGACGGGTCATTCGCGGCTCCTGGGTCTATTGCAGCTCGATGCGCGCCTGGCGCACGAGCTCAGCGTAGCGCTTCTGGTCGGCGACCAGGTATTTCATGAGCGTAGCGCCATCATCCATTACAACCGTCTGGCCGAGCGCGGCGAGTTTTTCACGGACGTCCGGCGTCGTCAGGCCCTGGCGCAGGCCTTCCACGATGCGGGCCACCAGCTCTTTCGGCATGCCAGCGGGTCCGAACATCCCGATCCAGGTCGCGAACTCCATGGAAGCGAATCCGGCTTCGGCGACCGTCGGGACGTCCGGCAGCTGTGGCGAGCGCTGGGGCAGCATGACCGCGAGCGGCCGCGCCTTGCCCGCGCGGATGTTCGGCATCTGCGTGCCGAGCGAATCGAACATGATGTGCACGGTGCCGATCGCAAGGTCGCTCGCCGCCGGCGCCCCACCGCGATACGGAACATGCAACACATCGACCCCTGCGCGCGCGGCAAAGAGCTCGCCGCCGAAGTGGGAAATCGTGCCGATGCCTGCCGAGCCATACGAGAGCTTGCCGGGATGGTCTTTCGCATAGCGGACGAGCTCGGCAAGCGAATGCACCGGCAGGCCCGGATAAACCACGACGACGACCGTGCCGCGCACCGGCAGCGCAATCGGCGTGAAATCCTTGATTGCGTCATAGGGCATCTGTTTGCGGATCGCCGGTGCAATTGCATGCGTCGAAGAGGTCGTGATGAGGAGCGTGTAGCCGTCGGGCGCCGCCTTGGCCACCGCATCCGCGCCTATCGTGCCGCCCGCGCCGCTGCGGTTATCGACGATGACCGGCTGGCCCCACGCCTGCTGCAATTGCGCGGCCACGAGTCGCCCGATGACGTCGACGACCGACCCCGGCGGGAAAGGGTCGACGAGCCTGATTGGCCGGGAGGGAAACGCCGAAGCGCCGGTCTGGGCGGCCGCGCCTGTGGCCAGGAACAGCGCGGCGATTAAGAGGAAAGTGGGCAGGGCGCGTGGCATCGTTTCTCCGGCGGACACTGTAATGCAAACCGGCAAACGCGAGCGCCTGCGTTTCACATGAAAACGGGGCGACGCCGAAGGGTGCCGCCCCGTCTACTAACGCTTAAATGTTAAAGTTTTAATTACGTATAACCAACAGGTAAGCCATTCGCGTGCCAATACGCTTGCCAAAACTGGAAAGCCATCAGAACCGCGCTTAGAACCGCGCTTAGAACCGATAGGTCAACCCGGCCTGCCACAGGTTGAGGCGCGCTTCGTTGCGCGAGCCGCCCGAGCCGAACTTGCCATAGTCGTCGTACTCCAGGCGGATGCCCATCTGGCGGTTGAGCCGGTATTCCGCCCCGAGCCCGGCCAGCAGCCCGGCGTGCGTCCTGTCGCGGTCGAACGGCGTGCCGAGCACCGCATTGAGCCCCGCGCTGTTCGCCGAGCCGTTCACTTCGGCGCGGTTGGCCGCGAGGCCGAGCTTGCCGAAGACTTCGAACTTGTCGTTGATCGGGAACGTGCCCTTGCCCGCCAGCCACCAGGACCGCGCCTGGTAGTCGGCCCGGCCCACGGAGCCGGCGAGCGCGCCGGCGCCCGTGTAGTTGTAGTTGAAGTTGCCGAAGTCCGTGTAGCCGCCTTCCACGCCCCAGCGGCGATCGAAGTTGTAGCCGGCAAAGGCGGACCAGGCGGTGTCATGCCGGTCTCGCGACTCGCCCACCAGCGGCGTGTTGGCTGCAAAGCTGCCGTTCTCGAAGCGGATCTGCGAGCGGCCAATCCCACCACCCAGGTAGGGCCCCGAGTCGCGCACGGCGATGCCGGGCGTCTGCGCGCCCGCGAACGGCGCTGCGGCAAAGATGGACGCAAGGGCAGCAGAGGCTGCGACGACAGTCTTTAATTTCATGCGGACCTCCAACCCTTCTGTCATGGGAAAGAGTTTGTCCGCCGGCCTCCGCCGGAAGTTCCCTACACCGAATCGCCCCCGCTGGGGTCGCCGCTGTCGCTCGCGTCGGCGCGGGTATCGAAATCGCCGACGTAGTCATCGTTACCGGCCCGGGCGTTGTAGTCGGTCTCTACCAGCGAGCCGCCGCCGGGCGGCACATTGAGCGCATCCGGCGTAAGTGATGCCGCCTGCGAGGGCGAGTGATGCCCGCCGAACAGGCTGCCGATGCCCTGCGCAAGCAGCGAGCCGGCCACGACACCGGCAGCGGTGGAGGCGACCGTCCCGAACAAGCCCGACCCCCAGGCGCTCGGCTGGGCCGGCGCCGGCTGGGGGGCCGCCGGGGCGGCCGGACTCGGCTGCAACGTCGACGCCGTGGGCTGCGCGGGCGGTTGCGAAGGCGCGACCGGGGCCGGGGCGCGGCCCCAGGCGTTGGCGTCCCCGACGAAGCTCGCCTTGCGGGTCGTCGCCTCGAGCAGCGCGTGCTCGAGTTGCAGCACGCGTTGCACGAGCAGGTATGTGGCGTCCGGCTGGCGGCGCACCGCTTCGGCTATCAGCGCCTCGGCTTCGGCGTCCTTGGGGCCGGCCTGCGCCTGCGTGAGCAGGTTCAGGAACCGGTTCAACTGGCTGCGTTCTTCGAGCGTCATGTCAGGCCGCCTTTTTATAAGCGGGCAGCTCGCCGATTGCGTGCCGCACCGCGTCTTCCACCTTGTCGAGGAAGACGAACTCCAGCCGTGCACGCGCATCGGCCGGCACATCCTCGATGTCCTTTTCGTTCTTCCTTGGCAGCATCACAGAGGTGATCCCGGCACGCAAGGCGGCCAGCACCTTCTCCTTGATCCCGCCGATCGGCAGCACAAGACCCCGCAGGCTGATCTCGCCGGTCATTGCGACATCGCTTCGCACGGGCTTATCCATGAGGAGCGACACCAGCGCGAGATACATTGCCACGCCTGCGCTCGGCCCATCCTTGGGCGTAGCGCCTGCCGGCACGTGCACGTGGAGGTCCGTCTTGTCGAGCGCATCGCCCACGAGCATCTTCGCGAGCGTCAAGGCGGCCTGCACCGATTCTTTCATCACATCGCCCAACTGGCCCGTGAGGATCAGCTTGCCGGTGCCGGGCACCTTGGTCGCCTCGATGAAGAGGATGTCCCCGCCCACCGGCGTCCACGCCAGGCCCGTCGCCACGCCGGGCAGCCCCGCACGCTGCGCGATCTCGTTCTCGAACTTCTTCGGCCCGAGAATCGCGTGCAGGTCCGGCTCGTCGATGACGACGCTCGTGGCCTCGCCTTCCGCAATCTTCATCGCGGCCCGACGCAGCACGCCGCCGAGCTCGCGCTCGAGCGTACGCACACCCGCCTCGCGCGTGTAGTCCGCGATGATCCCGGCGAGCGCCGCATCGGTCACGCTCGCCTGCTCGGCCTTCAGGCCGTTTGCGTCCAGCTGGCGCTTCACGAGATAGCGTTTGGCGATCTCGAGCTTTTCCGCCTCCGTGTAGCCGGGCAGCTGGATGATCTCCATGCGGTCGCGCAACGGCCCGGGGATCGTGTCGAGCTGGTTCGCGGTCGCGATGAACAGCACCTTCGAGAGGTCGAAGTCCACGCCGAGGTAGTTGTCGCGGAACTTGCTGTTCTGCTCCGGGTCGAGCACCTCGAGCAAGGCGGAAGCCGGATCGCCATGGAAACCGCCCGCGCCGACCTTGTCGATCTCGTCGAGCATGAACACGGCCGAGCGGCTCTGCGCGCGCTTGAGCGCCTGGATGATATTGCCGGGCATCGAGCCGATGTAGGTCCGTCTGTGGCCGCGGATCTCGGCCTCG
>JANXRZ010000118.1 GCA_025352885.1 Pseudomonadota bacterium | reverse complement strand
CTCGTCGGCAACCTCGACGAGGCGACGGCGCGGGAATACTCCAAGCGGTTCGCGCGCGAGGCCCAGGCGGTCGCCCGGCTGAATCACCCGAACATCGTGCAGGTCTACGACTTCGGCGAGGAAGGCGATATCGCCTACATCGTCATGGAGTACGTGCGCGGCAAGGAACTGAAATCCTCGTTCGATGCGGGGGAACGCTTCGAGATCGGCCAGGCAGTCCGCTTGATGACCGAGCTGCTCGGCGCGATGGACTTCGCGCATAACGCCGGGGTCATCCACCGCGACATCAAGCCCGCGAACGTCATGGTCGACACCGACGGCCATGCCAAGCTCGCGGACTTCGGCGTGGCCCGCATCAGCGATCCGGACAGCCAGACCGGCGCCACGCAGGCCGGCACGATGGTCGGGACGCCGGCCTATATGTCGCCAGAGCAGATCCAGGGCCAGAAGATCGACCGGCGCACCGACATCTTTTCGGCCGGCGTGATCCTCTACCAGTTCCTCACGGGCCAGCGGCCTTTCCAGGGCGGTGGCGCCTGGACGATGGCCAAAAAGATCGTACATGACGATCCGCCCGCGCCCTCTTCGCTGATCGCGACCGTGGCACCCGGCTACGACCAGGTCGTTTACCGGGCGCTGGCCAAGCTGCCGGACAAGCGTTACCAATCCGCTCTCCACTTCGCGGAGGCCCTGCAGCGGGTCCTGCGCGGCTTGCCCCCGCATGATCCGAATGAGGACGACGACCGGACGGACCTGCGTAGTGCGCCGCCTGCGCCGACCGTTTCGCGCGAAGACCAGACCGGCTCCGAGGTCGAGCTCGAATTCTGGACCGCCATCAGGGACACCGACGACCCGGAGGAACTCGAGCTTTACCTGCAGGAGTTTCCCCACGGCGTGTACTCCGAGCTCGCGCGCAAGAAAGTGGCCAGCCTGCGCAGGCCCGCGGGCCAGTCGGAGGAGGACGCCGAAAAGCTGCGACTCAAGAAACTGGCCGAAGAGCGTGCGCAGCAGGAAGCGGCCAGGCAGGAGGCGTTGGCCAGGGCAAAGCGGGAAGCCGATGCCAAGGCGAAGCGTGAGGCCGAGGAACGCGCGCGGCGCGAAGCCGAGGCGCTGGCCAAGCGGGAAGCAGAAGAAAAGGCGAAGCGCGAAGCCCAGGAACTGGCCCGTCTCGAAGCCGAGGAAAAAGCGCGCCGCGAAGCGGTGGCCAAGGCCAAGCGCGATGCCGAGGAAAAAGCGCGGCTCGAGGCGCTCACGCTGGCCCGCCGCGAAGCCGAAGAGCGTGTTCGCCGCGAAGCGGCTGAACGCGCTCGGCTCGAGGCAGAAGCCAAGGCGAAGCGTGAAGCCGAAGAGAAAGCCCGGCGGGAGGCCGAAGAGAAGGCACGCCGCGAGGCCGAGGAAAAAGCCAGGCTCGAGGCGATCGAGAAAGCCCGCCGCGAAGCGGAGGAAAAAGCGCGGCGTGAAGCCGAAGAGAAGGCGCGCCGCGAAGCCGAGGAGCGGGCGCGGCTCGAAGCCATCGTCAGGGCGAAGCGGGAAGCCGAAGAGAAAGCGCGTCGGGAAGCGGAGGAAAAGGCGCGCCGCGAAGCAGAAGAGAAAGCCCGCCGCGAGGCCGAAGAACGCGCGCGCCGCGAAGCGGAAGAAAAAGCCCGGCTCGAAGCCGAAGCAAAGGCAAGGCGCGAAGCTGAGGAAAGGGCGCGGCGCGAAGCCGAGGAAAAGGCCCGCCTCGAGGCCGAAGCGAAGGCACGGCGGGAAGCGGAGGAAAATGCCCGTCGCGAAGCCGAAGAGAAGGCCCGCCGGGAAGCGGAAGAAAAAGCCCGGCTCGAAGCCGAAGCAAAGGCGAAGCGCGAAGCTGAGGAAAGGGCGCGGCTCGAAGCAATCGCCAAAGCAAAGCGCGAAGCCGAGGAACGTCTGCGGCGCGAGGCTGAAGAGCGCGCCCGACGTGAAGCCGAGGAACGCGCGCGACGCATAGCAGAGGAAGAGGCGCGCCAGGAAGCCGAAGCCCGGGCGATGCGGGAAGCCGAAGAGCGGGTCCGGCGCGAAGCGGAAGAGGCGGCGAGGCTCCAGGCCGAGGAGCAGGCGCGCCGGGATGCGGCCCGACGGGCGCTGTTCCAAAGTGCGCTGCGTGAGGCCGAGAAGAAAGCCGCGCGCGCCGATCTCGTTGCGAAGAGGCGGGAGGCCAAAGAGCGCGAACGGCGCGAGGCCGAAGAAAGGGCCGTGCTCGAGGCGCAGGAAAACGCGAGGCTCGAAGCCGAACAGGCCGCCCGGGCCAAGGCAGAAAAACGCGCACGCCTCGAAGCGGAGGCCTGGGCCAGGCGCGAGGCCGGTGAAGCGCAGCGCGCCGCTGAGGCAAAGGCGGCCCGAGAGGCGAAGGTCGTTGCCCAACGCGAGCACGAGGCCAAGGTCAAGCGCGAGGTGGAAGCCCTCCTCAACCAGCAAAAGCAACTTGCCGATCCCGGCAATGCGGCGCCTTCGGCCGCAGGCCGGCCAACTTCCCCGCAAGGTCGGCCCGCCGGCGTGCGGGCGAAGCTCGCGTCGGCGCTTTTCGGCGCGAAGGCCGGCGGCAAGGCGCCGACAACCCAGGGCGCATTTGAGCGCGCGCAGGCACTCGAGGATGCGGGCAAGGTTGCCGAAGCCGTGACGCTCTTCAAGCAGGCGGCCAACGAAGGCAACAGCGCCGCCGCGACGCGCCTTGGACGAATCTACGCCGAAGGGGCCGACAACATTGCAGCCGATGCGAAGCAGTCAACGCGCTGGTTCGCAATTGCACGGGCCCTGGACGAGGACGTCTCGCTCGGAAAGCGCTCCGACTAGATGCCGAAATCCTTCGGCAGTTTCGATTACGTGATCGTTGGCGCCGGCACGGCCGGCTGCGTCCTCGCCAACCGCCTCTCTGCCGATCCCGAAGTGAGTGTGCTGCTGCTCGAAGCCGGCGGGAAGGACGACTGGCTGTGGATCCACATCCCGGTCGGCTACCTTTACTGCATCGGCAACCCGCGCACCGACTGGTGCTACCGGACCGAGGAGGACCCGGGACTCAACGGCCGCTCGATCCTGTATGCCCGCGGACGCGTGCTCGGCGGCTGCTCTTCCATCAACGCGATGATCTACATGCGCGGCCAGAAGCACGACTACGACGCCTGGGCGCGGCTTACGCGAGACCCGGCCTGGTCCTGGGAGAACGTGCTGCCTGTCTTTCGCAAGTCCGAAGACCATCATGCGGGCGAAACCGAGTCGCACGGCGCAGGCGGCGAATGGCGCGTGGAAAAACAACGCCTCTCGTGGACCATCCTGGAAGCGTGGCGGGATGCGGCCGAGCAAGCCGGCATCGCGAAGATCGACGACTATAACCGCGGCGACAACGAAGGCAGCAGCTTCTTCGAGGTCAACCAGAAGCGCGGCGTGCGCTGGAATGCGACCAAGGCTTTCCTGCGGCCCGCGATGAAGCGGGCGAACCTGACCGTGGTGACCGGTGCCGAAGTCAGGAGCATCGTGATGCAGGGCCGCCGTGCAACGGGCGTTGAATTCCACCTGGGCGGCGAACTTAGGAGCGTTGCAACCCGGATCGAGACGGTGCTCGCAGCCGGTGCAATCGGCTCGCCCCAGATCCTGCAGTGCTCAGGAATCGGATCGCCCGATTTGCTCACGGGGCATGGCATACCGGTCATCCACGCCGCTCCGGGAGTCGGCGAGAACCTCCAGGATCACCTGCAGCTGCGCACCGTGTTCAAGGTCAAGGGCGTGAGGACTCTGAACGAGTGGGCCGGCTCGCCTTTCGGCAAGGTGCAGATGGCGCTCGAATACGCACTGTTTCGCACCGGCCCCCTGACGATGGCGCCAAGCCAGCTCGGCGCCTTCACGAAATCCGATCCCGGCCAGTCGAGCGCGAATCTCGAATATCACGTGCAACCCCTGTCGCTCGACAAGTTCGGCGACCCGCTGCATCCGTTTCCGGCCTTTACTTCATCGGTGTGCAACCTGCGGCCAGCTTCGCGTGGGTATGTGCGCATCCGCAGCGCAGACGCGCGCGACGCGCCATTGATCAACCCGCGTTACCTCTCGGCTGAAGAAGATCGCGCGGTCGCGACGCGTGCGATACGGCTTTCACGCCGCATTGCAGCCCAGCCGGCGCTTGCGCGCTACTCGCCGGAGGAGTTCCTGCCCGGTGCGCAGCACGAGAGCGATGAGGCGCTGGCGATCGCGGCCGGCACCATCGGCACCACGATCTTCCATCCCGTCGGCACCTGCAGGATGGGCCTGGCGGACGATCCACAAGCCGTCGTCGACGCGAGGCTGCGCCTGATCGGCGTCGAGGGGCTGCGTGTGATCGACGCCTCCGTGATGCCGACCATTACATCCGGCAATACCAATTCGCCGACTGTCATGATCGCCGAGCGCGGCGCGCAGATGCTGCGCCAGGACCGGCGTAAATAGGCGTCCTCCAAGGGCTTGATTCGCAGGGCGCCGCCCGCATTTCGGGTACCATGACGCGCCCCTCCCTCGGGGGCCGACCGGGAGGCTCAACACCATGAAACGCATCGCACTTTTCCTGATCACCAACATCGCCGTGATGATCGTGCTGTCGATCACGCTGTCGGTGCTCGGGGTCAACCAGTTCATCACCGCCAACGGCCTGAACTTCGGCATGCTCCTCGCGTTCTCGGCTGTGGTCGGCTTCGTCGGCTCGTTCTTCTCGCTGCTGATCTCCAAGCCCATGGCCAAATGGTCGACGGGCGCACAGGTCATCGACGGGTCGGAGGGCACGATGCAGTTCTGGCTCGTCAACACCGTCAAAACGCTTGCCGAGCGGGCCAACATCGGCATGCCCGAAGTGGCGATCTTCGAAGGCGAGCCCAACGCGTTCGCAACCGGCGCTTTCAAGAACTCGGCGCTCGTCGCCGTCTCCAGCGGCCTCATCCAGTCGATGAGCCGCGAAGAGGTTGAAGCGGTCATTGGCCACGAGATTTCACATATCGCCAACGGCGACATGGTCACCCTCACGCTCGTCCAGGGCGTGGTGAACACGTTCGTCGTGTTTCTCGCGCGGGTGGTCGGCTTTTTCGTCGACAAGGTCATCTTCAAGACCGAGCGCGGGATCGGCATTGGTTACTACATCACCGTGATCGTGTGCGAGATCGTCTTCGGCATCCTCGCCTCCATGATCGTGGCCTGGTTCTCGCGCCAGCGTGAATTCCGCGCCGACGCCGGGTCGGCCGGCCTGCTCGGCAGCCCCAATCCCATGGTGGCCGCACTGTCCCGGCTGGGCAGCCTGCACGACGAGTCCGCCGCCCTGCCCCAGGCCATCCGCACGTTCGGGATCAAAGGCAGCAAGACCGGCTTCATGGGCCTGTTCTCGACGCATCCGCCGATCGAAGAGCGCATCGCCGCCCTGCAAACCCGCCGCTGATCCTTGCGGGACAGTGCCCCGCGCTGGGTCGATACGGCGCTCGCCTGGTACTTCGTCACCGTTTGGGGATCCGGGTTTCTCGCGAGCAAGGTGGCGCTGCACTACGCGCCGCCGTTCACCATGCTTACGTTGCGCTACCTGCTCGCAATGGCGTGCATGGTGCCGGTGCTGCTCATTACGCGTCCTCGATGGCCCTCCACCCGCCGCGAGTTCGCCCATGTCATCGTGGCCGGTCTGCTGATGCATGCGATCCACCTCTCCGGCAGCCATTACAGCCAGTACCTCGGGCTCTCCGCCGGCATCACCGCGCTCATCATGTCGCTGCAGACGCTTGCCACCGCCGTGATCGTTTCCCGGATGGGCGAGAGGCTGGACGCGCTGCAATGGACCGGCGTCGTGGTTGGGCTGGCCGGCGTCGCGCTCGTGGTCTGGCACAAGATCGACGTGCAGGAGCTGCCACTCGGGAGCCTCGTCGCGCTCGGGGTCGGCTTGACGGCGATCACCAGTGGCACGCTCTACCAGAAGATCTTTTGCCCCACGACCGACCTCAAGGCCGGCGCGTTCATCCAGTTCGCCGCCTCCAGCGCATTCCTCGCGCCTTTCGCCTTCATAGTCGAAGGCGCGCCGGTGGACTGGCGTTGGCAATTGTTCGCCGCGCTGGCCTTCCTCGTGGTGCTGGCTTCCATCCTCGCGACCAACGCGCTCAACGTCCTCATGCGCCACGGCCAGGCCACGCGCGTCACGAGCCTGATCTACCTGACGCCGATCATCGCCGTCGCGATCGAGTACCCGATGTTCGGCGTTGTGCCGAGCGCGCTCTCGCTTGTGGGCATCGTGGTCACCTGTGCCGGCGTCGCGCTGGTCACCTTCAAAAGCAGCCGGCTCCCCGCGCCGGCCGCAGCGGATTGAAGAAATGAGGTTCGGCTACATCATCCTGCTGACCATCCTCTCCCATGCGGCCTTCACGAGCAGCCGCATGACGGTGTCGCTCTTCGCCCTCAAGCTCCAGGCCACGCCTTTCACGGTCGGCGTACTCATGGCGCTGTACGCGCTGCTGCCGATGCTCCTTTCGGTGACCGCAGGCCGGCTCATCGACCGCATCGGGCCGCGCATTCCGCTCCTCTGGGGCAACGCGATTCTCGTGGTCGGCGTCGCGCTGCCGTTCGTCCTGCCGGGCCTGCCCACCCTGTTCATTGCGGCGACGATGATCGGCTCAGGCTTCATGTTGTCGCACATGATTTCGAACAACCTCGTAGGCGCATTCGGGAAGTCCGAGGACCGGGCGGCGAACTTCTCGTGGCTGTCGCTCGCGTACTCCACTTCCGGCTCGCTCGGCCCGCTGATCGCCGGTTTTTCGATCGACTGGCTGGGCGAATCCAGGGCTTTTGCGGTGATGGCAGCGATCGCCGCCGTAGCGCTAGCCGTCACTATCTGGCGGCGCGGGGACCTGGTTCGGCACGCCACCCCGAAGCAAAGACCGGCGGGCCACAGCGTCATGGACCTCGTCCGGAACCGGCCGTTGCGGGGAATCCTGATCGTAAGCGGCCTGCTGTCGATGGGCTGGGACCTCTTCACCTTCGTGATGCCGATCCATTGCTCGAACATCGGCCTCAGCGCATCGACCACCGGCGTGATCATGGGCTCCTTCGGCGCGGCGACCTTCGCCGTGCGCCTGGCCATGCCGGTCCTGTCGAGAAAGCTCCGGGAATGGCAGGTGATCACGACGGCTTTCCTGGTCTCGGGAATCGCCTACATGCTGTTCCCTTTCGTAACCAGCGCGCCCCTCATGATGTCGATCGCCTTCCTCCTCGGGCTCGGCCTGGGATGCTCGCAGCCGATGGTCATGTCCTTGCTCTACGAAGCTTCACCGCCAGGAAGACAGGGTGAAGTCGTGGGCGTTCGCACGACCGTGCTCAACACAAGCAGCACAGCGCTGCCATTGGTCTTTGGCGCCGTCGGATCGGCTCTGGGCATGGGGCCGGTGTTCTGGGGGATTGCCGGATGCCTGTTGGGCGGCGGGTACGCGGCGCGGCGCAAGGCCGCCCGGACGCGCTAGCGCGGGACGTCGCCTGCGAGCGTGATCCGGTGCATCACGCGCCGGAAGCCGTGGTAATCGTTGACCGGGTTGTGTTGCACGCAGCGGTTGTCCCACAGTGCGATAGACCCCGGTTGCCACGAAAACCTGCAGGTGAATTCCGGCCGCACCTGGTGCTGGAAGAGGTAGCCGAGCAGCGGCGCGCTCTCCTCTTCGGTCATCCCAGCGAAGCTCGCGGTATGCGCGACGTTCACATACAAGGCCTTGCGGCCGGTCTCGGGATGAGTCCTGGCCACAGGGTGATCTGCAGCGTAATCTTTCCTCGCTTCCTCGCGGCCATCGGACTTGATGCGATCTTCCCTGGTCTTCGAAACGTCCGCCTTCGCAGAACTGTTCAGCCCACGCAAGCCCGCGATCATCTTCCTGTACCCCTCGGAGAGCCTTTCGTAGGCGAGATACTGGTTGGCGAACAGCGTATCGCCCCCATAGGGCGGAACCTCGCGCGCCAGCAGCATGCTCGCCATCGGCGGCGCGTCGAGATACGAAGTGTCCGAGTGCCAGATACCGCCGAAATTGGTCTTTTCGTGCTCGAGCTTCTTTACTTCGATTACGTGCGGAAACTCCGGAAGCCCCTTCACGAAGGGGTACTCGACGGGCGTGCCCAGGGTCCGCGCGAAGGCCATGTACTGCTCGAGGCCCAGATCCTGGCCGCGAAAGAAAATCACCAGGTGCTCGAGGAACGCCCTGCGGATTTCCGCGCTTGTCGCAGCCTCCAGCGGCTTCGTGAGTTCGACGCCATGCACCTCGGCGCCGAGCGCGCCGGCGATCGGGCGGACCTCGATGGTCCGGTACGGGGTGTCGGCAGGATTCATGCGGCAAGTATAGCCAAGCGAACACCGGCCGGCGCTGATGCAGGCGAGTATCGGCACGGCTATACTCGAACGGAAAAAAACAGCTTCATCGCCGCACGCCGCAGACAAAAGGAGAAACCCGATGCGCACACTGCTCGCCGCACTTTCACTGATCCTCGCCACCCTGCCGGTTTTTGCCCACGGGCCGAACGACCCGGCGCACCAGTTGCATCCGCTCGGCGACCTGAAACTCGAAAGCGGCGAGGCGATCCGCGATTTTTCGATCTCCTATGTCACCCACGGCAAGCTGAACGAAAAGAAATCGAACGCCGTCCTCATGGTGACGGCGCTCGGCGGCAACCACCAT
>JANXRZ010000071.1 GCA_025352885.1 Pseudomonadota bacterium | reverse complement strand
TGCCTATCACTGGATGCAAGCGCTTGGCGGTCGTCGGCGCGTATTGCCTGATTCTCCCAATGCAGCATGGCGCAACGCCTCGTTCCAGGGATATGCCGATCATATGTCTAGCACAGAATTCGAGCACGGGTTGACGCAGCTACAAATGGTGGCGCGTAACGCACGCATGGCAATTATGTGTGCCGAAGCCGTTTGGTGGCGCTGCCATCGCTCGATGATTGCCGACGCGTTGTGCGTGCGTGGTATTGAAGTTGTGCACATTCTGGATGCCAAACATAGCAAAGTGCATCCGATGACAGCGCCCGCGCGCATCGTGCGAGGTCAGCTGACCTACGCTTCTGCAGAAAGCGGGTAGCCTCGAGAAACCTAATTTCATGAAAAGGTGACCCTGTTGCCTTGTCAAATTCTTTCCACAGCTCAACGATTACGCTCTGTTCAAACTCCGCGTTCTCCTCCTATGAGAATTCGCCAACCGGGATGCGACCGCCGGAAAGAATTGGTGGCTGTGGGTCGAAACGCCTGGACGGTACGTCCTGTCGTCCTTGCACCGCGGATCTTAAAAACGGCGTGGCCCATGTTAGTGGACGAGCAAAGGCGTTGCGAGGTCACGGCGCCAACGCTAAAACCCCAAGCGGTCGCCGAGGACGGCCCGAGCGCTCCCGTGAAAGGTCTTGTCATGCCAGGAACTGCGGCACCGGCGCCATGCAGGGGGCAAAGCACCGCCCGATGCCCGAGATCCGGACGCATACGCCGATGGCTACCAGTACTCCGCCATGCCGGGAATGGAACAATCTGATCAACTTAAATTTGCCAAAGTCCTCGTGGATGAACTGCAGTTCTTGACTGGCAATGAGGGCAAGGGGGGTTAGCTGGTTGGCCCAAGTCACTTATGGCGGCGATCGGGACAACCTTTTGGGTACGCACGCAGGGCAGACAATTCCCGGAACCATTGTCGATGCGAGCACGGGGCTCGAGGCGTTGTGGTGGCACCCAGTCGTGCCGGCAGTATCGCAGCAAGGCGCTTCGCAACCCCTCGATCACTCGGCGGTCACGTTGGAATTGCGCAATGCCCGGAACGCTTGCTGAGCGCTGTCGCCTTCCTAGACTTCGTCGAGGTCGTAAGCGAGGCGTGGATCGATCGTCGGCATGATCGACGAAGAACCGCGCATTTATCGGTGGTAGTAGGCTGCGCGCGTAATCGGCAACAAATCGACCAATCGATCGGCTAAGGGCGGGCAGCGCCGAGCCGTACTTAAGGTCAAAATTCGCCCACTGTGCCGACGTACCAATTATCGTGCGCTGCGAGGCGCCATCGCTCATTAGTTCAGCGTCACCATCGCCGCCCTGTGCTCGGATCCATCCACTAGGACGGGCATAAACCATTCCTGACATCCTTACCCACTAGACGGTCGGGAATTTCGTTGCTCGTCTTCTCCAGGGACGCCGATGCTGCTTGCCCGTTGGCGTCGTGCGGCACAGCGGGACGTAGCTGCTGATACCCGTAAATTCCCTGTATGGCGGGCATACGACGAGGCCCTCCAACTATCAGCAAAAATTTCAGGAGCTTCAGCTCGTTTCCAGTATCCTCAATCGTGGAGAAATAGCGCATCTCCTGTAGCGTCGTTCCGGTCTTGTTGCGCACGCCGATACCGCGACCCTCAACCACCCACCATGAGTTGGTAGCGTGCGTCACCCAGTTTAGATTACGTTGGCCGCCTTCAGCGCGGCCAACTCCGCGTCTGTCATGCCCAGCGCGCCGCGCAGGACGGCGTCGGTGTGCTGGCCGAGCATTGGCGGCGCCTCGTAACGGTTGAGCGGAGTATCCGAAAATCTGATTGGGTTCGAGATTAACTTCAGCCCTTCGAACGCCGGATGCGGGACGGAGACGGCCATGCCGCGCTGCCGAACTTGCGCATCGGCGAACACTTCGTCAAGTTCTTGCACCGGGCCACTCGGTATGTCAGCCCGTGCTAGTGCATCAAGCCAGTACGCCTTGCCACGGGTGGCAAACTTAGCCTCGAGCGCCGGTGTCAGCAGGTCGCGGTTCTCGATACGGCCGGTCGCGTTCGAAAACCGCAGGTCCGTCGCGAGGTCCGGCCGCTCGATAGCTTGGCAAAATCGCGCCCATTGGGAATCGTTACCAACGGTGAGCATGATGAGGCCGTCCGCGCACTTAAACGCTTGGGACGGTGATCCACCACCGCCCACATTGCCGCGCCGCGGCATGTTTTTTCCAGAAATCAGATACTGCACGCCGCGATGGCTCAGCGACGCGACCATCGAGTCGAGCAGCGCAATGTCGATGTACTGCCCACGCCCGTCAGGGCTTCGGTCGCGATGGTTTAGCGCGGCGAGAATGGCGATCGTGGCGTAATGACTGGCAAGAATGTCCACGAGGCTAAGCCCGCTGCGCGTTGGGCCGCCGCCGGGAAGATCGTCCGCTGCGCCAGTGACTGCCATGTGACCACCAGCGGCTTGAAAGATGGCATCGTAGCCGGGGCGGTGGGCCATCGCGCCGGTCTGGCCGTAACCGGTGATGGACAGGTAGACAAGCCGGGGATTCAGCGCCGAAAGCGAGGGGTAGTCGAGGCTGAAGTTGGCGAGGGCCCCAACTCGGAAGTTTTCGACGACGACGTCTGAGCGTGCGGCGAGCCGGCGGACGATGTCCTGACCTTGCGCCATCCCAAGGTCGACCGTCACCGACTGTTTATTGCGATTGGCAGACAGGTAGAAGCCGGACTCGCGGGTGCGCTGGCCGTCCTTGGTCGTCAGGAACGGCGGGCCATAGTTCCGCGAGTCGTCGCCATCACCCGGGCGCTCGATCTTGACCACCTCCGCGCCGAGGTCGCCTAGCATCTGTGTGACCAAAGGGCCGGCGAGCACTCGACTGAGGTCGAGTACGCGGATTCCGTCGAGCGGTAGGCTCATCGATTGAGTCCTCGTGCGCAGGCCGGTCGCGGCAGCATGAAAATTTCCATCGGGCGAGGCGCTCTCGCATCTCGAGCTAAATGCGCTTTG
>JANXRZ010000020.1 GCA_025352885.1 Pseudomonadota bacterium | reverse complement strand
CCCGTCACCGTCTGGCCCGTCTCCACCGTGCTCACGGTCGCACCGCTGAACACCCCCACCGCCGCGGCCTGCGTGCCCGCCCCCGCAGCCTCCGTGAACGTCGGGTTCGCCGCCGTCGCACTCAAGGTCGGCGCATCGTTCACCGGCGTGATCGTCATGGTTCCGCTCAGCACAGCGGTCAGTGGCCCGCCCGTGCCCACATTCCCACCGTCGTTCAGAGTGACGGTCAGGGCGCGGGTCGTTCCGGAACTCGACGGGTCGGACGAGGTGCTACGGTATTGCAATTGCGCCGCAACTGCCTGAACCACGGTGGAGGTCGCGTTGCTGTTGAAGGTGATCACAAGGTCCGAAGCGGAGCCACCCGTGAACGCGCCGATCACCGTCCCGCCGTAAGTCACGTTCGACCCGCTGATCCCAATCTGGCCGGCCCCGGTGCCTTGATTGTTGATCTGGAGGACGTCACCTGCCCCGTAGGCCGCGAAGGAAGCCTTCAAGGTGCCCGGCGTCGCACCACCGAAATTAGTGGTGTCGACGTCGCCGGCTGTGATCGTTCCGGAAATCAACGAGACGGCCGAGCCGTTCTCGGTATAGCTGGCGCCTACGGTCCCGGTGGTCGCAAGGGTCGGGGCGTCATTGACCGCCGTAATGTTGATCACCCTGATGACCGATGCAGTCAGGGCGCCGCCGCCGGTATTGCCCTGGTCGTTGACGGTCAAAGTCAGGTTCGTAGTAGCGGCAGGCGCGTCACGGTTGTCGTTGTAGATCACCGAGCCCGTCGTCAGCCCGGCGAGCAGGTTGTTGATCTGGGTGACCGTGCCGGTAAGGGATACGGCGCTCGTGCCGGAACCGGTAACGGTGACGCCGCTGTTGCCGGCGACCACGGTTAGCTGGCCTTCGCCGACCGACAGTGTTGTCAGGACATTGCTGCCGCCGGCATCCACGTCGCCGATCGACATGCCTGAAGCGCCGGACAGGACCAGGTTGACCTGTTCTGTCGCGTTGTACGAGACCGGGGCGATGGCCGCGGTCGGTGCGTCATTGACTGCGGTCGCAACGATCGACGCGGTTGCCGTGTTTGACGAATAGGGCGAGGCGCCGCCGTTGGTGCTCGTGCTGACGGTCGTGCCCGCCGTACCGGCGGTCTGGTCCCATGCGCGGTAGGTGAAGTTGCCGCTGCCTGCGTTGATCGTGTCCGGCTGGAAGCGCACCAGGTCCACGTCGCGCAGCAGCAGCGACGCGGTCGCAGACACCGCCGGGAAGGTGATCCAGGTCGTGCCGCCATCGATGGAATACTGCCAGGAGCCGTTCGTCGTCGCGGGAATGCTGGTGATTGCAATGCCCTTCTGCGCGCCCGCCGTATCGGTCACGGCTCCGAGGAACGATCCGATCGCTTGGCCGGCGTTGTTCACCGAATCCTCGGTGATCGGATTCAGGGTGGGTGCAAAGACCGTCAGCGCCGGCGCCGTGTTCGCCGAGTTGATGTTCAACGTGAGCGTATTGGCCGTCGGGTCGAGGTCGATTCCGCCGTTCGCGGTGCCTCCGGTATCCTGCACCTTGAAAAGGAGGGTCCGCGTTGCATTGGCCGCAGCCGACGTGTAGATAAGCTTGCCGGCGTTGATGTCGGCAACGGATACGAAGGCGTTCGCAACTACCGCGACGCCATTGTTATAGAGCGTGCCCGTCGTGGGCAGTGTGGTGATCTGGACCGCGAGGAAGCTGTCGGCTGGGCTGTCCACCGTATCGGTAAAGCCGAAGTCGGCGGCAGTGAGCACGCGGCTTCCCTGCGTCATGTTGATCGTACTGTTGGTCCCGCTCGGCGCGTCGTTGACCGAAGTCACCGTCAGGGTTGCCGACACCACGTTGCTGATCCGGCCGCCCGAATCATTGACCTGGAAGTTGACCGACCTGACCGTGGTATCCGGTGCGTCGATCGAGTTCGAGTACTTGACCGCGCGCAGCGCGGATTGCCATTGGGCAAGCGTCGCGGTCGACCCCGTGGAACTGAGCATCAGCATGCCGGTGGCCGAATTGAAGCTCGCGGTCACGTTCCCCATCGTGGAACCGTCGTTGGTGAACGACAACACGTCCTGGCCGGTGACGAAGTTTGTGATGGCCACCGTGGCGCTGCTCAGCGTCCCGGCGGATACATCGGAAACGGTGAGCGCCGAGTTGATCACACCGGCAGCCGCGTTCTCTATATACGCGAGCGGCGAACTGGTATTGGCGAGCACTGGGCCGAACGGGCTGGTCGTGATAATCGTGACCACGTCGGTCGCGGTGGAGAATGCAGAAATTCCCCCGCTGGTTGCGGTGCCGACTTTGCTGCCCACGGAGCCCGAAGTCTGGTCCCAGGCCCGGTAGGTCAGGGCACCGGACCCCGTGTTCGAGCCGTCCGGATTGAACCGCAGCTTGTCCGTCGTGCGAAGCAGGAGGCCCGAGTTCACGTCGACCGCGCCGACAGCCGACCAGGTCGTGCCGCCGTCAATCGAATATTCCCAGGTGCCCGCGGAGCCGCCTGCGCCGATTATGGCGATCCCCTTCAGCGGGGACGCATCGATATCGGTGGCCACGCTCCGGTTGGCCCCAGCGGTTCCCTGGACAAAGTCCGAGATCAGCTGCCCGGCATTGTTGACTTGTGAAGCGCTGATCGAATTCATCGCCGGCGACCCGGCGACCAGCAACGGTGCGTCGTTGACCGGTGCTACGTTCGTGACGATGTCCCGCGTGCTGCCCGAAACCGAAGTACTGCCGCCGTTGGTGCCGGCATTGAAAGTGGCGCGCGTGGCGCCCGACGTGAAGCTGCCGGCATAGGTATCGTCGAGCGAACGCAGCGTGAGTCCCGGCGGCGTGCCGTTGTAGTTTGCGACCGACAGGAACCGGACCTGGCTCGTGCCGGTCAGCGCAAGCGCCTGGGTCGTTGCGTTGTCGCCCACGGTGCCCACGTCGTACCACGTGGCCCCGCCATTGGTGGAGTATTGCCACTTGCCCTGGGTTGAGGAATTGGCCGTATTGCCGACGATGGCCACACCGGTGAGCGACGCTCCCGTGTCCGGGTCGACGAAGGATCCGCCCGCGAGACTTGCAAACGTGGCGAACGGGGGCGACGTCGAATCCTCAGTCCCGGAAGCGAGCGTGAGGTTGCCGCCCGACCACGTCGGGGACGTATTCGGACCGGTCAGCACATTGACGGTGAAATTGCGCGCGGTCGGATCGGTGTCCGCACCGCTGTTGGCAACGCCGCCGCTGTCCTGTACCTGGAAACCGAACACCGCCGGACCGGATTGGCCGGTTGTCGGCGTAAACCGCACGCGCCCGGCAGCGATGTCCGCGGCGGTGACCACCTGGTTGGCGATGACCGCAACCCAGTTTCCGCTTCCTGTCGTGTCGTACTGAAGCGTCCCCACCGCAGCAGGCACGCTGGGGAACTTGACCGCTAGAAGCGAGTTGCCTTCCGGGTCGGCAAAGGCAAAGTCAGCCGTCTGCAGGACGTAGGGTGTATTCAGGGAGACCGAAACGGCCTTCGCGATCCCCGTGGGTGCGTCGTTGACCGCTACCACGCCGATCGTCGTGGTGGCCGTATTGCTGGAGTAATTCGTGCTGTCCTTGACCGCAACGTTGACGGT
The DNA here is from genome assembly GCA_025352885.1 of Pseudomonadota bacterium. Lineage (GTDB taxonomy): Bacteria > Pseudomonadota > Gammaproteobacteria > Burkholderiales > SG8-39 > SZAS-79. The sequence goes on along the minus strand of JANXRZ010000020.1, from coordinate 10,416 downwards.
CCGGTTCACCGTCGCGGGCGTGTCGGAAGTGCTGCTGAAGAACACATGCCGCAGCGCCGTGGCGTACTCGGCGGTCGTCTTCGTCCCGGAAAGGGTCAGCGTATTGCCGCTCAGGGTTGCGGTGATTGCGGAAACGAATCCGTCGTAGGAGAGAGTGTCGCCCGCTTGCGCATTGGCGATCGTGATCGTTGCGCTCGCGATGGTAGACCCGTCCGGATCCCCAACCACGGCGTTGCCGGACGCAATTGCAACCGGCGGACCGCCCTCCACGTAGGTCGGCGCGGTGTAGTTCACCTGCGAGGCGTCCACCCGGATATTGTCGAACACAACGGCGTTGGTCGTGTTGTCCGCCGTCGGCAGGAACCTGATGCGCGTCGTGCTGGAGGCATACTGGGAGATGTCGTACGTCTTAGTCCCCGAGGTCGCCGATCCCGCGCTCAGGGCGTCGAGCGTGACCCAATTGGCCCCGCCGTTGGGCGAGATCTGTACCTGTACGCCGCTGGTGGCGGCCGGGATCGAATAGTCGAACGATAGGGTCGAGCCCACGCGCGTGGGCGAGATTCCGGCCGGCGCGAGCAGGTCGACCGCGCGGTAGATGCTCTGGACGCCTGCCCCCCCGGTGTCCTTGACGCTGAGCGCCCCCCCGACGACCTGGATCTGGCCGGCTGTCGGACTGGAAATGAGCTCGTTGGACTCTGTCCAGCTGCCGCTGAAATTAATCGTGCCGGTGTTGCCCCAATAATCGCCGCTCGCGAAATTGTCGGCCGCGTAGAGTGTTGTGCCGAGCGCAAGACGCGGGCCCAGGTCGGCCAGCGTAATGTTGACCGTGCCGGTGGTGGTCGAACTGGCCAGGACCGATCCGACCTCGCCCAGGTTGGTCTTGATGTCCCCGGTATCGGCGCCCTGGTACGAAATGGACAGGTCTTCCTGGCCGGCGCGCTCGAAGAAGTCGACGCGGATCGTGTAATTGCCTGGGCCGAGCGTGATCGTGCCGCTGGTCTCCTGCCACGAGTGCAGGCCGTCGTTGTCGACTACGGCGACGAAACCATTGCCGTCGTTCTTGTCGATGTACAGCATCGAACCGTCGTCCGAGCCGCTGTAGAACGTGTACGTGCCGCCGGTGGTGATCGCGAGCGTATTGGTGAAACGAACGACGAAGTTGTCGAGGTCGGCGTCGCCAACCTTGGTGCCGCCGACCGTATCGAGCGCAACGCCGTCGACGTCGTAGCCGGCAATGAAATTGGCCTTGTAGGGGGCGCCCGCCGGAAACTCAGTCTTGAGCGACGTGATCGTCGAGTTGTCCCAGAACTGATAGTTGGTCCCGATGACTTGCGCTTGGCTGGTCAGCGTGTAGGTAAAGCTGTCGGTGCCCGTAACGCCCGCATTGGGCGTATAAGCGTACGAACCGTCGGCATTGACGACCACCGTGCCTTTCGAGGGCGGGGTCAGCAGCGCCGAACTCAGGCCGGCGGTATCCCGGTCGTAGTCGAAAGTCGCACCGACTGTCCGTTCCGCCGTGAGGCTGGTGTTGTCGAACAGGTTGCCCGTCGTCGCCCCAAGAGTGGACGCGACTATGTTGTGCGGGACCGTCGTGACCGGGTTGTCGTAAGGCGTGACCCGGATGAAAGCCGTAGTGGCGTTACTGGTCTCGTTGCCCGTATCGGTGACCGTGACGGTGATCGCGCGAAGCGTCGTATCCGGCGTGGCCGACGAATTGCCGAATTTGACTGCACTCAAGGCGGCGACGTAATCCGCCGCCGTCGAACTCGTGGCGCTAGTGAGCGTGACCACCCCGGTCGCATTGTTGACGACCGCACTGATGCCCGGAGGCAGCGCACCGACGCTGAAAGTGTCCCCGGCTTTGAAATTTGTGAGCGTGACCGTTGCGCTCTTGATCGGATTGCCGGTGGAACTGTTCAGGCTGATCGTCGACGCCGAGTCGAGGATCTGGACGGGCGTCCCCGCCGACTCGGAAAAGCCGCCGATGTAGTTCGCCCCGTCCGCAGTGATCGCCACATTGTCGAAATAGAACTGCTGCGTGGTGTCCGTGCCGAAACCGGAGGCCACCTTGAACTTGATGACCGTGTTTTCGCCGATGTAGCTTGAAATATCGAATGTCGAGGTGGTGGTCGAGGTGACATTCGCGAGGATTCCCACAGTGGTGAAATCCGCTCCCCCGTTCTTGGAGACCTGCACCTGGATCACGTCGGTCGGATTGAGTCCCGCGGTGCGGTAGTCGAACGACAGGTAGGCCGAGGTATAGGCCTTGAGGTTCACATTGCGCTGGATCGAGTCGCCGAATTGCGCGACATGGCCGAGCATGACGATTTCGGATCCGCCGCCGAGCGCGCCGACCACCGAAGGCATCACGATGTTCCCCGATGCGGGGCTGTTGTCGCTGTTGGTCGAGCCCCCCGGCGTGTAAGCCCGGCTCCAGGACGCGTCGAACTCGGTCCAGCCTGAGGTCCATGTGGTCGGGAGGTTGCTGCTGCCGGCCGTATAGGTGCCCGCAGTGAAATTATCCGTGACCGTCAGCATCGTCGGCCCATTCAGGTCGAGCCTGAGCGGGTCGGGCATCGGCGTGATGTTCACCGTGCTCGTCGTCGTCACCGGTCCCGCGATCCCGTCCGACACCTGCGTGGTCAGCGTGCGCGCCGTGTTATTGTCCAGCGCCGTCGTGTAAGTGAGCTTGCCCGCCGTCGTGAAGTAAGCGTTCAAGTCGGCGACCGTCCCCGTGAAAGTCCGGGCCGTCCCGGTTCCCCCGACCGTAACCCCTGTCCCGGCGTTCCCGCTGACCGTTCCGTCGGCGATCGACACAGTCACCGTGAGGACCGCGCCCGCGTCCACATCCACGAATGGGGAACCTGTGTACACCAGATTGCCTGCGACATCCTCGTTGACTGTGAATGTAGTGGGCGCGCTTACCGTGGGTGCGTCGTTTACCGACGCGACTGCGATTGTTGCCGTACGGGACGCGGTCGAATAGGCGGTGGTGCCTCCCCCTGCGCCTGGCGTGACCAGGCTTCCGGGCACGCTGCCGTCCGTGCGGTCCCAGGCGCGATACGTGAACGTATTGTTGGTGGTCGTGCCATTCAAGCCATCGGGCCTGAACCGGATGCTCGCGGTGTCCGGAAGGACCAGCGCATTGCTGCCTGTGAGCCCGCTGATCGTCGTCCAGGTGGCGCCGTAGTCGAGGGTGTACTGCCACGATCCGCCGCCGGGCCCGCCCAGGGACGTTGCCGTGATTGCAATGCCTTGGGCCGCGCTTGCATCCGCGTCGGTGATGTCCGCAGCGGCGAAGGAACTGATCAGCACGCCGGGATTGTTGAGATCGTCCTCGGTGATCGCAGTCAGAACGTCGGTGCCGGACGTCGAAAGGACCGGCGCTGTGTTGGTGGCGTCGTGGACGAAATTGAGGGCCCGGGCGGTGGTGTCTATGTTGTTCGACGCACTGCTGTCGACGACTTTGAACTGGAAATTCCGGTTGCTCGTATTCGCCTGCCAGTAGAGCTGGTTGGCATTGAGCTGGGCAAGGGTTACGCTGAAGTTTGCGGTCTGCCTTACGCCATTCAGATACAACCCATCGGTGCCGCCCTGTGCCATGGTCGTGAAAGTCACCTGCGCAAACGTATCTCCGTCCGCATCGGAGAATCCGAAGTCTGACGCCGACAGATAGAACTTTGCGTTGTCCGCGACCGAGATCGTCTTTGCCGCGCCCACTGGCGCATCGGAAACCGGCGTCACGTTGATCGTGCGCGTATCCGTGTCGATCAGCGTCCCGCCGGAACCGGTGTTGCCGCCGTCGCTGGTGACCATTGTCAGCGTGATCGCCCCGTTGACGTTGGCCGCCGGGACGTAAGTGGGCGTCTTTCCGGCGCCCCCCGCCAGACGTGTGTTGATGTTGGCCAGCGTGCCGGTGTATATGAGCGAATTGGTTCCCGATCCGGTGATCGTCACCCCGCCGCCCGAGCCCGAGCTTGCGGTCAGCGTGCCCAGACTCGCGTTCACGGAGAACGTGACCGACATGGTGCCGCCGCCGGCATCCACATCCGCAATCGACAGGCCGCTCAGCAATACCGAAGTGTCTTCGTTAGTCGTAAACGAGGCCGGCATTGTGTTGACCGGCGCATCGTTCACCGCGGCCACGTCAAACGTGAGCGTCCTCGCAGAGGCGTCGTACGCATTCGACTGGTCGCGCACTTTGAACGTGAGGTTGGCGTAGCCGGTACCGCTGGCGTCCGCGACCGGAGTAAACGTGAGGTTCCCGATATTTGCGGCCGTAATCACTTGATTGGCGGTGACCGCAACGCCGGAAAGTTTTAGCGATCCGGCCGCAGGCAGCGTGAGGATCTGAACCGCCGAGATGGTGTCGCCGACGTCCGCGTCGCTGAACCCGAAGCTCGCGGCGCTGAACGCGTAAGTCGCGTCCTCGTTGATCCCGAGCGTCGCAGTGGTGCCGGTCGGCGCAACGTTGACCGAGGTCGAGATCACGGTCGTCGTGTTGTTCGTGACGGTCGTGGTGGTGTCGTTCACACTTACCGTAAAGGTGGTCGTTTCCATCGATCCGACTGCCACGCGGTCGTTGGTCGGGTCGAAGACCAGCGCCCGGATTGCGGTCTGCGCTGCGGTTGCGTTGGCAAACGGGGCGTGCGTGTACGTCAAGCCGCCGTCGGAAGTGCTGAAACCGCTGGCCGTCAGCGAAGCGGGCGTAAACACGCCCTTGGCCGCCGTATCCAGGCTGACCGTCACGGTCAGGTTCGGCCCGTCTACATCCGCAATCGTCATGGCCGAGAACGGGCTCACGTTGACGGTATCGTTGACCGCCTGCCCGGCCAAGGCGCCACCTAGGACCGGCGCATCGTTGAACGCATTGATGTTGATCTGCGCGGTGGCGGTGTTGCCTTCGTTATTGCCCGTGTCCTTGACAACCGCGCCGATATAGACCGTCGGCCGTGTGCCGCTCACCGTGGGATCTTGGCCGGTGTTCTTGTAGCGGATCGCGTTGATTACCGTCTGATAGTTTGCCTTGGTGTCCGTGCCGCTCAATTGGAGGAGCCCGGTGCCCGAATTGTAGGTCCCGGTGATGTTCGTCCCGAGGATCTTCGTCGTCCCGTCGAGAACGCCGCCTGCAACATTCAGCACATCCCCCGGCGCGATGCTGGCGATGGTGACTTTTGCGCTCGCCATGTTCGCGCTGTCGGTGTCGGTGACCGTCGCGTTCAATGCGGGGGCGATGTAAACCCCGGTGGTGTCGCCCTCCGAATAGATATTGAACGACCCGGTGGGGACCGAGGTCACCGAGACGTTATCGACGTAGAAGAAATCGCCGGAATTGGCATATGCGGTGGTGCCCGAAGCGCGGAAGCGGACCACTGTGCTGGCCGATTCGTATCCTGCGATGCTCACCGAATCGTGGGTGTAAGCCGGCGTACCGGCGCCGGCCGAGGCGCCGGTGTAGGTCTTCAGCGTGGTCCAGTTGGTTCCGCCATTGGTCGATACTTCCAGCACCACGGCGTCGGAGCTCGTCAGGGGCGTTACTGCCGCCGTCACGTAGTCGAATTCGAGCACCGAGTTGGATACCGCGGACAGGTCGATCTGCCGCGTAGCGCCGGTAAACTGGCCTGCGGTGGCGCCGCCATCGGTGCTGTTGTTGATGCGAAGCGCGCCGCTCGTTCCGGTAACGGGGCTGGTCACCACCCGGACCTGTCCGTCGGAGGCCGCCCCGCCGACGGCCGCGCCGGTATCCGTTTCCATCCAGGGGCCTGACCATGGCAGCGTAGATCCCGCGGTCGTGTTCGTGTAGTCCCCCGCGGTGAGGAAATTGTCCCCCGCGGTCACCGTCGCGCCGGTGCTCGAATCGAGGTCGAGCACCGGAGGATTGCTGCTCGCACCGAAGAAAGTGATGTCGTTCAGCACGACCAGCGTCGTGTTTGCAGTGCCGTTGTACGTGAACGTGACCGAACTGATTCCTGTGGTGTTGAAATAGACGTAGGTATTTCCGTAAGCCGTTGCGCTGGTCGAATCGCTCCCGCTTCCCCTGACCCGGGTGGTATTTGCGGGAGCGGTCGCCGTATCGACGGCGTTGTACGCGCTCGTTGCGACGTTGGTCGCGGCGATCTGCCCGCTGGTCGAAATTGCGGAGAAATCCGCGTATTCCGCATTGTCCACGTCGTAAAGTGCGAAACCGACGTTGCTGACCGTTCCACCAGGCTGCAGCGAGAAATCGATCGTGATGGTGACGTAAGTGGCGTCACCAATCGTGAATTGGAGCGCTCGCTGCGCCGGCGAAACGCCCCCGCTGTAGCTGTTGCTGAGGACAGGATTGGTGCTGACCGCGCCCGGCGACCCGCCCCCGGTCAACTTGATCCTGACCGGACTACCGTCGACTGCGTAATCCGTATATGCATTTACTGCGGTTCCAGCGGTCCAGGCCGGAACAGTGGCCGAATCGAAGTCAAGCGTATGCACTGCAAGCAGGTCGTGATACTGCTCCTGCGCAAGCCGGTCGACGACGATGTCGGATTCAATCCTCCCCTCGTGCAATTCGAGGTTCCAGTCACCGCCAAGGGCCGCATCACCTGTGGCGTTTGTGCTCGCTGCAACGTCTGCTCCGGTAAGCTGGCTCAACAGGGCCGCCGCCGCCTCCCCGTCCGCTCCCTTACCGAAGTCGCACCCGTATACGAGGATGTCGGCCTCTTCGCTAAGGCTTTGTCCGATCTTGGCGAGGTCCGCCGCGTAGGTGGAGCGCATGGTCGTCGCGTTAAGCGAACCGGAGCCGAAATCGATCTGTCCTTCGTTACCGTGTGAGATGAGGTGGACGGCGTCCACCTTGCCCGGCTCGTACTGCGCCATCACGGCCGCAATTTGTGCGACGGCGTCCTTGCTCGAATCGAGCATGACGACCCTGGTGCTTGGACTGATGCCGGCAATCAGGGTCTGGAAGTCGCGGACCGTTATGTCGACAAAAACGATCTCCGTGCGGCCGGAAGTGAATCCGCGCCCGTCGGGCACAAGCCGATCGTCGATCGCTGATTTGTCGGCAGCAGTCTTGTCTGCGGCGACTTTGTCGGCCGTTGCTGGAGCAACTGCGGACTTGCCGTCGCCAGAAACGGCGGCTGGCGCGCTGGTTTGCGACCAGTCGACTGCCGGAAGCGTCTTGTCCGCAGCAACCGAATCCGTACCGGAGGTCGACGGCGCGTCGGCAGTCTTCGTGTTCTTGTCTACGATGTCTGCAGCAAGCGCGCCATCGAAAACGATGCGCTGCTCGAGCGCGAGATATCTAGTCTTTCGAACTAGAGTCCTGCGCTTTTTTTTGCCCTTGGCCGATGCTTTTGGGGCGCCCTCGCCCGGCCCGCGTGCCTTATCGTTCTTGCTCATTGGCAACCTGTTTAGAGCTTCGATGAATCCCTGTGTGTTCAGGGACTTAGCCTCTTTTAGCAGGCTAGCGCTATTTTAGGGGACTTTAATCCCTCTATCCAACGACAAGTTCCGCTTTTGGGCAGAAACAGTGCCTAGAAGCGAAAAACTTCGTCAGGGTATTGCCCTATCGGTCAGAACCCGCTTTCCCGGACCAGTATCGACAGCGCCCGGGAGGCGAAATTCTGGGCCACCAGTCCCAAGCTCGTTTCGATCCGCACGGTGCCTCGCTCGATGGTGCGCAGGAAGCCGACGTCATCCAGCGGGTCAATCAAAACGCGGTAAACCGGGTCTTGGGCCTGCGCGCTTCCCCTGCGGTCGAGCACAGCAGCGATATCGCCCCCATGGGGAGAAACTAGAAGCAATCGGCTGATTTGCTTGCTACCGGTCGTATCGATCGCTCTGACAACGCCCCGGACGGAAGCCACATCGGGCCTGGACGAGATGAATTTCACTTCCTGGCCGACCTGCACCGCTTCGATATTGGACTCGCTCACGTACGCTTCGATAAGCGCAGGGGCTGGGGCCGCAATCCGCATCATCAGTTCCCGGGTCCCGATGGTGCGCCCGGCCACGATTTGCGACGACATGTCGCGCACCATCCCGCGGATGGTCGAGCGCACGATGAGCCTCTCCACCTCTTCCTCAACGGATTTCTGCTCGGCGAGCGCTTCGGCAATCTGCTCGAGCAGGACGAGCCTGCGCTCCTGCAGCTTGCCGCTCGCGGCGGAGGTCAGCGATTCGGAGCGGGCGCTCGCTAACGATATAGCGGCTTTCTGCGCTCGCATCCCGAGTTCGGGCGCCACCAGAATCACCAGCACTTGATCAGGCTCCACGACTTGGCCTGGGCGCACTTCCACGGATTTGATATTAGCGGCAAAGGGCGCGAAAACCGGCTGCTCCTGCGAGATCCGCAATACTGCGGGCGCACTCAGCTGGTTGGTAATCGGGACCAGCCAGACAAAGAGCAGCAGCACGCCAAAGACCATGGAAAGGGGCGACCATTTCAAGCGAACGCCTCTGCGCTGGCCCCACAGGTAACTCAACTCCGACCACACCGGCCTAAATATGAACCACACTAATTCCATCAACATCATGACGATGCCGAGGATCTTGAAAAAGAGGTGGTAGACCATGAGCGCAATGCCGAAGAACACCACCAGCCTGTAGATCCACGTAATTCCGGCGAAAAGCACGAGACCAACGCGCTGCGCTGCGGTGAAAGTCGGCTCGGGGAGCGGCTCGTGAAGTCCGAAGAACGTGCGGCGGATCCACCAGCGCGCGCAGGCACCGCTGCGCTCGTGCAGGTTCGGGAAATCCAGTGCATCAGAGACCACGAAATAACCGTCGAACCGCATGAACGGGCTGGCATTTACTGCCAGGGTCATTACCCAGGTCGTAGTCGCCAGGATGAAGAGCACGTGCTTGGCAGCCCCTTCCGGCGTAATTGTCCATAGGAGCGTTGCAAAGACCGCCAGGGCGAGCTCGGTTGCCATCCCCGCGGAGGCGATGACGATCTGCTTCCTTCGATCGGCCAGCTTCCAGGTTTCTCCTACGTCGGTATAAAGGAATGGGCAGAGCACCAGGAACGCAACGCCCATCGCGGGCACCCGGACGCCATAGCGCTTGGCCGCATACGCGTGACCAAGCTCGTGCAAAATCTTCGAAAAGCTCCCGGCAATGACAAAGTACAGGCCGCCCTGCAGATTGAAGAAGTAAGCGAAGGTGCGACGCAATTCGTCCCATTCACGTGACACAAGGTAAAGGTCCACAACGAACAGCACGAGAACGATCGAAAAGAAGCTGCGCGTGAAGAAGAGCTCCGCAAGCGGCAGGGTGCGCTCGAGGAATTTGTCGGGCCGAACCAGCGGAACCCGGAAGAACAGGTAATTGTGGAACAGCTGCTCGTACCACGGCTTCACCCCCTTCATCCAACGACCGCGAAGCTTCGAGCGGTCCTCCTTCTCCCGGGCCTGGAGCAACTGGCTGCCTTCGAGGAAGTGGATGAACCCGACGACCTCCTCCTCGGTCGGGCGAAGCGGCGTTTCGGATTCGACTGCCCCAACCAACGAGTCGACACGTGAATGGTCCGCCCACCGCGCGAGCAATTCGAATTCCATCCAACCCACTTCGAAAAACCGGTTGCGCACCGGGTCGAGTATTCGCCAGCTGGGTGAGCCATCACGATGGCGCGGACCGGGGTAGAGCTTGATGTCCTGCCTGAGCGCCGGGAGCCGTGGGGCTTGCGGTGGTGGCGGGCCGCCGGGCATAGGCGCGCCCGATACGGTTGCCAGTTGCGGTTGAATCGCGGCCATTAGGCGCATTCCTTATGGACCGCCAGTGCTCCGGCCCTGGCGGGTCTTCAATCCTGGCGGATTATCGCCCCATTCGCCACACGCCAAGCGCGTCCAGCAAGAACTTTCACGAATCGGTCAGGCGGATTTTTCGAAGAAGCCGACCAATGCGTCAAGGGTCGCATCGGGTGCCTCAGCCATCAGCGAATGGCCCGATGATTTGATCGATACCGAAGTGGAGCGCGACAGCGCTTTGAGCAACGGGGCGGTCGCCTTGGGCGGCGTCATCAGGTCATTGCCGCCCATGATTACCAGGGTCGGGCAAGTCACCGCAGCAGCGCTCTCAAGCCCGGACGCGTAATCCTTGCAGGCCTTGAGATCGGTGTGCAACACACCCGGGGCCAGTCGCGAAAGCCGGGCAAGCGTGTCGCCGTACATCCACATGCCCGGATTGGGATTACTGCCAAAGGGAACCTGCGGCGCATGGCCCCAGATGGTTTCCATGTCGTAAGCGCTCTGATCGTTAGTGCGCGCAGCCTCGAGGAAAGCGTCGGACACATTCATTGGGAACGCAGTGCCAAGCAGTGCGATGCGCTCGACTCTCTCGGCAAACCGGGCGGCCGACTCCAGGGCAACCAACGACCCCATGCTGTGACCCACAATGCTTGCCTTTGGGATGGTTGCCGCGTCGAGCGCCCGCATCAGC
>JANXRZ010000018.1 GCA_025352885.1 Pseudomonadota bacterium | reverse complement strand
GCCGCGTTGCGCGGCCGGGAGGATTTCGCCCCCCGGCAGGTTGATCGTCGTCATGCCCATGCGCGTGAAGATCTGCGCGTTGATGCCGGTCTGGCGGCACTTCATCGTCTTGAAGTCGGCCAGGCTCTTGATCGGCCGCTTGAACCAGCCGAACGCCTGCGGGCTCGTCGGGTGGCCCGGGATCACGTGCACGTTGAGCTTGAGCGTGTTCTGGTAGAGGTCGTTCCACATCTCGGCGCCGCCGCCGTTCCACATCCAGCTGAGATAGTCCGAGTGATCCATGCCGAACGGGCCGCCGGGCGGGCCGGCGAACAGGACCGTCGCATTGTTCTTGCCGACCCAGTAGTACGAGATCGAATGATGGCCGTCGATGACTTTCTTGGAGGAGGCGTCGAGCACTTCGAACGCCGGCACGACCTGGCCCGCGGCCATGGCCTCGACTTTGAGCGATCCGCCGGAGATTTTTTCGACCCGCTCGGCGAACAGCTTGAAGTGGTCCTGCGCGGTGGAACTGGCCGGCCAGCTCGATTGCATCTTGAGCGTCCTCGCGCCCGAGGCGGCGGGCGCCTGCGCGGCGGTGGGCAGCGCAAAGGCGAGCGCTACTGCGGCGGTGATCAGGGACTGCAGTCTTTTCTTCATGTGTATTCCCTCCGGTTAACGTTAAAGCTGACAAAAAGGGGCCAGGCCCCTTTTACTTCTTCGCATCATCCTTCTTCTCTGCATCGCTCGGCTCTTCCTCCGGCGCCGCCTTGTATTCCTCCTCGAGCGTGCCGCCTTTCATCATGTTCTTCTCGTCGTCCTGCTCTTCCTGCGAGGGCGGCGCCATGCGCTCGGCACGCGTGCGCTCGCCAAGCGTATTGGGCAGCCACATGGCGATCTGCGGGAACGCGAAAACGATCAGGATGGCGATGACTTGGATGCCCATGAAGTCGAACATCCCCTTGTAGATCGTGCCCAGGCTCCAGGACGGGACGACCTGCTTGAGGTAATACGCCGACATGGCCACAGGAGGGGAGAGGTACGCGGTCTGCATCACCACGGCCACGAGCGCGCCAAACCACACGAGATCGTATTTCAGGCCGACCACGACCGGGTAGAAGATCGGCAGGAAGACGAGGATGATCGCCGGCCATTCGAAAGGCCAGCCAAGCAGGAAGATGAGGAACAGCACCAGCAGCAGCATGAGGAACGGCGGCAGCGGAAGCGACAGGAGGATGTCCGTGATCCATTGCGCCGTGCCCAGGCGCGCGAAGACCGCGCCGAAGATGTTCGAGGCCACCGCCAGGAACAGCACCATGCTCGAGGTGTTCATCGTGCTGATGCACGCGGATCTGAGCCCGGCGAAAGTGAACTTTCGGTAAGCGACCGCCAGGACGAACGCCCCCATCACGCCCACCGCGGCAGCCTCGGTCGGCGTGGCGTACCCCATGAGGATGGAGCCCAGCGTTGCGCCGATCAGGAATCCGAGCGGCACCATCCCGAGCAGTACCTCCTTGACGACGAGCGCCCAGGAGGTCTGCCGCTCGTCCAGCGGGACCGGCGGCCCCAGCTTGGGATTGAAGAAGCTGCGCACCAGGGTGTAGACGATGTACATGCCGGCCAGCAGGAAGCCCGGCCCGAAAGCCGCGGCATAGAGGTCCGCGACCGACACGCCGAGCACCGGGCCCATTACGATCAGCATGACCGAGGGCGGGATCAGGATTCCGAGGGTGCCACCCGCGGCAATCGCGCCGGCGGCCATGCGCGCGTCATATCCGGCCTTGATCATGATCGGCGCGGCCATGATGCCGAGCACGGTTACGGCGGCGCCGACGATGCCGGTGGCCATCGCGAATACGGTCGCGGTCAGGATCACGCCAAGGTAGAGCGAGCCCCGCACTGGCGCGAGCAAGTCGCGGAACGCCTTGAACAGGCGCTCCATGAGGCCGGCCTGCTCGGTGAGAAACCCCATGAAAATGAAGAGCGGGATCGCCACCAGCTCTTCGGACTTCATCATGCCGAGGGTCTGCAGGTAGGCCAGGTCGAACACGCTGTCACCCAAACCGGCCCAGCCGAACGCGAGCGCGATGATGATGAGCGTGAACGAGATCGGGAAGCCCACGAAGATGACGCTGACCATCGCGATCAGCATGATCAGTCCCAGTGCAATCTGGCCGGTCATATTTCGCCGCCTTCCTTGTGCTCGAACGCCCGGCCCGTGCGCATCGCGAACCAGCTCTTCATGATTTCAGCCGTGCCCTGGATCAGGAGCAGCGCCGCTGTGACAGGCACAATCGACTTGAACGGCCACAAAATGGGCAGCCATGCTGTCTGCTCGCCTCGCTCTCCCATCGTGAACGCATGGATCGCGTCATCCACGCTGGCACCGAACAGCAGGATCATCCCCGGGAAGAAGAGAAGGATGAAAGCGTAGAAGTCGATCTTGCCCTTGGTGCGGTCGGAGAATTTTTCCCAGAGCATGTCGGTGCGGATATGCGCGCCGCGCTTCAGCGCATAGTGGGCGCCCAGCATGAAGAGGGCGCTGTAGAACATATAAGAGAGATCGTAGGCCCAGATCGTCGGCGAGTTGAAGACGGTGCGGGCGACGACCTCCCAGAACACGACGATCGCCAGGGGCACGCAGATCCAGGAAACGGTCTTGCCCGTCCAGTCGGTGAACGTGTCGATCGTCCGGATCACCTTGTAGTAACCCGGCGCGAATTCTTTTTCCGCCATCTGTGCTGCCCCCTTTTACCCTCGATGCGAAGCGCCGCATCTCCTTCGCGGGCCGTCGCATTGTATGTCGGCGCTGCCTTACATCACGAAATTGCCGGCCTCGAATCGCACGAGCACCTTGTCCTCGCTGAATGCAACGCCGGCGGGATCCCCTCCATCTGCCACGGCCTTGACCTGCTTTTCAAGGAAGCGCCTGAGCAGCGCAATGCCCTTGTCGCTCGTGGCGAGGTGCTCCTCCGAATGGTGCGCGATCGGCCCCTGGCTCGTCTGCGTCTCGTAGTCCCCGGGAAAGCGCTGGTGCTCTTCCTCGGTGAGTTCCGGCCAGGTCTTCCCGTTGTATTTCGAGCGGAACTTCGACATCTCGCCTTTTTCGGTGACGCGGCCGGCCGTGTAGATGCGATAGGTCGTATCGTCGATCGGCAGGACCCAGCCGATGGATTCGACGGCGCCGTATTTCCCGACGCGGGGGTTCGGGACCACGCGCAGGGTGGGCACCGCGGCTTCGGTCACGCGGAGGAACGTCTTGTCGCCATCGAGGGGCCGGGTGGACGTCACCTTGACGCCCATCGCCGTCGTGTCGAACGTGACCTTGGGCATGCTCGCCATCTGGGAGGTGAACTGCATGCCCGAGAACGAACCATGCAAGATTGGCACGTGGAAGGGATCGACGACGTTCTCGTAGTGCTGCAGCCAGTTGCAGGGCGCGATGACCGGGCCGCCCGACCCGATGCTGGTGTCGTCGGCTTCGACGAATTCTCCCGCGGACAGGTACTCAAGGCATTCATAGCGTGGCAGCAGCGGCTTTCGTTCCGGTGGTCCGAGGTAAGCAAATACGAGGCCATAGCGCTCCTCGACCGGGTACCAGGGCTGGCGCACTTTGTCGCGCCGCGGACCGCCGCCTTCCTCGCAGGGCTGCTCGAGACACTGGCCTCGGACGTCGAAGAGCCAGCCGTGATAGCAGCAGCGGATGCCACGGGCCTCCGTTTTTCCGTAGTACAGCGAGGCGCCGCGATGGGCGCAATGCGGATACACAAGGCCGGCGCGCCCTTCGCCATCGCGGAACAGGATGAGGTCTTCGCCAAGCGCCCGCACCTTGCGCGGGATTTCACCGGCATGGGACGCGAGGCCCACCGGATGCCAATAGCGGCGGAGCAGTTCCCCCATGGGCGTGCCGGCTCCCACTTCGGTCAAGTCCCTGCGCCAGGTCGGTGCGGGCCGCCCATAGGCCGTCCCAATGTCGGGGCCCTTAGTCGGGACGCTGGCCATGGGCCTGCTCCTTGAATATGGAGGCGACCGCCCCGGCATCGAATCGGTATTCGTGATTGCACATCTCGTTCTTGATCAGCACCTCGCCCTTTTCCGCGAGGATACCTTCCACTTCGGCGCGGCCCAGGCTGCGCAGCATGTCGCGGACCTTGTCTTCGTCGTAAGGGCAGTGATATTCCACGGCGTCCAGCATGTAGACCCGCAGGAGTTCCTCGGGAAAGAGCTTCGTCAGGAGGTCGTACGGTTGCGCGTCGCGGGTCTCGTCGAGGGTCAGTGTCGCGGCGAACTGCGTCACTCGGTTCCATCCATCGGCGTCGCGCTCATCGGCTTTCGGGAGCTTCTCCAGCAGCAGGCCGCAGAGCGCGGAGCCATCGGCGAACAGCAGGACGAACGAAGGGAGCTGTTCGGACTGGGTGAGATAGTGCGCGAAGATTTCCGAAAGCGTCTCGCCTTCGAGCGGTACGACGCTTTGGTAGATCTGGCCGCTGGCCGCATCTTCCAGCATCAATGCGAACCGGCCTTCGCCGATCAGCTCCCGCACGCTGCCTTGCGCGCCCGGTTCAAAATGCGCCATGCCACGGATCTTTAATTCAGCTGACGTCAAATCCGATTGACAGTCGGCCACCAGCAGCGGCACCGGCCCGTTGCCGCGCACCTGCAGCGTCGTGCGGCCGGCGCCCTTGCGATTCGCGCCCAGCAGGACGCCCAGCGCGGTGGTCTGCCCGAGGAGTTCTGCAATCTGGTCGGGATAACCGCGGCCTTCGAGCATCCGCTCCCAGGCACCTGTCAGGCAGACCAGCCGCCCGCGGATGTCGAGGTCTTCGAAAAGGAACCGCTGGACGTAATCCGTGCGCACGCGTTACTCCACCTTTGCGCCGGAGGCCTTGATGAGGGCTTCCCATTTCGGGAAGTCAGAGCGGTAGTTCGCCATAAATTCTTCGGGCGTGTTGACGATCGGCGCCTGTCCTTGGTCGAGCATGCGGCGCGTGATGTCGGGCTCTGCAATCACGACCTTGAGCTCGCGCTGCAGGCGTTCGATCACGGGCCTGGGCGTGCCGACCGGCGCATATACGCCGACCCAAACGGGAAGCTCGAAGCCGCCAAGACCTTGTTCGCCGAACGTGGAGAGCTCTGGCATCGACTCCGAGCGCCGCGGACCGGTCATGCCCACTGCCTTGATCTGGCCGCTCGCGACCTGCGGCTTCGCGCTTGTCGGGCTCGAGAACGTCACGTCGAGATTCCCGTTCCGGACATCGACGATGGCGAGGACGTCGCCTTTGTACGGAACGTGATTGAGGTTGACCCCGTAATCGCGCTTGAGGATCTGCCCGTAGAGGTGTCCCGAAGACCCGATGCCCCACGAGCCATAGTTGATCGGCCGGTTCTGCGCCTTGGCCCACTCGATGAAGCCCTTGACGTCCTTGTAAGGCGCGCCGCCCGGTGCGACCAGCAGGACGCTGCCGAACGACAGCTGGGTGATCGGCGCGAAGTCTTTTGCCACGTCGTAGGGCAGCTTTG
>JANXRZ010000266.1 GCA_025352885.1 Pseudomonadota bacterium | reverse complement strand
CATCGGGACGAGTGTATCGGCAACGCGAATAGCTGTATGTAGGCGCGAAGTGTCTGTCCGGCAGAGCTCCGGCCTGCGCTTGTTATTACAGAACGTATATCTACTATCGGCACAGGTAGAACTACAGCAAGTGGCACCGTCCTAGGCCGGACCGGCCGCCAGGAAACGCTTTTCGAATTCTTCGGCGGGAACCGGCTTGCTGAAGAGAAAGCCCTGCATCTCGTCGCATGCGAGCAGCCGCAAGAAGCTCGACTGCTCCTCGGTCTCGACGCCTTCGGCGACCACTTTGAGCTTGAACGCATGCGCCAGTTTGATGATCGTCGACACGAGCGACATGCCGTCGGGCCGGTGGTCATATCGACGACGAACGAGCGGTCGATCTTCAGGGTGTCCACCGGCAGCTTCGCGAGGTACGACAGCGACGAAAACCCCGTGCCGAAATCGTCGATGGCGATGGTCACCTCCATCTCGCGGATCGCCTGCAGGCTCGCGATGCTGTGCTTCACGTCCTCCATGATGAGGCTCTCGGTAATCTCCAGTTCGAGGCCTGCGCGAGCTTGCGGATGGATGCCGAGAGCCTCGGCGACCTCGGCAATGAATCCCCGGTCGCGCAGCTGCATCGGAGAGACATTCACCGCGATGCGCACCGCCGGCAGCCCCGCGGCGCGCCAGCGCAGGTAATCCTCGAGCGCCTTGCACAAGGCCCAGCGGCCCACGTCGTGGATCATGCCGGTCTCCTCCAGCACTGGGATGAACTTTCCGGGAGGCACGAGCCCCGTGCGCGGATCGTTCCAGCGGATCAGCGCCTCGGCGGCGGTGACTTTCCCTGTGAGGAAGCTCGTTTTCGGCTGGTAGTGCAGCACGAACTCCTCATCGTCGATCGCCTTGCGCAGCTGGTTTTCCAGCGTGAGCTTGCCTGCGGTATGGGTCGTCATCGCCTTTTCGTAGAAGCGGAACCGGTCGCCGCCCGCCTTCGCTTTCTTGAGCGCGGCTTCCGCGTGCCTGAAGAGCATGTCGGCGTCTTCGCCGTCCTCCGGATACATCGCGGCGCCAACTTTCGCAGCGATCCGGAAGACGCTGCCTTCAAGGTGGAATGGATGGTCGAGAAACGCACCGAGGGTTTTGTCGATCAGGTGCGCCACGTTCCCGGTTTCGCGCACCTCGGGCAGGATTACCGCGAAATGGTCTGCGCCGACGCGCGCCATGAGGCCCGCGTCGCCGAAGGTCATGAGCAGCCATTCGGCGACTTTCCTGATCAGCGCATCGCCCGCCGGGCGCCCGAGCGTGTCGTTGATGTTCCTGAAGCGCTCGAGATCGACGACAAACGCCGCCAGGCGGTGGCCGGCCGCTTTCGCGCCGCGCATGTACTGCGACAACCTTTCGAGGAAGAGCGAGCGGTTGGCCAGTCCCGTGAGCGAATCGTAATACGCCAGGTAATCGAGCCTCTCCTGCTTGTCGATGTGGTCGATGGCGTACGCAATGTCGCCGGCGAGCTCGGTCAGCAGCTTCATTTCGGTTTCGTGGAAGGCGTCGCGCTCGGAGGAGTACAGCGAGAGCACTCCGTTGACCTTGTTGCCCACGATCAGCGGCAAGAGGGCCATCGAATGGATGCCGGCCGCCACATGGCGTGTGCGGAACGGGGCGCGCCCATCCTCCGAAAGGTCGTTCGACAGGACCGGAACCCTTTCGACCACTGCTTGGGCGACCAGGCTCGTGGCCGGCGAGATGCTCCCGTCGAGCGCAAAACGCTCACGGACGGCCGCGAGCACGTCGGCCTCCACGCCGAGCGAGGCCACCGGGACGATCGTTGCCGCAAGCTCATCGACCAGCCCGATCCACGCCATGCGAAAGCCGCCGACCTCCACCGCGATCTTGCAGGCCTCGCGAAACAGTTCGTCGCGGTTCGTCGAGCGGACGATCAGCGTACTGATGCCGCTCAGCACCGCATAAACCCGGTTCAGGTAGGCGATCCGGGTATCCGCTTCCTTGCGCTCGGTGATGTCGTCACCGATGCTCGCGGTCCCGATGATCTCGCCCGCGACGCTGCGAAGCACGGTGTTGTCCCACTTGATGAGGCGGCGCTTCCCGTTGCTGGTGAGGATCTCGCTCTCGTGATATTGCCCTCCGGGGATGGTCATGTCGGCCACCTGCGTCTGGAACATGGCGCGCATCCTCCCGTCGTCGCCCGCCGGGATGAACAGGCCGAACCAGTCCTTCCCGATCACGTCTTCGCGTTGCCATCCGGTCAGGCGCAGGAAGAAGTCGTTGCAATAGGTGATGCGGCCCTGCAGGTCCAGCATCAGCGAAATGAGCTCGACGGAATCGAGCAGGTCGCTGAAGCGCCGCTCGGATTCCCGAAGCGCAACCTTGGCGAGCTTCTGTTCGGTGATGTCCACGTGCATGACAACCACGCCTTCGCGGCGGTCCTCGGAGAGCGGCGTGACGGTCATGAAAAACCACCGCTGGACCTCGGGGGAATGGCACGGGTACTCCAGCGAGAAGCTGGGTGTCGAGCCGGCGAGCACCGCGCGGATGCCCGCGGCCGCCTCGTGCGCTTCACGCGCATCGCGTCCGGAAGCGGCATCGCACACAGCGAGATAGTCCAGGCCCGCGCCGTACTCGGCCCCCTGCATTACGTTGTCGCTTGCGAACCGGTCCCACGCATCGTTGACGGAGACGATCACGCCCGACGCATCGAGCAAGGCGATGTGCGCCGGCAGGGCGTTCAGGATCGCCGCGTGCCGCGCCGCCTCCCTGTGACGCAGCTCGGCCAGCTCTCTCAGGCGCTGCTCGGCCGCCTTGCGCTCCGTGATGTCGCGGGCCGTGCAGACGATGATCCAGCCTTTTTCAGTGCGCAGCGCCCGGCGCCGCGACTCGATCGAAACGCTCGAGCCGTCCTTCCTTTGGTAGGCCCCGACGACGCGACTGGCCTTGTGATTTCTATCGAAGATGATCGCGTCGTAGTCCGCTTCGAGGACTTCCCGGCTCGCACCGAACAGCTGCATCGGCGTCATCTGGAGAAGTTCCTCCTTCGAATGGCCGACCATCTCGCACAGCGTCCGGTTCACGTCGATGTATCGCATGGACGCGCGGTCGACCAGCACGATCGCATCCCCGGAGATTTCCATCGCAGCCCGGAACTGCTCGAGGTCTGCGGTGCGCGTGCGCACGAGTCCATCGAGCACCCTGCCGTGGCTTTGCAGCAGGTCGCCGTAGGCTTTGAGGCGCAGGAGGTTGCGCACGCGCAGCCACAGCTCGGCCCGGTCCACGGGCTTCG
>JANXRZ010000242.1 GCA_025352885.1 Pseudomonadota bacterium | reverse complement strand
GGAGGCCCGCACGTTGCGCGGCTGGCCGCTCTGGAGCCGGGTCCTGTGGGGCGTTGTGCCTTCGATGGGCCTGATTTTCCTGGTGCTGGGCACCATCTTCATGGGCCTTGCGACGCCAACGGAGGCCGGGGCGATGGGCGCAATGGGCGCCATGTTGCTGGCAGCACTGCGCGGGCGGCTGACGGTGCCGCTCGTTTGGCAGGGCATGGAGTCGACCATGCGGATCACCGCCATGGTGATCTTCATTCTGGTCGGGTCCTCGGTGTTCTCGCTGGTGTTCCAGGGATTCGACGGGGGGCTGTGGATCGAGCATCTCCTCACGCAGCTCCCCGGGGGCAGGATCGGATTCCTCCTGGTGGTGAACGCCTTTATCTTTGTGCTCGCATTCTTTCTGGATTTCTTCGAAATCGCATTCATCGTCATCCCTCTTCTAGTGCCGGTGGCTAACAAGCTCGGCATCGACCTCGTCTGGTTCGGCGTGTTGCTCTGCGTAAATATCCAGACCTCGTACATGCACCCGCCTTTCGGTTATGCGCTCTTTTACCTCAGGGGCATCGCACCGAAGGAGGTCAAAAGCCGGGACATCTACCTGGGCGCCCTGCCCTGGGTCGGGTTGCAGATCCTGATGGTCATCCTGGTAATCGCGTTTCCGAACCAGATCACTTATTTTCTAGACAAGAACGAAGTCATCGATCTCGACAAAGTAAAGATCGAGCTCGAGGCGCCCACCGCCGTTCCCGATGTGGGCGAGCCGGGCACGGGGGACGATTTGCAAAAGCAGTTCGAGCGCTCGTTCAACCCGGGCGGGAAAAAGTAATGCTTGCAACCATTAGTGAATAACCCGCCGGCCTCGCCGGCATTTCCAAGGAGAGAAGTAATGAAGAGACGCGAATTTCTGACGAAGGCAGGGGCGGGAACGGCCCTCGGTGCGATTTCGGCATCGGCAATCGCCCAGGCGCCGTCGGTCAAGTGGCGCCTCCAGACGAGCTGGCCTAAGAGCCTGGACACGACGCACGGCGGTGTCGAGGCGATGGCCAAGCGCATCTCGGCGATGACCGAGGGCAAGTTCGACATCCGCGTGATGACGGCAGGTGAGCTTGTGCCGGGCAACCAGGTGTTCGACGCGGTCGAGAAAGGCACCATGGAGGCGACGCACACGCTTTCGTCGTTCTTCATCGGCAAGAATCCGGCCTTCGCGTTCGATTCGGGCATCCCGTTCGGTCTCAACTCGCGCCAGCAGCAGGCTTGGCTGAACTGGGGCGGCGGCAACGAATTGCTGCGCGACGTGTTCAAGCAGTACGGGATGTTGCAGTTCGCGTGCGGCAACACAGGAGTGCAGATGGGCGGCTGGTACCGGAAGGAAATCAAGTCGGTCGCCGACCTCAAGGGTCTCAAGATGCGCATCGGGGGAATTGGCGGCACGATCCTCACAAAACTCGGGGTGACCGCGCAGCAGATCCCGCCGGGCGACATCTACCCGTCGCTCGAGAAGGGCACCATCGATGCAGCAGAGTTCATCGGACCGCACGACGACGAGAAGCTGGGCCTGAACAAGGTCGCCAAGTTCTATTACTACCCAGGTTGGTGGGAAGGTAGCGCGTCGAACACTTTGTTGGTCAACCTCAAAGCCTGGGACGCGTTGCCCAAGGCCTTCCAGGAAGTGCTGACCTGCGCCGCGCATGAGCAGGACACGGTGATGACGGCCGACTACGACCACAAGAACCCGCTCGCCCTCAAGCGGCTGGTCGGTGCCGGGACCCAGCTGCGCAGCTTTCCCAAGTCCGTCATGGACGCGGCTTACAAGGCCACTCAGGAAGTCATGGACGACATCGCGGCCAAGAGCCCGGACTTCAAGAAGATCTACGAGCCGTGGAAGAAGTACCGCGACGAGCAGAACCTCTGGTTCCGCGTAGCCGAGTACACCCTCGACAGCTATCGGTACGGCGTGTCGGCGGCGAAGAAGTAAGCACCAAAGATATTTTAGAAGGGTCGACCGGGCGGCGCACGACGCCGTCCGGCGAAGGTTTTGCGGAGGAAATGGATGGACGAGCACGGCAAGCCAGGTCAGGGCATTGGCGCACGGGTTCCCCGCAAGGAGGACTCGCGCCACATGCACGGCCGGGGCCAGTTCGTCTCCGACTATGTTTTTCCCGGCCAGATGGAAGTTGCCTTCTTGCGCAGTCCCCTGGCGCATGGGCGCATCCGCGGCATCAGGAAGCCCGCAGGTTTCGAGAGCCGCGTGTTCGTGCGCGAAGACCTCGTCGAGGCGCGCGACATCGTCACGCCCTCCACGCTGCCAACATACAAGCTGTCCGGCATGCCGCCGCTTGCGCATGGAAAAGTGCGCTTTGTCGGCGAACCGGTGGCAATGTGCATTGCAAAGACTCGTGCAGAGGCTGAAGACATCGCCGAGCAGATCGAGCTCGACATCGAACAGTTGCCGGTGCTTGTGGATGCGCACGCAGCGCGGCTCGAAAAAAACATCCGCGTCCATGAGGACTGGGACGACAACCTCTTTCTCACCCTGTCGGTCGACAACGGGTTCGACGCCCTGTCCAGGAAAGCGACCGTCATCGTCAAGCGCGAAGTGGAACTCTCGCGCCACGCCATGGTGCCGATGGAAGGCCGTGCCGTGCTCGCTTACTGGGACGAACGCGCCGACCAGCTCGTCATGTACTACTCGACCCAGACGCCGCACCTCGTGCGCACGGGCATTGCACAATTCCTCAACCTGGACGAAGCGCAGGTGCGAATCATTGCGCCGGACGTCGGCGGAGGATTCGGCTTCAAGGGGTTCGTGCACCCGGAGGAACTCGCGGTGGCCTGGCTTGCGCTCAAGTTCCACAAGCCTTTCCGCTGGACCGAGGACCGGCGCGAGCACCTGACTTACGGCGCCAACACTCGCCAGCATCACTATTTGCTTACCGCCTACGCAGACGACAAAGGCCGTCTGCTTGCCCTGGACGCGGAAATCACCATCGACGGCGGGGCGTACTCGCATTGGCCGTTCACGGTGGGCCTTGAGCCCGGGCAAGCCACGGGCAACCTGCCGGGGCCTTACGATTTCCAGGGCTACCGGTGCAAGACCTACTGCGTCGCGACGAACAAGCCCGGTTTCATCCCGTATCGCGGGGTCGCCCGGTGCGGCGTGTGCTTCGCGATGGAGCTGCTGATGGACTCGATCGCGCGCGCCGTGGGACGCGATCCGTACGAGGTGCGCCTGGAGAACCTGGTGCGCCCCGAGCAGATGCCTTACGACAACGTCGTGAAAAAGCACTACGACAGCGGCGACTATCCCGCGGCGCTGCGTCTGGCGAAAGAAAAGTTCGACGCCGACAAGTGGCGCGCACGGCAGAAGAAAGGCGAGGCTGACGGCCGCCGGATCGGCATCGGCTTCGTGAGCTATTGCGAGCAGTCGGCGCACGGCACGAGCGTCTTCACGAGCTGGGGCCTGCCCATGGTGCCCGGCTACGACCAGTCGGCCGTCAAGCTCACGCCCGATGGCGGGCTCGAGGTGCGGGTCGGCGTGCACTCGCACGGCCAGGGAATGGAAACCACGTTCGCCCAGCTTGGCAACGAGATCCTCGGCATCGACATCCAGAAGATCAGGATCGTCCACGGCGACACGGGCAACTCACCGTATTCCACGGGCACTTATGCCTCGCGTTCGATCGTGATGTCGGGTGGCGCCACCATCGATGCGTGCCAGGAGTTGATCCCGCGCGTCATCCATATTGGCGCGCACCTGCTGGGCTGCAAAGACGAGGAAGCGCGTTTCGACAAGACGCTCGGGGTCGTCGGTCCCAGCGGCAAAAGCGTCGAGCTCAAGGAGATCTGCAGTGTCTGGTACCTGCGCCCCGACCGCGCGCCGCTCGACGTCGATCGCCGGGGGTTGGAGGTGAGCGTGAGCTACAAGCCCGACCGCGATACCGGCGCCTTCACCTATGCCTCGCACGCCGTCGCGGTCGCGGTCGACATAGGCACGGGCCATGTCGAGATCCTCGACTATGTGATCGCCGAGGACTGCGGCACGATGGTCAATCCGCTGATCGTCGAAGGACAGACGATCGGCGGCGTGGCGCAGGGCATCGGCACCGCGCTCTTCGAGGAAATCCAGTTCGACGCCAACGGCCAGCCGGACGCATCGACGCTGGCCGACTACCTGCTGCCCGGCGCCTCTGAAATCCCGAACATGCGCATCTTCCACACCGAAACGCCGTCGCCTTACACGCGCTTCGGCATGAAAGGCATGGGCGAGGGCGGGGCGATCGCGCCGCCGGCGGTGATTTTCAATGCCGTGAACGATGCGCTCAAGGACCTGGGTGTCGAAGTCAGCAAGACTCCCCTGACGCCGCATCGCCTGATGGAAGCGATTTTGAAAGCAAAAGCGCCGAAGGCAAACCCACAAAACGCATAGAGCAAGGAGCAGACATGAGCAAGATGACACGGAGACAATTTACTAGCAGCCTGCTGGCCGTTGCAGCCGCCTCTGCGATCAGGCCGGCCATGGCCCAGAACCGGACAGGTGTCGCTAGGGAATCGATCAAGATCGGCGTGCTGGGAAGCTTGACTGGTCCGCAGGCCGTGTTCGGAACTGGGCAGCTCTCTGGAGCGCAGCTCGCTTTCGAGGCGGTCAATGCACAGGGCGGGATCAATGGTCGCAAGATCGAGGCAGTCGTGATCGACGACGAATCCTCTGCACCCAAGGCGATTGCGGGATTCCATCGCCTTGTCGAGGCAGACAAAGTTTTCGCAATATTCGGGCCATCGACCTCTGCGATGGCGCAGCCACTCGTGCCGGCCATCACTGCCAATGCGCAAGTGCCCATCTTCCTGTGCATTGCATCGACGCCCGCGCTCACAGAGCCGTTGCTAAAGAATGTCTTCCGCATGGGCACTCTGAATGACCGCCTGCAGGGCATGACGATTGCGAACTTTGTGCTCGACGAACTCAAGGCCAAGCGCGTGGCGCTAATCCGCCAATCGGACGAATATGGACGCCGCGGCGGAGGCGGGGTGACCCAATGCATGCAGGACCGCAAAACTGGACTGGTGGCAGACGAGGTCTTCAATATCTCGGACACCGACTTCACTGCGCAACTGCTTCGGATTCGGGAGGCCAAGCCGGACGCGATGATCATGTATGGGTTCCCAGCGGCCGCAGCAACGATCACGCGTCAAACGCGCCAATTTGGCATCACGGCGAAAATCGTCGGGTCAAACGCAACGTCGAGTCGCACATATCCACAGACGGTAGGTCCGGCAGTAGTTGGCGCCATGAACGTCACCTGCCTCCAAGCGCTGCCCGAGGGGAACGAGCCGCAGATGGTTGCCTACCGAGACAAATTCACCGCCCGGTTCCCCGATCTCGCGCGCCAGAACCGCCCGGACATCGGCGACGCCACAGGGTATGGCGGCGCGCTTACGCTGATCGAAGGGCTGCGCCGCGCGGGTCCCGACCCCACGCGCGAAAGCTTCATGAGCGCGCTCGAAGGCATGCAGAACTTCGCAACCGGCATCACGCTGCCGACTTCGTTCGGCCCGAACAACCGCGAGGGCAACCTGTCTTTGCGCATCGTGGAGTTCCAGCCGGACCTCACACGCAAACTGATCCCCGCCATCATCAAGGCGCCGGTTTAGGTTCCCCAGCCCAGTGCTCCTGCAGATCCTGATCAGCGGCATCACTGCCGGCAGCATCTACTCTCTCGTGGCGCTGGGCATAGTTCTGCTGCACCGGGGGACGCGTGTCGTCCACTTCGGCTATGGCGACCAGATTACGCTGAGCGCGTACGTGGTCGTCATGGGCCAGGTTTTCTGGGGGCTCTCCTTTCCTCTGGCGATTGCATTGACGCTCGTGGTGTCCGCAGGCATGGGGCTTGCGATCGAGCGCGGCATCATGCGCCCGCTCGACCAGGCGCCCTTCCTGGTGAAGATCATCGCCACGCTTGCGCTGGGCGGGGCTCTCCGCGAAGGACTCCGCGCAGGCATGGGACCCAACTCATGGCCAATGCCGTTCCTGCTCTCTCCAGCGCCGATCGTCATCGGCGATGCCGTTCTCGTTCCGTCCAACCTAGCGGTCGTGGGCGTGGCGGCGGCAGTGGCCGGCGGGCTCCTGCTGATGCTCAGGTTCACGAAGTTCGGCCGTGCGATCGTGGCCGTGTACGAGAATCCGCTCGCCTCTTCGATAGTCGGCATCTCCGTGAAGTCCGTTCACGGATGGCTGTGGGTGCTGACCTCAGTCGTCGGCGCAATCGCCGGGGTGCTGGTGGCGCCCCTGATTACGCTCTCTCCCGACATGGGCCTCATCGCGATTAAGGGCTTTGCCGCCGCCATCCTCGGCGGGTTCCAGAGTCTCGCTGGCGCCATCGTCGGCGGCATCCTGCTCGGCATCATCGAGACAGCCGCGGGTGTCTATATCTCTTCTGCCATGAAAGACGTAGCGAGTTACGCGCTGCTGATCCTGGTCATTCTCCTTCTACCGCAGGGCATCATCGGCCGCGCAGTCGCGCGGAAGGTGTAGGACGCTCATGCGACTGATCGCCTGCCTCATTGCGGTTGTGCTGCTGGCACTTGCCCCTTTCGTGCTTTCCAACCACGCGCTCTATCTCATGACGCTGGTGGCGGCGACCAGTGTAGTCGTCACGGGCCTGGCCATTGTGACAGGGCAGGCCGGCCAGATTTCGCTCGCGCAGGGCGCGTTCGCCGCCCTCGGCGCGTACGGAATGGTGATCTTCGCCAAGGCGAGCGGCCTTCCTTACTGGATCGGCCTGCCGTTGCTCGTCGTCGGCGCGGCTGCCTTCGGATACCTGTTCGGGGCGCTCGCCCTGCGCGTCGAGGATCACTATCTCGCGCTGGCCACGATGGCCGTGAGCGCAGTCATGCAGTTGCTGCTGACCCACCTCGAGTCCTTCACTGGCGGGGCGGTGGGACTTCAAGTACCGCCGCTGCGCATCGGCGAGACCTCGCTCGCGAAGCCAGCAATGTTGTACGCGCTCATCATGCCGATCGCAGCAGCGTCGGTCTGGTTCCTGTGGACGCTTTCCCGTTCGCGATTCGGCCGGGCCTTCGCCGCCCTGCGCATGACCGAGGTCGGCGCGGCCGCAATGGGCATCAATGTCCTGCACTACAAGTCGCTCGCATTCGCCCTGTCGGCTGCGTTCGCGGCGCTTGGCGGTGGCCTGATCGCATTGTTGACGACCTATCTCGACCCGGCGCAGTTCGGGATCATCGAGTCCGTCCGCCTTATTGCCATCGCGGTCGTGGGGGGCTTGCGCAGCCCGTTCGGCCCAGTCATCGGCGCGACGATCTTTGTGATGCTGCCGGAATACCTGGGCGCGCTCGGCAGCTACATGACGCTCGCGTTTTTCGTGTTGCTGCTCGTGTGCATGATTGCTGCGCCTATGGGACTCGGAGGGCTGGCCGGGCGCTGGACCGCCCGGCTTACGGCGCTCAGGCGAAGGGGCGCGCAGTGAGCACTCATACGGCGGGCAGCCTTCTCGAAATCAATGCGCTTTCGGTTCGTTTCGGCGGACTGACTGCACTCGACGACGTCTCGATCAGCGTTCCGGCCGGAGTAGTGCATGGCGTCATCGGCCCCAACGGCGCCGGCAAGACCACGCTGCTGAACGTAATCACCGGTGTGTATGGTCCGACAAGCGGCACGGTG
>JANXRZ010000228.1 GCA_025352885.1 Pseudomonadota bacterium | reverse complement strand
CGAAGCGAAGA
This sequence comes from Pseudomonadota bacterium, assembly GCA_025352885.1. GTDB lineage: Bacteria > Pseudomonadota > Gammaproteobacteria > Burkholderiales > SG8-39 > SZAS-79. Next base: position 12,261 of record JANXRZ010000228.1, on the reverse strand, counting down.
AAGCGTTCGAAACCACGGACCTTCCCACGCGCCTGGGCAAATATCACCGCGATCCGGCCAAGACCTTCTATGGGTGGTGCAACGTCTGGACGTCGCCTGAATTCCGCAAGTGGAACATCGAGGAGTTCCTCGCCGGTGTGACGTGCCCACTGCTTGCGATCCAGGGCTACCAGGACGCTTACGGCTCCATGGCTCACCTCGATTCCATTGCAGCGAACGTCCGCGGCCCCTGCGAGATTCTCAAGCTGGAAGACTGCGCGCATGCGCCCTTCAAGGAGCAGCCCGAAAAGACGCTCGAGGCCGTCGTGCGCTTCGTTAAGGGGCTCACCGCCTAAGCATTTTCTGACGTCTTGACATTAGCTAGGTTACTTAGCTAGTCTGCCTGACCCAGACTCCAGCGTTCCTTTATGGCCAGCCCCCCACCCCGCCCGCGTCCTAAGGCTTCGTCCGGGCGAAAACACGGGCTCGCGGCACCGCTTACCGTCTCTCGCAAGGAGCTGCTAGACGAAGGAAACGATCGCCGCTTCCGGGAACTCGTGCATGCCTTCTTCGCTTTCCAGGCGCGGCACGAAGCGATCCGCGACGGGCACGCGGGCTACATCGGCCTCGCCGGCGTCCAGTACACCCTCCTTATCGCAGTGGGTCATCTCGAAAGTGAAGGCGACGTGACGGCGACCACGCTCTGCGATCACCTGCATGTTTCGAGCGCGTTCATTGCAGTCGAGATTGCCAAGCTCGTCGACCGAGGCCTGGTCGCAAAGGAACGCGATCCCGTGGACGCGCGGCGCCTGCTCCTGCGCACGACACCAGCGGGGTATGCGCTCCTCGCCAAGCTTGCCCCGCTCCAGAGCCAGGTCAACAACGTGGAGTTCGGGCGCCTCACTCGCAAGGATTTTCGCGACCTGCACCGAATCATGAACCTGCTCATCGAGAACTGCGACGCCGCCCTGGCTTTGCAACGCCTCCTCGAGCAGCCTGGCGCAAGCGACTTGCGACTCGAAGAAACGCTTGCCTGACGCCCGCGCGCATCCACCCCGACACCAGGAGAAAACCATGACGGCAAAAGTTAAAAACGGCGCCCAGCACCTGCAGTCGATCAAGGACGGCCGCCGCGTGTTCGTGGACGGCGCGCTGGTCGCGGACGTGGCAACGCACCCGGCCTACCGCAACTCGGTGCACTCATCGGCCAGCCTCTACGATTTCCAGGCCCGGCCCGAGAACGTGGAGATGATGACGTTCGACATCGGCGGCGGGCGCCGCGCGAACCGCGCCTGGCAGATGCCGCGCACGTATGCGGAGATGGTCGAGCGGAGGAAGGCGCTCACGACCTGGTCGGAACTGCATTGCGGGTTCATGGGCCGCTCGCCCGACCACGTGGCCTCGGCGCTCATCGGCCAGGCCATGGGCTTGTCGGTGTTCAGGAAGCATGGCGAGAAGCGCGCCAAGGCGATGAACGATTATTACCACTATGCGCGCGAGAACGACCTCTTCCTCACTTACGTGATCATCAATCCGCAGGCCGACCGCTCAAAAGACTGGGGCGAGCAGGCCGGTGAAGACCTCGTCGCGGCGATCGTGGACGAGGACTCGGAAGGCATCACGCTCCGCGGCGCGAAGATGCTCGGCACGAGCTCGGTCATGGCCAATGAAGTCTTCGTGGCCAACCTGCAGCCACTGAAGCCCGGCGAAGAAAAACTTGCCTTCTCGTGCGCCGTGCCGATGGGTGCGAAGGGCCTCAAGGTCCTCTCGCGAAAGTCCTTCGAGCAGCATGCGGTGTCCCGCTTCGACAACCCGCTTTCTTCGCAATTCGACGAAAACGACGCGGTGATCTACTTCGACGACGTGAAAGTCCCCTGGGAGCGTGTGTTCGTCTACAAGGACACCGACATGTGCCGCGCGCAGTTCCACGACACCGCCGGCCACATCATGCAGAACTACCAGGCGCAGATCCGCCTCGCGGTGAAGCTGCGGTTCCTCGTCGGCGTCGCAAGGCGCCTTGCCGAAACCATCGGCACGGTCAACATGCCGCCGGTGCGCGAGAAGCTCGGCTGGCTTGCGGCCAAATCAGGCATGGTGGAGGCGATGATGCTCGGGCTGGAAGCAGGCGGATCGATGTTCGAGGGCTACTACATACCCAGTCGCCACCTCGTGTACACCGCCCAGGTCATCACGCAGGAGCTTTATCCCCAGTTCGTCCAGGCGATCCGCGAGCTTGCAGGGGGCGCGCTGATCATGCTGCCCTCCTCCCAGGCCGACTACGACAACCCCGAGATCGCGCCGATCATCGCCAAGACCCAGCTCTCGCCTGTGATGTCGTCCGAGGACCGGGTCAAGTTCCTCAAGCTCGCCTGGGATGCGGTGGGCAGCGAGTTCGCCTCCCGCCACGTGCAGTACGAGATGTTCTATGCCGGCGCGCAGTTCGTCACCAATTCGCACAGCTTCCGGACCTACGACTGGAAAAGCGCTACCGGCATGACCGATGCAACGCTCGGCGCCTACGAGCGCCAGTCCAAGCCGATGAACAAAGCCGCCTGAGGATCCAACCATGAAAACCGCTATCACGAATCTTGGCCGCATCGTCACCGGCGACTGGCGCGATGCTTTTGCGAAGGGCGATTCCATCCTCATGGAGGACGGGCTGATCACCGCCGTAGGGTCCGTTTCGGCAAACGATGTTGCTGCCGCCGATGTGGTGATCGATGCCGATGGCGCAACGGCGATCCCGGGACTCATCGACTCGCAGGTGCACAACACGTTCGGCGACTACACGCCTCGCCAGAAGACCGTCGGCTTTCTCGAAAGCTACGTGCACGGCGGCGTCACGACGGCGATCAGCGCTTCCGAAGTGCACGTGCCCGGTCGACCGAAGGATCCCGAGGGCGTGAAGGCGCTCGCGGTTGCCGCGATGAAATGTTTTGAGCACTACCGGCCCGGCGGGATGCGGGTCTGGGCCGGTTCGATCATCCTCGAGCCCGGGCTGGTGGAAGCCGACTTCGCGGAGATCGCCGCGAAAGGCGTCTGGCTTGCAAAAGCGGGCTTCGGTGCGGTAAAGACGCCGTACGACTACGAGCCGATGATCGCGTGGGCTCGCAAGTACGGCCTGATCTCGATGGTGCACACCGGGGGATCGTCGATCCCGGGGTCCTCCGGGATCTGGGCCGACCACCTCATCAAGATCAAGCCGGACGTTTCCTTCCACGTGAACGGCGGGCCGGTTGCCATGCCGGACGAGGACTTCCCCCGCATCGTGCATGAATCGAAAATTGCCCTGCAGGTCTGCACCGCAGGCAACCTGCGCACAACGCTGCTGCTTGCGGACATGGTGAGGAAAGCCGACCAGTTCGACCGCTTCCTCATCGCTACCGACACGCCGACCGGCTCCGGGATCATGCCGCTCGGCATGATGTACACGATCACGCACCTCGCGAGCCTCACCAGCATGCCCGTCGAATGGGCGATCGCAGCCGCGACTGGCAACAATGCGACTGTCTATAGACGCAACAGCGGCTTCCTGCGAGTCGGCAAGGATGCCGACGTCGTGATCATCGATTCATGCGTCGGCGGCTCGAAGAGCGACCCGCTCGATTCACTCAGAAATGGCGACATTGCCGCGGTCGGGGCCGTCATCACCGACGGCGTGCCCCGCTTCGTGGGAAAAAGCCGCAACACTCCCGCCCCGATCAAGCGCATTCGCGTTGCATCCTGCCGCATCCCGCAGGATTATTCGGGCGCCGCCCACTGAGGTTCACGCCGGCTTAGGCGTGATGCCCGCGCTGCTCGCCGAGGACGGTCGTACGGAAGAACAGGCGGTGCGCGCCCTTCTCGAAATCCGAGAGCGCGATATGGATGAGGCTGCGGTTGTCCCACATGATGAAGTCGCCCTTCGTCCACTTGTGGCGGTAGGTGTACAGCGGGTCCACCGTGTGGTTGAAGAGGAAGCGCACGAACGGCTGGGACTCTTCCGCCGTCATGCCGACGAAGTGGGTGATCAGCGTTTCGGCGATGTACAGCGCCTTGCGCCCGGTGACCGGGTGCGTGAGGACGAGCGGCTGGGCAACCGGCCGATGCAGCTCGCGAAGGCGGGCCAGCACCTCGGGGCTCTTCAGTTTCTGGGTCGGCGTGGAAAGGTAGTCATGCACCGCCCAGAGCCCGTCGATCAGCTCTTTCATCTTGTCCGAAAGCGAATCGTAGGCCGCGGTCGTGCTTGCGAACAACGTGTCGCCGCCCACCTCGGGCACGACCTGGCAATGGAACAGCGATCCCATCGCCGGATGGAGCGTGTATGAGAGGTCCGAGTGCCAGTGACGGCCGACGTTTTCGCTCGCCGAGGGCTTGCCGTTCACCGGGATGGTGCTGACCATGAAGATCTCGTCGAACTGAGGGTGCCGGAACGGCTCGAGGGCTTCGTGCTTGTCGAGCTCGCCAAAGCGACGGCTGAAGGCGATGTGCTGCTCGGGCGTGATGGACTGGTTCCTCATGAGCACGAGCCCCCGCTCGTTCCACGTTTTCCAGATTTCGGCGATGGTTGCGTCGCTGATGGGCTTGGAGAGGTCAATATCGGCGATCTCGACGCCGAATGTGTTTGTAAGGCGCTTGGTCTTCAATGCCATGGGAAAACTCCGATCGGTGCTGCAACGGAACCGTGTGGGGGATGGATGACGGGCGCTTAGCCGGCAAAGCTTGCCTTCGCCGCTTCGCCGGCCAGGCGCACGTGCTCTATGCAAGCCGCTTGCGCTTTCTTTGGGTCGCGCGCACGCAGTCCTTCATAGATGCGCTGCAATTCGGCCACGCTTTTCTTTGCGCGTCCCGCCCGCGACATGGACCGCGCACGCAGAAAATTGATGCGGGCATGCAGGCCCGCGAGCAGGTCGCGGATCACCGTGTTGCCGCAGTTGTCGAGCATCACGCGGTAGAACGCCTCGGTGTGCACCAGCCGGGCGGACTCGTCCGCATTCTTGACCGCCGATTGGAAACTGCGCAGCGAGGCTTCCATGGCGGCAAGTTGGGGATCGGTCGCGCGCTGCGCGAAAAGATACGCGGCCTGACCTTCGAGCAGCGCGCGCACTTCGTAGATCTGGCCGGCCTCGTCCCAGTCGATGCGCGCGACCGCCGGTCCGCGAAAGGGCGTGATGATGACGAGCTTCTCGGCTTCAAGCTGGCGAAGGGCCTCGCGCACCGACGGCCGGCTGACGCCCATGAGTTCGCACAAGTCGGCTTCGACCAACTTTTGGCCGGGCTCGAAGCGGCCTTGCAGGATCGCATCGCGAAGGCTGCTGATGACCTGTGAGCGGACCGGCGCGCTGATCGGAACGACTTTCATGCGCACTTCATCTCCGGTGTGAACGCAATGTGGGTGTGTAAAATTGTCTTACAATGTTCCGCACGGGTCAATTCCGCACGGGTCAACCGAGACTCCGCAAAGCGAAAGGACGTCCATGAAGCTTCCAGTCAAAAGATGGCTCACGTTTGTCGACGAAACTGAAGCGCCCGAAGGCGAAGCCCCCCTGCGGAAAATCGCGATCGTTGCCATCGTCGCCAACCCGTACGCCGGACGCTCTGTGGAGGATCTCAAGCCGATGATCGACGCAAGTGTCGACCTTGGCAAAGCGATCGCCGAGCGCGCGGGACAGGCGATGCATCCTTTCAAGGGCCTGAGCTACGGCAAGGGCGGCGTGGTCGGGACCGGAGGCGAGCAGGAACACGTGAATGCGCTGCTGACCACCGCGTTTGCAGAGCCGTTGCGCGCGGTGCTCGGCGGCGCGCAAGCTTGGATCTCGTCGATGACCAAGCGCGGCGCGCCCGGCTGCACGATCGACATTCCCTTCAACCACAAGGACGCGCTGTACGTACGCTCGTTCTACGACGGCATCACCGTGACGCTGCACGATGCGCCGTTGCCGGATGAAATCGCAATCATTGCCGGCTTGGCGAATCGCGGGCGCATCGGCGCGCGTGTCGGCGGTTTGCGTCCGGAAGACGTCAAGGGCGTCGACGGCCTGCGCTGAACACCGTAACGGCAAGTGGGGTAACAGCAAGTGGGGTCAGAGTCGAGTTATGCGATCCGAAAGTCGACTCTGACCCCGCTTACGGTTTCACACGGCGGCGGTGACGATGATCTCGACGAGGATGTCGGGCATTGCCAGCTCGCACTGCGCTGTTGCCCGCGTAGGTCCGTTGCCCGGTGACACCCACGCATCCCAGACCTCGTTCATGCCCGCGAAGTCGTCCTTGATGTTCTTCACCCAGATCTGCGCGGTGAGCAGGCGGCTCTTGTCGGTGCCGCACTCGGCAAGGCGCGCCTCGATGCGCTTCAGAACGTCGCGGGTCTGCGCCCGGATGTCCGGCGACTTCTCCGCCGAGGTGGTGCCGGCGAGATAAGCCACGCCGTTGTGGATGACTGCGCGGCTCATGCGCGCGCCGGTTTCAATGCGTTTAATATCGGCCACTGGGTAGTCCTTGAGGGAGAAGGGATGATGCATCCGCATTCTAGCCACACGAGTGCCTGGGGGAGCGCCCTGCGGGCGGTCACGTTCGCCATGCTGGCCGCGCTCACCTTGCCGGCTGCAGCGCAGGACTACCCGGCGAAGGCGATGCGCTTCATCGTTCCTTATCCGCCGGGCGGCGCGTCGGACGTCGTCGCGCGCCTCATCGGCCAGCACATGAGCGAGACCTGGCGCCAGCCCGTGGTCATCGAGAACCGGGCCGGCGCGAACGGCATGATCGCCCTCTCCTTCGTCGCTCAATCCGCGCCCGACGGCTACACGCTGCTCATGACGAACGTCGGACCGAGCGCGATCAATCCGAGCATCTATGCCAAGGTGCCTTACGACGCGATCCGCGATTTCGTTCCGGTATCGCTCACCAACCTCGTTCCGCTGATGCTCGTGGTGAACTCATCATTGGGGGTCAATTCAATGACCGAACTCGTGGCGCGCGCCAAGGCCACGCCCGGCACGCTGACGTACGGCACCGGCGGGACCGGAACCGCCGGCCACCTTGCGATGGAACTCTTCATGACCAACGCCGGCATCCGCATGGAGCGCGTGAGCTACAAAGGCGACGGCCTCGCGCTGAACGACATGCTGGGCGGACAGATCACGACGATGTTCACGACGGTCATTTCGGGCGAGCCGCACGTCCAGTCGGGCAAGCTGAAGGCGCTCGCAGTCACCACGACACGGCGACTGACCGCCAAGCCGGACCTCCCGACGGTGGCCGAGGCCGGTATGCCGGGCTTCGAAGCGGTGTCATGGGGCGGCGTGATGGTGCCCGCCAACACGCCCCGGCCCATCGTCAACAAGCTCAACGCCGAGATCAACCGCATCCTGAAACTCGCCGACTTCAAGGAGCGCCTCTCCAAGGTCGGCGCCGAAACCGCCGGCGGGACCCCCGAAGAATTCCAGGCGTACCTCGCTGCCGAAACGGAAAAGTGGGCCCGCGTAGCGAAGACGGCCAACATCCGCGTCGAATAATCAACCAAGGGAACATGCTCATGATCGGCTTCGTTCGTCGCTTTGCACTGGCTGCGATTGCTTCAGTATTCGCCGGGTCTTTCCCTGCGCTCGCGCAGGACTACCCCTCGAAGCCCGTCCGGATCGTCGTGCCCTTCGCAGCCGGCGGGCCCTCGGACATCCTCGCGCGCTTCCTTGCCCAGAAACTCTCCACGAACTGGAAGCAGCCGGTCATCGTCGACAACCGCGCCGGCGCAGGCGGGGCGCTGGGGGCAAGCATGGTCGCAAAGTCCGCCCCGGACGGCTACACGCTGCTGCTCTCCGATACGGGCGTCATCACGGTCGGGCCGGCTTTGACCGCAAACCTCCCCTACGCGCCCAGGGACCTCGCGCCGATCATCAACCTCGCCAAGAACTGGCTCGTGCTCGTCGCGCCGGCGAACTCGACACTCAATTCGCTTTCCGACATCGTCGCGCGCGACAAGGCCAAGCCCGGCAGCGTGAGCTACGCCAGTGCCGGCGCGGGTTCGACGCCCCACCTTGCAGGCGAGAAGCTTGCTGCAGCCGCCCACGTAAAGATGACGCACATCCCCTACAAGGGTAGCGGCCCGGCCCTGAACGACGTGGTTGCGGGCCAGGTCGACACGCTCATTACGAGTACCGCCGCGGCAATGCCCTTCATCAAGGGCGGCAAGCTCAAGGTCATCGCGGTGACTTCAATGCAGCGGCTTGCGGTCCTCCCTGACGCCCGAACCGCGTCCGAATCAGGCTTGCCTGGATTCGAGGCCGTCGGCGCCCAAGGACTTTTCGCCCCCGCCGGAACGCCGCCTGACATCATCAGGAAGCTCAACGCGGAAGTCGCAGCGCTGATCCGCCTGCCGGACATGCAGGAGCGCTGGAACCAGATGGCGCTCTCGGCTTACGACAATACGCCGGAGCAGTTTGCCGTGTGGTTGGCGGAGCAGTCGGAGCAGTGGGCGAAATTGATCAAGGAAGCCGGCGTAAAAGCGGAGTAGAGCTTCGATGTTTGAACTTGAACTTCAAATCTCCTGACTTTGTGAGTTCCATACGTTTGCGCGCATGCGCAAACGTATGGAACTCACAAAGTCAGGAGACATGGGCGCACAGCGACGAGGCGGGACTTCGTTCAGGCAAACTGATTCTTAAGTGCAGTTTCCCCCCGCCACATCCGCCCCAGGTTCTCCATGAGCAGGTCGAGCACGTTGTCCTCATAACGGCGCGTCTCGCCTGCTGTATGCGGCGTGATCAGCACGTTCGGCACCGTCCACAGCGCAGATGAGGCCGGCAGCGGCTCTTCCCACACGCAGTCGAGTGCCGCCCCGGCGATCGTGCCTTTCTTCATTGCCTCGATGAGCGCGGGCTCGTTTACGACCTTGCCGCGTGCGACGTTGATGAGAAAGGCCGAGGGCTTCATGGCCGCAAGGGCCTTGGCGTCGATGAGGTTCTCTGTTTTCGGTGTCAGCGGGCAAGTCAGCGCAACGAAGTCGGCCTCAGGCAGGACGGACAGCAAGTCGTTCTCACCGACTACCCGGTCGGCCGCGCCCGCCCCCTTGGACACGTCCCGCTTGGTGCCGATCACCTTCATGTTGAAAGCTTTTGCAATGGTGGCCAGGCGCGAGCCGATGCGTCCCATGCCGACGATGACCAGCGTCTTGCCGCCGAGTTCATCCTCGCGCTTGGCGATCTCGCCTATCATGCCGCGCCAGAGCTTGGCCGACTGGTTGTCGCGAGCCTGCGGGATCTGCCGCGCCATCGCGAGGATCAGGGCGATCGCATGCTCGGCGACCGCGCGCTCGTTCGATCCCTGGGCGCTGGCCACCCGGATCCCGGCCGCCTGCAGCGCATCCTTGCCGTACTGGTCGGTGCCGGCGCTGATCGACTGGATAAACGCGAGCTTCGGCGCAACCGGGATGAATTCGTTTCGCCAGAGCCCCGAGCACACGACGACATCGGCCTCCCCGATGCGCGCCTTGAGGTCGTCCAGCGCGCGCACTTCGAACGACTGGATGCCCGTATTGCGCACGGCGAATCGCTCGCCCATGCGGTAGGCAACGTGCGCAAAGCACACAGTCAGTTTGTCTTTCGGGGGCAGCGGACGAGCGGGCATTGGAAGCTCTTTCGGTTAAGTGGGGTCAGGGTCGATTTTACTTGCGAGGGCGCGTTGACGCGCGGCGATCAGCCGGCCGAGGTTCTCCTTGCGGCTGCGCCGGCCGTCCTCACCGCGCTTGGCCGCGAGGTAATCGGCGTCGCCATAACGCTCGAGCAGGTGTTGGTACTCGGCGTGCAGGTTCGCGTCGAAAGTCCGCTCGCGCCCTTCCGCGTCGCGGGCCGGATGCGACGGATAAAGCGTCAGGCACGCAAGGTAGCCCGCGGGAAGGGGAATGTTGGCATCGTGAGTGCGCCGCCTGCGAATGAGCTCGGGCATGAGGTGGGTGTGCGGGCCCTCCGGCGATGCTCCCCCGGGCGCAGGGATGGGGTTGGTGATTTCGATGCGCGCCATGCGCGACTCCACTACCCGGGTCGGGCCGGCCGCAACGATCGCCGCACTCAATGCCGCGTCGTCAAGCACCGACACGCCAAGCGCTCTGCGAAGCACGCTGACCAGTGTGGGGTCGCCCGTGCGCACGCAGAAATTGACGCTTCGCCGGGCGAGGCCCAGGTCGAACAGCAGGTCCTCGCGTGAAGAGTCGAAGATGGCCCGGGTGTCCGGCCCCAGTTCGGTCACGCCTGTGCGCCCGTCCATGCGCGCCTTGTCTTCCGGCAGGCAGAATGCGATGCCATGGTTCCACAGCCGCGGATTCGGGCTCGGCGTCTCATAAGCCAGCACACGTACATCTGGGTGCAGAGACACGCGCAGCGCGCCGCCGTCAGTTGAAGCGATCGAAGTCGAGGCCGATTCGGTCGGTGTTCGCGCATGATGGAACTCGGCGAGCACGCCGAACTCGCCCACGCTCCAGCTGCTCGTTGCCATTGGAAGATGCGCGGCGAGGAGCGCTTCTGCGTCCTTCATTATCTGTTATTTATGATACGAATTGCTTGAAGGATGGCTTGTCTGGCCATTGTATATAAATTAAAGTCATGAATTACGTCAGCGCCCGGACGCCAGCAGGTCGATGAATGCCGACGGTTCCATCTCGCCCTTGCCCTCAGCCACCAGCAGCCGGAACCGCTCCACCGCAGCGCGAGCCATGGGCAGCGGCACGCCGCCCTCCTCCGCGACCGCCACGGCATTGAGCAGGTCCTTGAGCATGACGTTCACCGTCCCGAGCGCCGGTTCGTAGTTGCGCGAGGCCATCCGCGGACCGAAGACCTGCAGGGGCTTTGAGTCCGCGAACCCGCCGAGCAGCGCTTCGGGGATCTTCGTTGCATCGACGCCTGCCGCTTCGGCCAGTCGCAGCGCCTCCGCAATCACCGGGAAGAGGCTGGCGACGATGACCTGGTTGGCCAGCTTGGTCACCTGCCCTGCGCCCGAGTCGCCCATGCGCGTGAAGCGGCTGGCAAGTTCCGCGACCAGCGGCCGGACGAACTCGATGTGCTCGGGCTTTCCGCCGGCCATGATCGCAAGCGTGCCCTGCTCCGCGCCCACCGTACCGCCTGAGACTGGTGCATCGATATAACCCATTTCGACAGCCGAAAGCTTAGCCGCGCACTCCCGTGCAGCGGACGGCGCGATGCTGGAGAAGTCGATGACGATCTTGCCCTCGGCCGCGCCCTCTGCAACGCCGCCTTTGCCGAACAGCACCTCCTTCACCGAATGCTGGTCGGTCACGCACATCATCACGATGTCGGCAGCACGGGCCACCTCCGCCGGGGAGTTCTTGGCCACGGCCCCCTTGGCGACCACGGCCTCGAGCTTGTCCCTGCTGCGATTCCAGACTGCGACCTTGTACCCCGCTGCGAGCAGACGAAGCGTCATGGGCCGGCCCATGAGCCCAATGCCGATGTAGCCAAGCGCGGGCAGGCTCATTGCGATTCGCCTCCGCTGTGGGTGACGGCTCCGAGATTTGCAGGCCCGACGAGCGCTGCGTACTTCTCCAAGCCGCCCGAGAGACGCCCGCGCTTGGGCGGCGTCCACGCGGCCTTGCGTTTCGCCAGCTCCGCATCGGAAACGTTGAGTGCAAGCGTGCCAGCGCTCGCGTCGATCATGATCGTGTCGCCGTCCTTTACGAGCGCCAGCGGCCCGCCGACGCCTGCTTCAGGCGAGACATAGCCGATCATCATGCCCCGCGTCGCCCCCGAGAACCGGCCGTCCGTAAGCAGCGCAACCTTCTCGCCCATTCCCTGGCCATAGATCAGTGCGGTGACCCCGAGCATCTCCCGCATCCCGGGCCCGCCCTTGGGCCCTTCGTAGCGAATGACCAGCACGTCGCCTTCCGCGTACGAACGGGCCGCCACGACGGCCGCGCAGTCCTCCTCGCAGTCGAACACGCGCGCGCGTCCCGTGAACTGCAGCTTCTTCATGCCCGCGACTTTGATCAGGGCACCGTCCGGCGCGAGATTTCCCTTGAGCACGACGAGGCCGCCCGTCGGCATGATCGGCTCCTTGCGGACCACTTCGCCATCCGCGCCGGGATGATCGGCAAGCTCCTGCTCGAGCGTCGTCCCGAAAATCGTCAGGCAATCGCCATGCAGAGCGCCGCGACGAGCACGTACGCCACGCTCCGCAACGCCGGGCCGGAATAGGCAAGGAGGATCGGATACACAGACGTTGTTATACCACTCGCCGCAGATGTCATTGCCTCACTCCTCCGGGTCGTGCTCGTAGCGCTCGAGCATTCGACCGCCGCGC
>JANXRZ010000226.1 GCA_025352885.1 Pseudomonadota bacterium | reverse complement strand
CCGTCCACGCGAGATTTCCCGATGGCCGCCTGCATTTGCAGCATGGTCCGATCGATTGCATCGTTGAAGCCTGGGGTGAGCGTGCGGAAGTGGAAGCGGCCTATTCGCAGGCGGTCATGCGCTTCCAGGACATCCTGCCGGTTCTCGTGACCGAACTTGCGCTGCTGCGCGCAACGGTGGGGTCGATTCGCCCTGCCCCGCTTGGACCGGTGGCCCATCGCATGGTGGCCGCAGTGTGGCCGCACCGAGACCTTTTCATCACCCCCATGGCCGCGGTCGCCGGCGCGGTCGCCGACGACTTGCTCGAAGCGCTCGTCTTGGGACGCAAGCTCGACAAGGCCCATGTGAACGACGGAGGCGACATCGCGCTGCACCTCAATGCGCCCCACGAATTCGATGTCGGCATCGCTGACGATCCGCATATGCGAGCGCTGGCCGGCAGCCTGAGACTCAATGCCAGGAGTCCGATCCGCGGCATTGCGACTTCCGGCTGGCGGGGACGCTCCCAATCGCTCGGCATTGCGGACGCGGTGACGGTGCTCGCCCGATCGGCCGCTTCCGCGGACGCCGCCGCAACGCTGATCGCCAATGCCGTCAACTTAGACCATCCGGCGATCCGGAGGCTTCCTGCACGAGCCGTCAAGGAGGACAGCGACCTCGGCGACCTTCTGGTAACGGTCGAAGTCGGCGCATTGCCGCGGCAAGCGGTGGAGGAAGCCCTCGAGTCCGGGGCGGCGCTCGCCCGTTCGTTTCGGGACCGCAACCTCATCGAAGGCGCGTTCCTGTGCTTGGACGGACAGTGCCGAACGGTGCAGGATGGAGCCTTCGCCACATTGGCCGTCCCATGCTGAATCGCCTTTACGCCTTTATCTTCCTCTGCCTGTTCGCCGGGTCGGCCCTTGCCGCCGACGAGATCGTCGTGGTCTATCTCGGAACGAACGATTGCCCGTACTGCCAGCACTGGGAAGCGCGTGCGAAAGGCGAACTCGCGGCAGAACTCCGGACAACACAGGAAGGGCGGGCGGTCCGCTACTACGAAGTAAAAGGCGAGACGCTTCGCCAGCCGATCGTTGAGCGACATTACCCCGAGGAACTCAAGTGGCTCGGGCAAAAGCTCGGCCCGCTGCGCGGGGTCCCGCGGTTCGTGCTGGTCGTCAATGGGAGCATCGCCTGGAGCGTGATCGGCACCAACAACTACGAGCGCGTCTTCCTTCCGGCCCTGCGCCAGGCCCTCGCCCGGGGCTCCGGACGCGCCTGAGGTTGGGGTACCATCGCTGGAACAACATAGAGGGAGAACAAAATGAAAGCCGAGCCGAGCCTGTTTGTTATGGTGGCCGCATCGTTTGCAGCGATGCTCCTGATCCCGGCGGGCGCAGAAGCGCAGCCGATCAAGGTCGGGGAGCTCAACAGCTACAAGGTCTTCACGGCCTTCCTCGACCCGTACAAGAAGGGCTGGGAACTGGCGCTGGAAGAGATCAACAAGTCCGGCGGCGTGCTCGGTCGCAAGATCGAGGTCATCTCGCGCGACGACAACGGCAACACAGGCGATGCAGTCCGGGTGGCCGAAGAACTCATCACGCGCGAAAACGTAAGCGTGCTCATGGGAACGTTTCCCTCCAACATCGGGCTTGCGGTGAGCAACCTCGCCGCCCAGCGCAAGGTGGTTTTCGTCGCTGCCGAACCGCTGACCGACAAGATCGTCTGGGAGAACGGCAACCGCTATACGTTTCGGCTGCGTCCCTCGACCTACATGCAGACTGCGATGCTCATCCCGGACGCAGTGAAGCTCAAAAAGCAGAAATGGGCGATCGTCTACCCGAACTACGAATACGGCCAGTCGGCCACGCTCTGGTTCAAGAAGCTCATGCAGCAGAAGCAGCCGGGCGTGCAGTTCGTGACCGAGCAGGCCCCGCCGCTTGGCAAGATCGATGCGGGCGCCGTCGTGCAGGCGCTGGTCGACGCGAAGCCCGACGCGATCTTCTCCTCCCTCTTCGGGCCGGACCTGCAGAAGTTCGTACGCGAGGGAAACACGCGCGGCCTGTTCAAGAACACCGTGGTCTTCAACCTGCTTGCAGGCGAGCCGGAGTACCTCGACCCGCTCAAGGACGAGACCCCCGAAGGCTGGTACGTGACCGGCTACCCATGGAACGAAATCAAGACGGGCCCTCACCAGAAATTCCTCGCCGCTTACCAGGCGAAGTACAAGGACTATCCGCGCCTTGGGTCCATCGTGGGCTACTCGACGATGTACACCGTGGCCAATGCGATCAAGAAGGCCGGCTCGGTCGACACCGAAAAGCTTATTGCTGCGCTTAAGGGGCTCGAGATGGAAACGCCGATCGGCCCCATCGTCTACCGGCCGATCGACGGGCAGTCGACCATGGGTGCTTACGTCGGCCAGCTCGCGAAGAAGAACGGCAAGGGCGTGATGGTGAACTGGCACTTTGCCGATGGGGCGCTCTTCCTCCCCCCGTTTGAAGAAGTGCGTGCAATGCGGAAAGACTGAGGATTGACCGCTTCTTCGGTCCTCATCCAGTTCCTAAACGGGCTCGCCAGCGCGAGCTCGTTGTTTTTGGTCGCAGCGGGGCTGTCGCTGATCTTCGGCGTCACGCGCATCGTCAATTTCGCGCACGGCTCGCTTTACATGCTCGGCACGTACATCGCGTACAGCCTGGTCGAATATTTCGGCCGCAGCCCGCTCGGCTTCTGGGGCGGCGTGCTGCTCGCGGGGCTGATCGTCGCGGCCTTCGGCGCGCTGGTGGAGATCCTCCTCTTGAGGCGCATCTACTCGGCCCCTGAGCTTCTCCAGCTCCTCGCCACCTTCGCGCTTGTCCTCGTGGTCAAGGACTTCGCGCTCTGGACGTGGGGACCCGAAGACCTGCTAGGGCCGAGGGCGCCTGGCCTCGATGGCGCCATCAGCATTGCGGGCAGACAGTTCCCCGAGTACGACCTCTTTCTCATTGTTCTCGGCCCGATAGTGCTCACGGTGCTTTGGGCGATCCTCACGCGCACGCGTTGGGGCACGTTAGTGCGCGCCGCAACTGAGGATCGCGAGATGGCCGGCGCACTCGGCATCAATCAGAAATGGCTGTTCACGAGCGTGTTCGCGCTCGGCTCACTGCTCGCAGCGCTCGGCGGCGCGGTGCAGATCCCGCGCGAACCGGCCAATCTCTTCATGGACTTGTCCGTCATTTCGGACGCGTTCGTCGTCGTAGTCGTCGGCGGCCTGGGCTCCATCGGCGGGGCTTTCCTCGCGGCCCTGCTCATTGCCGAGATCAAGGCCTTTTGCATCGGCATCGGCGACGTCACTTACCTCGGCCACGTGTTTTCGTTTTCGAAGCTGACGCTGGTGGTCGAGTTCATCGTGATGGCCGTCGTGCTCGTCATCCGCCCCTGGGGGCTGCTCGGTCGGCAGCAACCTGCGGCGAGGGGCTCGGGATCGGCGGATGCGCCGCTTACCCTGCCCTCGCCCGGCGTCGTGCGCGCCTTGATCGGCCTGGTGGCGATGCTCGCGCTGGTCCCAGTCTTCCTCAAAGGCTACGCGCTTGTGCTCCTCATCGACATCCTCGCCTTCGCGCTCTTCTCCGTGAGCCTGTTCTTCATCATGGGCCCGGGCGGGATGCAC
>JANXRZ010000199.1 GCA_025352885.1 Pseudomonadota bacterium | reverse complement strand
GATCTGGTTGATGACGCCGTCGGAGTTGATCGCCCGGCCGGCATCCACCGCGCCCCACATATTGAGCACCTTGACTGCCCCGCTTGCCGTATCGACGCTCACCTCGGCAACGACGGCCACGTAGCTGTCCTGGTTCTTGTAGCGGGAGAGACCGACGCCGAAGCCGCGCATCTCGCCTGATAGCTTGCGGCCTGTGGTGACCGGCGCCGGCGTCCAGCCCGACAACGCGACCGCCTTGCGCAGTACCGTCACGAGCCGCTCATCCTTGATGTTCTTCAAGCGAAACGCGACAGGGTCCTGCCCAGACATCGCTGCCAGCTCGTCGAGGAACATCTCGGCCGACACGGCATTGAAGAATCCGCCCAGCGTGCGCAGCGCCGAAGTGCGGATCGGCATGTCGGTCACGAAGTGCGTGGTGACACGCTGGTTCGCCGCGGTATAGATCGGCACCGCATTGCGTCCCGCTGCGCCGTTCGGCAGGGCGCCGTCGACGGGCTTCGAGGGCATCATCGGCTCGGCGAAATACCACGCCGAGCGCAGGTTGCAGCCGTCCATGCCGCCGCTCGGGCCGGGACGCGTCGAATGCGGGAAGGACCACACGTCGTGGTTCCACGCCGCAAGCCGCCCATCCGCGCCGACGCCTGCTTCCAGGCGAACGATCATCGCCGAGCCCCACGGCTCCCACGCCATCTCCTCTTCGTGCGACCACTGCACCCGAACCGGACGACCGCGCACGGCCCGCGCGAGCAACGCTGCGTCGAGCGCAACGTCATCGGCGCCGTTGTGGCCATAGCACCCGGCGCCCTGCGCATGGATCACCCGGATCGCCTCGGCCGGCGTGCGCAACGCCTTGGCCAGATGCGCCCGCAGGGGAAACGGCCCCTGGGTGTGCGACCACACAGTGACCTTGTCGTCCGTCCACTGGGCCAGCGCGCAGCTCGCACCGATCGAGGCATGCGCCTGAAACGCGCGGCGATATTCGGCCTTATGCGTAATCGCGACCGCGCCTTCGTCGCCTTTCGCCTGGTGGATGACCTTGACCTCGGCCGGCGCGGCCAGCAGGTGGTCGAACACGCTGCCGGCAGGAAAAAGCGCCGGCGCCTTCGTCCACTTTGCCGAGGCGGCGAGCTTGTCGGCCGCCGCGCGCGCCTGTTCCTCGCGCTTCGCCACCACACCGAGGAAGGAGCCGTCCCGGACGACCTCCACGACACCGGGCATGGCCTTGATCGGCGCAAGATCGACCGACACGATTCGCGAGGCATATGCAGGCGGCCGCGCGATCGCGCCGAACAGCATGCCCTCCGGCCGCAGGTCGTGGAGGAACACCTGCTCACCGAAGACCTTGGCCGGGATGTCCACGCGCGGATACGCCGTGCCGATGATGCGCTGGGAAGAAGCCGGCTTGCGCTTCGCCGATGCGTCGACCGGCCGAGTGAGCGAGACGCGCGAGGCGGCCTCGCCGTAATGCATGCGGGTGCCGGAAGGTCCGACGATCATGCCGTCCTCCACTTTGAGCGCGGCCGGATCGGCCTTCCACGCCTCGGCGGCCGCCCGCACAAGCGTCCCACGCGCATCCGCGCACGCAAGGCCGAGCGCGGTGCCGCCAAACTTCATCGAGAACGAGCCCGAGGTCACGCCTTCGTCCGGCGTCTGCGCCGTATCGCCCGACACGAGCGTGATGCGTCCTGGCGCGACATCGAGTTCCTCGGCGGCGATCTGCAGCATGGCGGTCAGGCACCCCTGACCAATCTCCACGCGGCCCGTGAAAACCGTGACTGCGCCGTCTGGGGCGATGCGCACCCACGCATTGAGGTTGGGATTGCGCTTGATCATCGCGGGCAGGTCCGGCGCGCCCTGGCCCTCGGCGAAGCGGAAGTGGATCGTGAGGCCGACGGCCGTGGCGGCCACGCCCTGCACGAATCGGCGGCGGGACAGCGACTTCGGTAGGGATGAGGTCGCGATGATCACGCCACCTTCCCGGCGGCCTTGAGCACCGCTCGCACCACGCGCGGCTGGCAGCCGCAGCGGCACAGGTTCGCATTCATCATCGAGCACACGTCGGATTCAGTCGGCGAAGGATTCGCCGCGATCAGCGCGGCGGCCTGCATGATCATGCCGTTGGTACAGTAGCCGCATTGCAGCGCCTGCTCCGCAATGAAGGCCGCCTGCACGGGATGCGGCTTTGCCGCTGTGCCGAGGCCTTCGAGCGTCACGATCGCGCGCCCCTCGGCGGCTTTCACGGGGATCTGGCACGAGCGGGCGGCAACGCCGTCAAGGTGCACGGTGCAGGCGCCGCATTGGCCGCGCGCGCAGCCAAGCTTGGGGCCGTTCAGCCGAAGGTCATTGCGTAATACGTAGATAAGCCGCGTGTCGGGCGGGACGTCCACGCTCACCGGCTTGCCGTTGACTGAAAGGTTGATCATGGCGCCCCCTCGGGTTGGGAAAACCATGCTGACATAGCCTATGCCGGGCTACAACCCTGAAGGCCGCTTATCCGCCGGTTGCGGTCTGCGCTTCGGCTTCCAGCTCGCTGCCGGCCTTCTGGTGTTCCGCGCCGATGAAGAGGTACATGGCCGGCACCACGAACAGCGTGAAGAGCGTCCCGATCGACAGGCCCGTGAAGATGACCAGCCCCATCGCATGACGGCCTGCCGCGCCGGCGCCCGACGCGATCACCAGCGGGACGACGCCGAACACCATGGCCGCCGTGGTCATGAGGATCGGGCGCAGCCGGATCGAGCAGGCTTCCTCGATCGCCTCGAGCTTGGAGCGGCCTGCCGCCTGCCGCTCGTTGGCGACTTCGACGATGAGGATGCCGTGCTTGCTGATGAGGCCCATGAGCGTCACGAGACCGACCTCCGTGTAGATGTTGAGCGACGCGAAGCCGAGGAAGATGAAGATCACGGCGCCGAAGAGCGCCAGCGGCACGGTCACGAGAATCACCACGGGGTCGCGGAAGCTCTCGAACAGCGCGGCAAGCGCGAGGAACACGATGATGATGGCGAAGCCCATCGTCAGCAGGAACCCGCCGGACTCCTGCACGAACTGGCGCGACTGGCCGGAGTAATCGACGCCATAGCTCGGTGGCGCCACCTCGCGCACGATGTCGCGCATCTTCTGCAGGACTTCGCCCTGCGCCGAGCCCGAGACGCCCGATATGGTGACCGAGTTCAACTGCTGGAAGCGCGTGATCGAGGCAGGCGTCACGTCGTATTTCAGGCTTGCCACCGTGCTGGCCGGGATCAGGCCCGCGTTCGGCGTCTTGATGTAGAAGTCGAGCACATCGGAAGGGTTGAGGCGGTCGACCTGCTGGACCTGCGGGATGACTTTGTAGGAGCGTCCCGCGATGGAGAAATAGTTGACGTAGCCGCCGCCGAGGGCCGCGCCAAGCGCCGCGCCCACGTCCTGCTGGGTCATGCCGAGCGTGGCGATCTTGTCCCGGTCCACGACGACCGTAGCCTGCGGGCGGTCGAGCTTGAGGTCGGCGTCGACGAAGTAAAAGAGGTTCGCCGCCCTCGCGCGCTCGAGGATCTGCTGGGCCACCGTGTTCAGGTTCTCGAACGGCTCGGTCGTGCTTACCACGAACTGCACAGGGAGGCCCGAAGAGCCGGGCAACGCCGGGAACTGGAAAGCCGCGATCCGCGCCCCCGCGATCTTGTTCCACTTCTCCTGCAGCTCGCCCTGGATCTGCTTGGCGCTGCGCGTGCGCTCGTCCCAGTCCTTGAACAGCACGCCGCCGAAGCCCTGGTTGATCGTCGGCACGCCCGTGATCTGGAACATCTGCTTGTATTCCGGCAGTGCCTTGGCGATCTCGAAGGCCTGGTTGGCATAGGTCTGCATCTGGTCGGCCGTGGCGGTCGGCGGCCCCTGGATGAGGGAGAGCACGACGCCCTGGTCCTCCTCGGGCGCAAGCTCGGACTGCGACATCTTGAACATTATCGCGAGGAGCAGGCTCAGCACCACGCCCATGACGATGAGCACCGGCCACGTCCCGAGCATGCTGTGCAAAACGCGCTCGTAGCCGCCGCGAACCCGCTCGAAGATCCGGTCGATCGCCTGCACGAACCGGCCCGTGTCCTGGGCCGGCTTGAAGATATACGCGCACATCATCGGCGACAGCGTCAGGGCGACGATGCCAGACACCGTGACCGCGCCGGCAAGCGTGAAGGCAAATTCGCTGAAGAGCGCGCCGGTGAGGCCGCCCTGGAATCCGATCGGCACATAGACGGCGATCAGCACGACGGTCATCGCGAGGATCGGGCTGCCGAGCTCGCGCGCGGCCATGAGGGCCGCCTGCATGGGGGGCGTGCCCTCCTTCATGTGCCGGTCGACGTTTTCCACCACGATGATCGCGTCATCGACCACCAGGCCGATTGCCAGCACCAGCGCAAGCAGCGTGAGCAGGTTGATCGAATAGCCGAGCGCCAGCATGACGAAGAACGTTCCCACGAGGGAAAGCGGCATGGCGATGACCGGCACGACCACCGCCCGGAAACTGCCGAGGAACAGGAAGATCACCAGCGTGACGATGAGGAGCGCCTCGACCAGCGTCTTGATCACTTCGACGATCGAGGTGTTGATGAAGTCCGTGGAGTCGTAGACGATCTCGCCGGTGAGGCCCGTGGGCAGCTGGGCCTTCAATTCCGGCATCGAGTCGCGCACCCGCTTGGCCACGTCGAGGATGTTGGCCTGCGGCGCCACCTTGATGCCGATGAACACCGAGCGCACGCCGCTGAAGGCGACGTTGAAATCGTAGTTGTCCGAGCCGAGCGTCACCGTCGCCACGTCCTGGAGGCGCACGATCGCGTCCCCGCTGCGCTTGACGGCCAGCTGCTTGAATTCCTCGACCGAGTGAAGGTCCGTCCCGGCGCGCAAGGGCACCGTCACAGCCTGTCCCTTGGACGACCCGAGCGCTGCGAGGAAGTTGTTCGACCCGAGCGCCGCGCTTACATCGGCAGCAGTGACCCCATGCGCAGCCAGCTTGTTCGCGTCGAGCCAGGCACGAAGGGCAAACGTTCGGGCGCCCAGCAGCTCGGCGGTCTGCACGCCCTCGATCGAGTCGAGTTTCGGCTTGACCACCCGCGAGAGGAAGTCGGTAACGTTGTTGGTCGGCAGGGTGTCGCTGTAGAAGCCCATGTACATCGCCGCGATCGTCTGGCCGATGGCAACCGTCAGCACGGGCGCCTGCGCCTGCGGCGGAAGCTGGTTGCGGACCGAGGCCACCTGCGCGCTGATTTCGGTCAGCGCGCGGTTCGCGTCGTAGTTCAGGCGCAGCGTCGCGGTGATCGTCGATACGCCGCTCGAACTGGAGGAGGACAGGTAGTCGATGCCCTGCGCCTGCGCTATTGCGCCTTCGAGCGGCTGAGTGATGAACCCCGCAATCGTCTGGGCGTCCGCGCCGAAATAGGCGGTCGAAATGGTGACCACCGCGTTCTGCGTTTTCGGATACTGGTTGATCGGCAACGTGAAGACCGAGCGCAGGCCGAGCACGATGATGAGCAGGCTCACCACCGTGGCCAGCACCGGCCGCTTGATGAAGAGATCGGTGAATTTCATCCGTTACTTTTCCTGCGGGCGCGGCGCGGGATTGTTGGCCGGCTCTACCTTGTTGTCGATGACGACGGGCGCACCGTTCTTCAACTTGATCTGCCCGCTCGTGACCACCTGGTCGCCTTCCTTGATGCCGGACAGGATCGCGACCTGGTCGCCACGGGTGAGGCCGGTCGTCACGAACACCTGCTGCGCGACCAGCGTGCCTGCAGGCGGCGGGGGCGGCCCCTTCGCCTCCTTCTGCGCTTCCTTGGGCGCCTCGGCCGGCTTGATGAGGAACACGGTAGAGCCGTAGGGGTTGTAAGTGATCGCGGTCTGCGGCAGCGTCAGGTAGCGCTGTTTTGCGCCGACGTCGATGGCCATGTTGGCAAACATGCCCGGCAGCAGCGCCCGGTTCTTGTTCGGGACGGTGGCCTGCACCTGCACGGTCCGGGTCGACGGATCCACGCGCGGGTTGATCGCCGTAATTTTTCCGCTGAACGATTGGTTATTGAAGGCGTCGATCGTCATCGTGATGAGCTGCCCGGACGCAAGGCCGCCGACTTCCTTCTGCGGCAGGCTGAAGTCCACGTAGATCGGGTCGAGCGTCTGCAGCGGGACGATCTTGTCCCCCGGGTTCAGGTACTGCCCGGAATGTACCGCGGTGATGCCCAAGCGCCCCGCAAAAGGCGCCCGGATCGCGCGCTTCGCCACGTTGGCGACCTGCTGGTCGACGGTCGCACGCTTGGCCTTGAGGTCCGCCTCGTCGGCGTCGAGCTGCGCCTTGCTGATCGCCTGCACGGCGAACTGCTCCTTGTCGCGCGCAAGCACGGTGCCCGCGAGTTCCGCGGCCGCCTGGAGCGTACGCAGCTGCGCGAGGTCCGCTTCGGCATTGAGCTGGATCAGCAAGGTGCCGGCCGCGACTTCCTGGCCGGAGCGGAATTCGACGGAGCGCACGAGACCGGCGATCTCGGTGGTCACGTCGATGCCGCGCACCGGGATGAGCGTGCCGACGGCGTTCAGCTGCGGCTGCCATTCGAGCGCCGTCACTTTCACGGCCGACACCGTCTGGGCGCCGGGTTTGGGCGCGCTTGCGATCATCTTGCGGATCTGGAGGAACTTGCCCAGCGCGAGCACCGCGACCAGGACGAGCACCAGGGCCGCCATGATGAACATGCGTTTCTTCATTGAACGTGTCACTGCCATTTCCGCTTACTCCTTGATCGCCGCCGGTTGCGGCCTTGCATCGGTTTGCGCCGGGTCCAGCTTGGGCGGCCGGTTCCACCAGCCGCCGCCAAGCGCCTGGAACAGCGCCGCGGTGTCGGCAAAACGGGCGGCCTGCGCCTGCGCGAGCGTAATCCTCGACTGCTGGTAGCTGCGCTGCGCATCGAGCAGGTTGAGGTAGCTCGTCGCGCCGATCTGGAACTGGCGCGTGATGAGGTCGAGCGACTCCCGCGTGAGGGTGGCTGCTTCAGCCTGCGCGCGCAGCGCTTCTGCGTCCGTCTCGAGGAAGCGCAGCGCATTGGCGACGTTCTGGAAAGCGACCAGCACCGTGGACTGGTACTGGGCGGCCGCCTGCTCATATGCGGCGACCGCGGCGCGGCGCCTGGCCTGCAGCGCGCCGCCATTGAAAAGCGGTGCGGTTAATCCGGCCCCAATGTTCCACAGGAAGCCCTTGCTCGAAAACAGGTCGCCGAACGACGTGGCGACCGGCCCTGCGCTCCCCGACAGCGTGATCTGCGGATAGAGGTTGGCGGTCGCGACCCCGACCTGGGCGCTCGCCTGGTGCAGCAGCGCTTCGCTTGCGCGGATGTCGGGCCGCTGGCGAACGAACTCGGAGGCCAGCGTCACAGGCAAGTCTTCTGGAAGGGTGAACGATTCGAGGTCGAACTCGGGCAGCTTCGCCTGGCTCGGCAGGACGCCGACGTACACCGCGATCTGGTGGCGGGTCTGGGCAAGCGCCTTCTCGAGGGCAGGCAACTGCGCCCGCGACTGTGCAACTTGCGCGCCAAGGGTTAACACCGGCGAGCGAGCGATCGCGCCCAGCTCGGCCTGCTTTCTAGTGAGGTCGAGCGACTTTTCCTGCGCGGCGATGACTTCGTTGATCGCCTTGATCTGGGCGCGCAGCGACGCTTCCTGGATGACCGTCGTCACGAGGTTCGCCGTCAGCGCGAGATGCGCGGCTTCGAGCTGGAAGCGTTGGTAGTCGATGACCGCGCCGAGCGCCTCGAGCTCGCGCCGCACGCCGCCGAACGCATCCACCGTATAGGAAACGGCGACCGAGGCGTTGTAGAGCGTGAAGATGCTCGGCGTCGGGCCGAACTGGACGCTGCGCTCGCGCGCCACGTTGAACTGGCCGCCCACGTTCGGGAACACGCGCGCGCCGTATTGCGCGTTGTAATTCTCCTGCGCCTGGCGCAAAGCCGCCTCGGCCGAAGTGAGCGTCGGGCTATTGGCGAGCGCCGTGCGGATCAGCCCGTCGAGCGGCTCCGAGCGGAACACGCGCCACCATTGGGCCGGGATCTCCTCGCCTGCCTTGAAGCGCTGGGCGGCCCCGGCCATGACGGGCGCGCTTGCAGTCTGTGCCGGCATCGGCTCGGGCGTGTACGGGTGGCTTTCGGGGACGGCCTGCGCCTCGGGCTGGCGGAAGTTCGGTCCCACCGCGGTGCAACCGGCCAGTAACGTTGCGAGCGCGGCCGCCAGAACAAAAGAAAAGCGCGCCGGCGCAATGTCGGACTTTCTGGGAACCATGTTTCGGTGGGAGGGCCTGGAATCGGCCAGTACGATGCGGGTGGGGCAAATTATAGGTCTGTGCGCGTTCGCACTCAACAATGGCCTCTGATTGACACTGTAATAGCCCTTGTTTAAAACAGGGAATGTTCGGCGCACCATTCTGGGATGTACCGGTACCGGTACACGAACTGACAGAACAGCCAATAGCCGCGCGGTGTTCGTTAAGTCAATGTCCTGGAATTGCGCCTGCGAGCACTACGACGGCTGTGTCCACGATATCGTCCACGCTTGCGCCACGGGAGAGGTCGCTCACAGGCCGCGCGAAGCCCTGGAGGATCGGGCCGATCGCACGGGCCCCGGCCAAATACTGGGTGAGCTTGTAGGCGATGTTGCCTGCATCCAAATCCGGAAAGACAAGCACATTTGCTTGCCCGGCCACGGCGCTGTCCCCCTTGACCTTGCGGGCCGCGACCGCCGGCACCAGCGCCGCATCGGCCTGCAATTCCCCATCGATTGCCAGATCCGGCGAGCGCTCGCGGGCAATTGCCAACGCACGCACGACCTTGTCGACGTGCGCATGCTTTGCGCTGCCCTTCGTCGAAAAAGACAGCAGGGCGACGCGTGGAACTTCGCCGAGCACCTCCCGGCAACTGCGCGCCGAGGCCAGCGCGATATCGGCGAGCTGCTCCGCAGTGGGATCGGCGTTGACCGCGCAGTCTGCGAACAAGAGCACGCGATCGGCAAGCGCCATCACGAAAAAGCTCGAAGGCGTGGCCACGCCCTCGGAGAGGCCCACGGTCATCATGCCGGCTTCGATCACGCGCGCGGTCGGATGCGAAACGCCCGCGAGCATCGCCTCGGCATCGCCCGCCTTTACCATGAGGCCCGCGTGGAAGAGCGGCTTCAGCGCAAAGCGGCGGGCGAGCTTGGGATTCGAGTCCGGCCGGCCCTGGAGGTAGAGCGCGGCATAAGCGTCCAGCTTTTTGCTCTCTTCGAGCGCCGTGAGCACGATCGGCTCGGCGAGATTTTCTTCCCTCAGGCGCTTTGCAGCCGCGACGATGCGCTCGTCGTCACCTTCGGGGAACACAACACGCAGGCCGCGGCCGCGGATCATCCCGGCGCAGCGCCCGACCACATCCACTGAGGCCAACGCGCGCCCTACTTCGATTCGGTCTTGAGCCGGATGTAATCGGCGAGGATGCCGACATCCCGGTTGCCCGGCTGGCGTCGGGCCATGTCGGCCACGAGCCCCCCCATCTCGCCATACAGGCGATGGTCCTGCAGCACGGAATAGAGATAAAGCTCGGGCGTGATGTCATCGCCGGGCGTCTCCGCGCGAAGTTTTGCGTAGACCTGGCGGGCCTGGCGGACCTCGGCCTGCTGCTGCGGGCTCAGGCGCTGATCGCGCGCCGAGGCCGGATGCACGTTGGCCGCGCTGCTGAGCTTGGCGATGTGCACGAGATCGGACGTTTGTGAAATCTTCTGGGAAACGCCGAATGGCAGCACGGTCACCAGCGGGTAGGAGCCGGTGCGCACGATGCTTTGGAAGGCGCCGATGGAGAAGCTCGTCGGCCCGGCGAAGGTCTCCTGCCGTCCGCCCTGGAAGTAGGCCACCTTGACCACGACGCCTTCGGGCACGTTGAAGATGTCGCCCTCGCGGATGTTCATGTAGGCCTGCGCCTTGGCCGTGTTGATCCCGTTGGTGACCGTCACGAGCCCGGCAAGGTGGCTGACCACGCCGACGTCGGCAGCCCCGGCCGGTGCGGGGAGTGCGGTGATGGAGGCGATCGCCATCACCACCGCGACCGCGCGAACCCTGCGCGCCGCGGCAATCATTGCAGGCGAGTCATTTCGGCTTGGAGAGCGCGATCAGCAGGCTGCAGGGCGAATAGTCGAGGAGCGATGCCCCGACCGAGCCTTTCCACCAGCGGGCCGCAAAGGAGGTGTTCTGGTTATGGCCGACGACGATCAGGTCCACGCCCAAGTCCTTGGCGACGCGGCAGATCTCTTCCACCGGCTCGCCGACGGCCAGGTGGCCGGACGTCTTGAACCCCTTCTCGGTGAGGGACCGGGTGCCTTCGTCGAGGACGAGCTGCGTGCGCTTCTTTTCTTCCTCGAGGAGTTCTTCGGGCACGAACCCTTCAGTGAGGAACAGGCTGGGCGGCATGCTGGCGACGGCCAGCAGGTGGATCTCGGCGTGATGGAATTCGGCGAGCTCGGCGCATTCGAACAAGGCGCGCTTACCCTCCTGCGACCCGTTGTAGGCCAGGAGAATTTTCTGGTATTTCATCTGCCCCTCCTTCGTGCCCGCCAGGGTCCCGGTTGGACTCGCTCAATAGTAGCGCGTTCTTACGGCGGGTAAGCATCGGCCGGGTTAAATCCGCCGCGTCACATCCGCCGCGTCACATCCGCCGGGTCACATCTCATTATGTGTTTTTGGATGCCCGGCGATTATACTCAGGGCGGGGCCGAATTACGGCCCTCCTGACCGCCCGCCGCGCCCGTGGCCGGGCCCGATAACCGAATCTGGAATCAAGTACATGCTAGACGTTTCTCGCAAGGACCTCGTCGCCGGCGTCGCCGGCAGCGGGACGATGGGCCGCGGCATCGTTCAGGTGCTCGCGCAATGCGGCGTGAAGGTTTTGGTGTTCGACGCCAAGCCGGGCGCTGCAGATGCAGCCAAAAAGTCGATCGAGCAGTCCCTCACGAAGCTGGTCGAGAAAAACCGCATCAAGCAGAAGGACGCCGAAGCGGCCATGGGCCGCATCGAGATCGTGGACGGCCTCAAGGCTTTCGCGACGTGCCACCTCGTGGTCGAGGCGATCATCGAAGTGCTCGACGTGAAGAAGAAGTTCTTCGCCGAGCTCGAGGCGATCGTCAGTGACGACTGCATCATCGCGTCGAATACTTCTTCATTGTCGGTGACCGCCATGGCGGCCGGCCTCAAGAAGCCGGGGCGGGTCGCGGGGTATCACTTCTTCAATCCAGTGCCGGTCATGAAGATCGTCGAGGTCGTCGGCGGCGTGATGACCGAACCCTGGGTCACCGAGGCGCTGACGGAACTCGCCAAGCGCTACGGACACACGCCGGTGAATTGCGGCGACACGCCCGGCTTCATCGTCAACCACGCGGGCCGCGGATTCGTGCCCGAGTCGTTGCGCATTTATTCGGAAGGCATTGCGGAGCCGGCGGTCATCGACCGCATCCTCGTCGATGCCGCGGGCTTCCGGCTCGGGCCTTTCGGGCTCATGGACCTCGTCGGACTCGACATCGCGCACGGCGTCATGCAATCCATGTACGACCAGTATTACCAGGAGCCGCGGTACCGGCCCTCCTTTGTGTCGGACCCGCGCGTGGCGGCCGGGCTGCTCGGCAGGAAGACCGGCCGGGGGTGGTACGAATACGAAAACGGCAACGTCGTCGCCGAGCCCGAGTCCTCCGCCCCGCCCGCCCGCCCTACCTCCGTGTGGATCGCGCCGGATGCGCCCGCATTGAAGGAAATGATTTCGCGCCTCAACGTGAAGTCCGAATCGGGCGCCAAGCCTTCCCCCGACGCCCTCTGCCTCGTTGCGCCGATCGGCAAGGACGCGACGACGGCGGCGCTCGAGCACGGGCTCGACGCGCAACGCACCGTCGCGGTCGACTCGCTCTTCGGCTTCACCAAGCGCCGCACGATCATGACCACGCCGATCACGAAGTCCGCGTATCGCGCAATGGCGCATGGATTGCTCGCCGCCGATGGCGTGCCGGTTTCGGTGATCAAGGATTCGCCGGGCTTCGTCGCCCAGCGCGTGGTCGCGCACATCGTCAATGTCGGCTGCGACATCGCTCAGCAGAACATCGCCACACCCGAGGACCTCGACCGCGCTGTCATGCTCGGCCTCGGGTATCCGCATGGCCCGCTTGCGATGGGCGATGCGGTCGGTCCGGCCAAGATCCTTGCAGTTCTGGAAGCGATGTACGACTTCTACAAGGAACCGCGTTACCGCCCGAGCCCCTGGCTTACGCGCCGCGCGCGGCTCGGCGTATCCCTGCTCACCCCGGAGAACTGACATGCTGAATGCCTACATCTACGATGGCCTGCGCACGCCCATCGGGCGCCATGCCGGCAAGCTCGCCACCATCCGCCCGGACGACCTCGCCGCGGGCGTGATTGCCGAAGTAGTCAAGCGCAACGGCGTGAAGCCCGAGCAGATTTCCGACGTGATCCTCGGCTGCGTCACGCAGGCCGGCGAAGACAGCCGCAACGTGGCGCGCTTTGCCACGCTCGCTTCGGGCCTCCCGGCCAGCGTGCCGGGCGTGACGGTGAACCGGCTCTGCGCGAGCGGCCTCCAGGCGACCATCGATGCCGCGCGCGCGATCACGTGCGGCGAAGGCGACCTCTACATCGCCGGCGGCACGGAGAGCATGACCCGCGCGCCTTACATCATTGCCAAGCCCTCTTCGGCTTTCGGGCGTGATTCGAAGATGTACGACTCCACTATCGGCTCGCGCTTCACGAATCCCAAGGTGGCCAAACAGTACGGCGATCACGCCATGCCGCAGACCGGCGACAACGTCGCCAAGGAATTCGGCGTGACGCGCGAGAACGCGGATGAATTCGCGCTCGCCTCGCAGCAGAAATACGCTAAAGCCGAGGCCGAGGGCTTCTACAAGGGCGAGATCCTGGCCGTGGCGTTGCCCGGCGCCAAGAAAGATGCACCGCCCGTCATGGTCGACAAGGACGAGCATCCGCGGCGTGACTCGACGATGGAATCCCTCGTCAAGTTGAAGCCCCTGTTCGAAGGCGGCGTGGTCACCGCCGGCAATGCTTCCGGGGTGAATGACGGCGCCGCCGCGCTGATCGTCGGCAGCAAGAAATGGGGCGACGAGAACGGCAAAAAGCCGATGGTGAAGATCCTTTCGGCCGCCTCGGCCGCGGTCGAGCCGCGCATCATGGGCGTCGGCCCGGCCTACGCGATCCCGCTCGCGCTGCAGCGCGCCGGCCTCACGCTCAAGGACATGGACATCATCGAGATCAACGAGGCCTTCGCAAGCCAGGTGCTTGCGTGCCTCGCGGTCATGAAGGTCGACTTCAAAGACAAGCGCGTGAACCCGAATGGCGGCGCAATCGCCATCGGCCACCCGCTGGGGTGCTCGGGTGCGCGCCTTGCGATCACGGTCGCGCGTCAACTCGAGCGCATGAACGGCCGCTACGCTGCCGTCTCGCTTTGCATCGGCGTCGGCCAGGGCCTCGCCATGATTATCGAGCGACAGAAGTAACCTGACAAAAAGGGGCCAGGCTCAAACCTGACAGAAAGGGGCCAGGCTCGATTCTTTTCAACAAGAGGGTATAGCCTCCTTTCGATCTCGATCTAACAAAGGCGAGCCTGCACCTTTC
>JANXRZ010000186.1 GCA_025352885.1 Pseudomonadota bacterium | reverse complement strand
CAGGGCATCCGCGCCATGCCCGAGACACTTGCCGATCTGCTGGTCGAAAATCTGAAAGAGGGAAGCTCGCAACTTCGCAAGCAGATTCCCGATCTTCTCGCCGGGCTGGTGCAGTCGAGCCAGTTGATGCAGGTCGAGAATGAGTACCGGCTCCAGACCCGCGAGAGCGCCGCCTGGGACATCGACTACCGCGACCGTCTGACCAAATTGCTCAACAACGACGCTACGCTGGCGACGGAACGCACAGACCTGCTCCGCGAACAAACCCTGGAACGCCTGAAAGGCGTGAAACTGACCCACGGCAAGAGCAAGGAATCCCGCAAGCTCGATCCTTACTTCAACAGCGAAGCGCGACCGACTGGCCATAACGTGCCCGTCTGGGTTCGAGACGGCTGGACCGACGAGGAGAAGACCGTTATCGCCGAGGCCCGCGCCGCCAGCACGGATGATGCAACCATCACCCTCTTCCTCCCCAAGCGCGATCATGACGGACTTCGCAAAGCCATCGCCGCCAAGAAAGGAGCTGAGCAGACGCTCCAAGTCCGTGGCGTGCCGTCAACGCTCGAAGGTCAGGAAGCGCGCCATGCGATGGAAACACGCCTGCGCGACGCCGAGGGCCGACTCGAAATCCTTATCAATGATGTGTTCAACGGCTCCCGCGTGTTCTTAGCCGGCGGAACCGAGGTCGATGGGATGGTCCTGCCGCCCAAGGTTCAGGATGCCGCCGAGCGCGCGCTCAGTCGCCTCTACCGCGAGTTCGATGCCGGTGATGATCCCCGCTGGGAGAAGGTCATCGAGCGCGCCAAGAAAGGTGATGCCACGGCACTCGAAGCCGTCGATCACAAGGGTGATGTCGAAAAGAACGCCGTCTGTTCGGCGGTGCTGCAATACATCCACACCAGCCGCCGGGGCAGCGAGGTTCGCAAGAACTTCGCCGGCATCCCTTATGGCTGGCCGCAGGATACGGTGGACGGCGCGCTCGCGGTGCTGGTCGCGTCGAGCCATCTTCGCGCCACCCAGAATGGTCAGCCCGTTGAATTGAAGCAGATCGACCGGCAGAAGATCGGTGTCACTGATTTCCGTTGCGAGACGGTCAGTGTCTCGACCACGCAGCGTCTGGCCGTGCGAAAGCTACTGACCGATTCAGCGATCCCCTTCAAGCCCGGCGAAGAACTCACCGCCGTGCCAGCGTTGCTGTCGGAGTTGGGGCGGCTGGCCGACGACGCCGGCGGTGATCCGCCGCTCCCAGCGCGCCCCAATAAAACCCATCTCCGCGATCTGGGCGATCTGTCGGGCAATGAGTTGCTCGTGGCGATTGCGGCGCAGCGCGAAACGCTCTCGAAGCAAACGACCGATTGGAAGGCCACCGCCGCTCTGGTCGCCAAGCGCCGGCCGCGCTGGGATTCGCTCCAGAAACTTCTCTCGGCTTCCGCCGGTTCTCCCGTGCAAACGGACGTGACCGCTCAAGCCGACGCGATCTCTACTCAGCGTTCGCTGCTGGCCAACCCCGATCCGGTTCCTCCGCTCTGCGACCGGCTGGCCCAATCTCTTCGCCAATCACTAATCGACGCTCACGCTCAATGTGCGTCCGGTTACGACGTGGAGATGGCAAAGCTGACCGCCTCCGAGGTCTGGTCGAAGCTCTCGTCGGATCAGCGGCAGTCGATTCTCGATCAAAATGACCTTTCCCCCATCGTGCCGATTCGCGTCGGCACCGAGACCGAAATCCTTGTGACGCTCGAAGCCCGCCCCTTGAAGGAATGGCAGACACTCTGCGATGCCCTGCCCCAGCGGTTCGCCAAGGCATCGAATGCCGCATCGAAGCTGCTGGAACCCAAGGCGGTCTGGGTCCAACTGCCCAAGGCAACACTCAAGACCGAGCAGGAAGTAGACGCCTGGCTCGCAACGGCGCGCAAGGCACTTGTGAATCAGCTCAAAGAGGGTCCGGTGATCGTGTAGCGCTGGTGTATTAAAATTTGGGGGGAGGATGCAGCGTATGCCCGCACTTCATGAAAACTTACGGAAGCAGTTGGAGAAGGTCGTCATCGAAGCCCGCGACACGGCCGAAGCCGCCGCACGGGCTGCGCTGCAGCGCCTGGCGGTTGATAACCCCGAACCGTTCAAGCATCAGACGCCCGATCACCGGCAGCTCCGCAATCAGCTTCGAGCCCGCGCCCGTCAGCTTGGCGATCTGCTCGAACAGAAAAAGCAGGCCATCGACCACCTGACGCATGAACTGGCTTACGAGCATTGGCATCGGATGCTCTTCGCCCGCTTTCTGGCCGAGAACGGCTTGCTTATCCATCCCGAGCTGGGCGTGCCAGTCACGCTTGCCGAATGCGAAGACCTGGCGAAAGAAGAAGCTGCTGCGACAAAGACCAAGGCTGATGCTTGGGCGCTTGCCGGTCGATTCGCGTCGAAGATGTTACCGCAGATTTTCCGCATCGACGATCCGCTGCTTCAAGTCACGCTCGCGCCAGAGGACCAACAAGCGTTAGAGAAGCTGCTCGTCTCCCTGCCCGGCGGTGAACACGGC
>JANXRZ010000174.1 GCA_025352885.1 Pseudomonadota bacterium | reverse complement strand
TTTGGGAAGCGAGCGCGAGATCAAGGTCACCGACATCAATCGGGCCATCCCTTGGTTCGAGCACGAGGATCGGATCGTCGGGTTCGCCAAGGCCTACGACCTCGTGTCCAACATGTCCAAGTCGGTCATGCTCAAAGCGTCCACTGGCGTGGACTCAACCATGTTCATCCAGAGTGGCGCCACCATCGGCGACAAGCACGTCGATGCGCGCGAGGCTCGCAAGCGCGTCGCCAACCTCGTGCGGCAGGCGTGGGAACTCGCCATGGAGGCCAAGGGCCTCGGCGTCTTCGAGCACGCGGGCGGGCGCAAGGTCTTCTACGTCACGCCGGAGCTCACCAAGGGGCGCGGCGAGAAGGTTGCCTTCGTCGATGTCGATGGCCGCAAGCGCCGCAAGGGGCTCAACGGCCGCAGCGAAAAGAAGAAAGCCAATTGGTGCTACGCCGTGGGCATGGTGCCGCAGTTCGACGAGCCGTGGCGGATCGAACTGCGCTCCACCATAGTCTTCACCGACGACGACGGCAAACCGTTCGACGTGCCGGCAAAGGCGCATCGCCTGCGCATGAGCTTCTGCCGCAGTTGGTGGAATGATCGCTGGCGCGGCTTCCTGCGGGCCTTCCTCGCCCTGGTCGCAGATGGCCAAGCCGAAATCAAGCTGCCGGTGGGGTCCGGGCGCGAGGTCGTCCTGTCAGCCACGCCGATCATTTTCAGCTCGCCCGTGGGCCTCTCGGACCTCGCGCCCTCGATCAATGACGATCCTGTCGATGAGCCCGACGACGATTTGGGCGAGGTCGATGACTTCGACGATGAGGAGCTTCCGGCATGAGCCTCGAACTGAATCTCATCGAGATCGCCGAGCCCGAGCTGCTGTTCGGATATGGGCAGTCCATGGAGCACCCCAAGGACGGCTTGCTGCTTTATGGCCCCAAGGAGAGCCCGCAGGCCGGCGCGAAGCTTCGCATCGGCCTGGTCTCCACCAAGGAAGGCCTGCGCAGGTATTCGTCCTGCGTCGCCCGCCTGGCTAAGCCCATCGCCCCCGCGCTGGCCGACAACCCCAATCACGCGCTGTTTCCGGGCTTTGAAGCCCTATTCGGTGTGGAGTGGCCCGCCCAGCCCGCGACATGGCTGGAAATCGATGCTTCCGAGCTCGCCAACGCGATCCGCATCTCCGACCGCCATCAAGCGATCCACAAGGCCGTCTCGCTTTATTCCGATGCCATCGCTGAACATTTGCGAGACGGCAGCGAGTCGGCGATCGACCTGTGGATGGCCGTGGTGCGAGAAGAGGTCCACAAGTATTGCCGCCCGCAGTCCAAGGTCGAGGCCAGCCAGAAGCAGCGCTCTGGCGTGTTGATGGACAAGGCGGCGGCGACCCGCCTGCTGAAAGCTCCGGGCCTGTTCGAGGAGGACAACGCATCGGCCGAGATTTACCTCTACGAGCTTGATTTCCACAACCAGCTCAAAGCCCGGCTCTTGGAGCACAAGGCGGCGGTGCAAGTGGTCCGGGAGACCACGCTCGTTCCCGAGGAATTCGTCCGCGACAACGGCATGCCGGGTCGGGGTCTTCAAGACCCGGCGACGCTGGCATGGAACCTCGCCACGACCTGCTTCTTCAAGGCCGGCGGTAAGCCTTGGCAGCTCGCGGCTTCGCGCCCCGGCGTCTGCTATGTCGGCATCGTCTTCAAGAAGGATTCATCGTCGGCCGAGCCGGGCAATGCGTGCTGCGGCGCTCAGATGTTCCTCAACTCTGGCGACGGCGTGGTGTTTCGCGGCGCGGTCGGCCCATGGCTCACTTCGACCAAGGACGACTTCCATCTTCCTAAGGAGAAGGCCAAGTCCCTGATGGCGATGGTCGTGGATGCGTATCGCCGCAACCATGGCGGGCTCGCCCCCAAGGAGCTCTTCATCCACGGCAAGACGCGCTTCTCGGCCGAGGAGTGGGAGGGCTTCAAGGAGACCGTGCCGCCCGAGACCAATGTGGTGTGCGTGCGCATCCGCCAGGACGCGGGCATGAAGCTCTACCGGCACGGGACGATGAACATCGCCCGGGGCGTGGGCTGGGTGAAGTCGCAGTGGATGGCGTATCTCTGGACCAAGGGCTTCGTGCCGAGGTTGCAGACCTACGCGGGCCGCGAAGTGCCCAACCCGCTCTCGATCGAGATTTGCCGGGGCGTGGCCGACATCGAGCAGGTCATGGCCGATGTGCTCGCTCTGACCAAGCTCAACTACAACGCGTGCATCTTTGGAGACGGCGTCCCTGTGACGCTGCGCTTCGCCGATGCCGTGGGCGAAATTTTGACGGCGGCGCCTCGCAATAACGAGCTCCCGCCTTTGCCGTTTCGCTATTACATCTGAAGCGGAAACGACAATAGATCAACAAGTCAGTCGATTTGATCAAGACGATCAACGCGGTGGTGCCGGGCTCGAGGAGGGCCGTAGTGTCTGCGAGCTGTCCTTGGCGCCCATCTGCATTGCTGATTCCCAATCAAGATGCTCGTCGTGGGCGGCGACAGGCCGCTTCGAACATGGAGCTTTAGGACAGGTATAGGAAAGCTCGTCCCGTGTGTCAGCGGCGTTGGCCATGTCGTCCCGACACCGCGGCCGTAGGTTCCACGGGAGGCTGCGCACCTGCATGCGCGAGGCTCAGATGCGAAGCGCGATAGCTCAAGCCTTCACTGTCTTGGGTTCGCGCTCGGGAGACCATTCCGCCATCTCCTGAGCGATGAACTCCGCCAGAGGGGCGATCTGGCCTTCTACGCTCGCGGCTTCCAGGGCTTTCATGTATGCATCGCGCCTGCTCACTCGGATCACTGTCCAGGGGTAGCCGCCGGAGGCCAATAGGGCATTCATCAGGAACCGGCCGATACGGCCATTTCCGTCGAAATAGGGATGAATGAACACGAAGAGGTGGTGCCCCAGGACCGCGCGAACCGACGCCTCGGACTCCACTTTCAGCAGGTCCCAGAGGGCTTCCAGCGAGTCCAGGAGGGCCTCGCGCGGCGCGGGAGTGTGCATCGAGTTCCGGATGAAGATGGGGCCGCTCCGGTAGCCAGCCAGCTGGCTGCGTTCAACGATGCCGGCGCTGGCCGCCGGTCCGAACAGCTCGGCATACCAGTCGTGGTGATCGCGCCCAACCACGGCCCCGGCGTCCTCACCCGCCAGCACCTTGCCGATGCTGTTCTTGACGGCGTGGAAGGCCTGGAAATATCCGCGCGCGGCCAGTACGTCCTTCGTCTTGTTGTGCTCCGGGTCCGCGTCGGGATCCCAGTCGCCGCGCGCCACCCGCTCGATAAGTTCGTCGGTGACTCGGTAACCTTCAATCGACAGGGAGTTGTAGGCGTCCGAGACGTAGCGCTCCTCGACCTGCGCGAGATATTCGTCGGCCTTGCCATTGAGCCCCGGCGCTGGCGGGAAAGCGTTGATGACATCCTGGCGCCAGCCCGCCCACATGGATCGCAGGCGCAGCACGTAAGGCGAGCGATCCCTCGTCGGCTCAAGAGTGGGCTCGGCGAGCTTGAAGGGGTTCACTGGCTTGAGATTGACTCTCACCTGAGCAAAAGCCTTCACGATCCGGTCTGCGTCATCCGGGCGCTTGATGAACTGGAAGGCACCGGCCAGGCGGGCGGCGGCTGTCACCATCATGTCGCCTTCCAGCAGTGTCGTAAGCAACTCCGAGGCGTTGCGCACCATGGCCAGCGCGATCTCGGCCTCACGGGGGTTGTTCACGAAGAACTGCGGGCCTGTCATGCATAGAGCCTCTGTCACGGGCCAGACCTGCAGGCCTCGGACTTCCACGCGCGAGGTCGGCACGTTCTTGGGCTGGGGGTATATGAGCAGCGAGGTGTAAAAAAGCAAATCCACCTTGGAAGTTCCGCTTTCGATAGTGACGCACGTGACTTGGCGGGGAACGGTTGTGTTGCCCGTGTGCAGCATCAGCGAAGCCTCGGGGTTGAGGCAGTAGCGCTTCCCGAAGCGTTTGCTGAGGTAGCCCGACACGAAGGCCCAGTAGGTGGCGTACCAGGACGTTGTGTCGCCGGCCCCGTCGCGGGGGTTGCCGCAGACGTACCAGCCTTTCATGATGGGCCTCAGGAACCCAGTGTCCGTCAGCAGCACGCGATTCCCCTCGGAAAGGTCCGAGGCTTCGACCACTCCCTGGTGCTTCTCTTGCAGCCGCTTGAGGACACGCAGGGCTGCGGCCAGCTCGGGATTGCCTTTTTTTGCAGCAGGTGGGTTCATTAATTCATTCTGTTATTGCCAAAAAGTTTACTCTGATATTTAGAAAAAATCTACTTTGCTTTTCTACAAAACTTTACTCTACTATCAGCCCTGCTTACACAACGAAGAGAGTGCAAACAAGCCGGGAATGTCGCGGGGCCGCACGTGCGGCGCTCAAAACAGCCCGCGCGCCTCCAACTTGCTGCCGTATGCGTTGACACGCTCGGTGGCTTAGGTAGAAGACGTAAAGCTGACGGGTTCAGCTACTGATGGCGGCTGGCTTGAGCGCAAGCGAGCCCTCGGGAAGAGGGCGTTTCGCAGCTCATGGGTCTCCCTACAATGAAGACGCTCTGCGCTCGTGTCCGAACGGATCCTTGAACGCATGCGGCACATACTTGATTTTTGAAGGAGACATGCAATGAGCCGCCGGCCGATAGACCCCTCCCAGCCCGAAGTGTTTGGCCTGCACCATTCGGCCTACCGCTGCCGGGATGCCAAGGAAACCTGCGATTTCTACCAAGGTCTGCTCGGCTTTCCGTTGGCCCAGGCGCTCGACATCAACCGGCATCCGACCACGGGCGAACCGGTCCACTACATGCATGTGTTCTTCGATATCGGCAGCCACGATCCGGACCAAGCGAGCTACATTGCTTTTTTTGAGTTGGACGAACAGCCGGGCGGGGACGATTTCCAGTTCAAGACGCAGTCTGGGTTGGACCTTCATTTCGCGATGTCGGTTCGCGACCACGCCGCACTCCACGCGTGGCGCGATCGCCTGGTTGCCCGCGGGATCGCGGTCGATGGGCCGATAGACCACGAAATATGCAGCTCGATCTATTTTCACGATCCGAATGGTTATCGGCTTGAGTTCACCACGCAGAATAAACGCGAATTGCAAGCCTTTGAAGAGTGCCGCGATAATTCCGCGGCCGTCATGCAGGCGTGGGTCGATCGCAAGGCCGCCAAGGCCGCGGCATAGGCCGGTGAAGCGAGGGTCCTCGCATGGACGATGACACGACCCGGATGATCACCGATGCCTTGCGAAAACTCGGCCTCGGATCGGCTGGGGACATTCGCGGCATTGAGCAGTTGACCGGCGGTGTGTCGTCCGATATCTGGCGCATCGACTTTGCCGACCACAGCATCTGCGCCAAGCGGGCCCTGTCCAAACTCAAGGTGTCGGCGGTATGGGAGGCGCCGTTGTCCCGCAACGCTTACGAATACGCCTGGTACCTGACCGTAGCCCCGGCTTTCCCGGGGGTGGCGCCCACAATGCTTGGGCGCGATGACGAGGCGGGTATTTTCTTCATGGAGTTTCTGGAGCCCGCGCGTTATCCGGTCTGGAAAACCATGCTGCTCGACGGCCACGTCGACATGCACGTGGCTGAACAGGTGGGCAGCAATCTCGGGCGAATCCATGCCTGGACGGCCAACAAGCCGGAGATCGCGGCGCGCTTCAAGAGCGACGCGGAGTTCTTCTCGCTGCGGCTCGAGCCCTACCTGCTGGCAACCATAGGCAAGCACCCCGCGCTGGGCGATACGCTGCGCGGTATCTGCAACACCACGGCGACCACCCCGTTGGTGCTGGTGCATGGCGACATCAGTCCCAAGAACATCCTGTGCGGCCCGGCGTCTCCCATCTTCCTGGATGCCGAATGCGCCTGGTATGGCGACCCGGCTTTCGACCTCGCTTTCTGCCTCAACCACATGCTGCTCAAAGCAGTACACCGGCCCGCGCAAGCCGGTGAATTCCTGCGCGCTTTCGAGACGCTTTACCAGGCTTATCTGGCCCAGGTCGCATGGGAGCCGGTCGCATCGCTGGAGCTGCGCACGGCGCATTTGCTTCCCGCACTCTTCCTGGCGCGGGTGGATGGCAAGTCGCCGGTGGAATACCTGACCCGGGCGGCCGACAAGGAAATGGTTCGCCAGAGCGCCCTGGGCTGCCTGCGTGCGCCGCTGGACCGGCTGGACGCGGTAATGCAGGTGGTACAAGTAGCAATCAAACTATGAGTCGTATCCAAACAGTAACGGGCAGGGCGGTGTGGGACTCGCGCGGCTTTCCCACCGTGGAGGCCGAGGTGACGCTGGAGTCCGGCGTGGTGGGCCGCGCCATCGCCCCGGCGGGTGCTTCCACGGGCGCTGGCGAAGCAAGGGAGCTGCGCGATGGTGGCACGCGCTTGCGCGGGCTGGGTGTGCAGCAGGCGGTCCGGAGCGTCAACCACGAGATATCGCCGCTGCTCAAAGGCCATGACATCTTCGACCAGGCGGGCATCGACGCGGCCATGATCGCGGCCGACGGCACGCCGGATAAGTCCCGGCTGG
>JANXRZ010000165.1 GCA_025352885.1 Pseudomonadota bacterium | reverse complement strand
GAAGTGCTTGGGCTCGACGACAAGGCGCTTGCCTCGCTGCGCTCGAAAGGCGTGCTCGGCTAGCAAAGTAAAGCGCATAAAAAAGCCCGGCGCATCGGCCGGGCTTTTTTTATGCGCCTCAGCGTTTCAGCTGGGCTTTCTGGTCGCGCGCTCGCTGCGGTCCTTGGCATCCCCCAGGCTCTTCTGGACCTTGCCCAGCGCCTTCTTCGCCATACCCTTGGCTTCCGTAGAGCGATCGCCCGTGACGCGGCCGGCCACTTCCTTGGTCTTGCCGGCGGCTTCCTTCGCCCTGCCCTTGACTTGGTCTTTGTTCATAAATTGTCTCCATAGAGGACTGTTTCGACGCCCGATCCTAGGTCTGCGGCGTTTGCGCCTTCCGTACGCTGCGTCACATACAATCGTGATCCCTCCGTCAGCTTATGGACAGAAAATGAAGAGGCTCCGACTTGCATTGGCTGTCCTCACGCTCAGCGCTTGCACGTTTGCAATCGCGCAGGACTACCCGACTCGCACGGTGAAGCTCGTCGTGCCGTATGCACCGGGCGGCGGCACCGACATCGTCGCGCGCGTCGTCGCGCAGAAACTCACCGACGCGTGGGGCAAGCAGGTCATCGTCGAGAATCGCGCCGGCGGCAACGGCTTCATCGGCTCGGAGTACGCGATGAAGCAGCCGGCCGACGGCTACACCTTCCTCGTCAGCATTGCGAGCACGCATGCCACGGCGCAGTACCTCTTTCCCAAGCTGCCGTACGACCCGTTCAAGGATTTCCTTCCCGTCACGCAGCTGGCTTTGTCCCCGGTCGTGGTGCTCGTGAATCCGTCGCAGCCCTGGAAGTCGATGCGCGACATCGTAGAGGCCGCTAAGGCGCAGCCCGTGCATTACGGCAGCTTCGGGCACGGGTCGACCGCGCACATGTACGGCGAGCTCATCAACCTCAACTCGGGCACGAAGCTCGTGCATGTGGGCTACAAGGGCTCGGCGCCCGCGCTCGTCGACCTCATGGGCGGGCAGATCCCCGTAGCATTCCTCGACATCGCGGCGACCAAAGCGCAGATCGTCGCCGGCAAGGTGCGCGCCGTGGCCGTGACGGGTGCCCGACGCTCGCAGGCCCTGCCCGACGTGCCGACTTTCCTCGAGTCGGGGTTCCAGGGCTTCGAGGTGGTCGGCTGGTTCGGCTGCTTTGCACCGGTGGGGACACCGCGCCCGATCATCGCGAAGGCCGCCGCCGAGATGACGCGCATCGTTCGCATGCCGGAGGTGGCCGCGAAGCTCATCGAGCTTGGCACGGACCCTGCTGGTGGAACGCCCGAAGAGTTCCTCGCCAACTGGAAAGCGACGTCGGATGCGCTGGGCGACATCATCAAGCGCGCGAGGATTACCGTCGATTGATAACACTTTCAGTATATGAATTGACCTGCGAGACGCATGGCTGTTGACTATACGAAAAGGAAAGTCATGAATTCAAGGATTTTCGCGGCGCTGGCCGCTCTGTGCTTCTCCCTTGCCGCCCAAGCCCAGGACAAGACCATCCACGTGATCGTGCCGCTGCTGGCCGGCTCCGGCACCGACGTGGTGACACGCACTTTCGTCGCCGCGCTGTCCCAGCGCCTGGGCCAGCCGATCGTCGTAGAGAACAAGGCCGGCGGCGCCACGCTGCTCGGCGCGGCTTACGTGGCCAAGAGCGCACCGGACGGCCTCACGCTCCTTGGCGCCACGACCAGCACGATGTCGGTCCTGCCGAGCGTGCAGAAGAGCGCGCAGGACACGCTGAAAGACCTCATTCCCATCGCGGCGTTCTCCGTTTCGCCCTTCGTCTTCGGCGTCGCGGCCGAGTCCCGCTTCAAGACCGCCGCCGAACTGATTGCGGCAGCCAAGGCCGAGCCCGGGAAGCTGACCTTCGGCTCGAGCGGCACCGGCACGCTCACGCACATGGTCGTCGAGCTCTTCAGCGTAGTCGCCAAAGCCAACTTCACGCACATCCCTTACAAAGGCGTGACCGGTGCGTATACGGATGTGATCGGCGGCCGGATCGATTTCCTGGCCGACTCGCCGGCTTCGATGATGCCGCAGGTGCGCGGCGGGCGCATGCGCGCACTGATGGTGACCTCGCCCAAGCGCCTGCCGACTTTCCCCAACGTGCCGACAGCAGCCGAGATCGGCTTGCCCGAGGCGGAGGCGGATTTCACGACTGGGATCTTTGCGCCGGTCGGAACACCCGCCGCCGTCATGACGCGGTACCAGGGCGAAGCATTGCAGGTGGCGAACAGCCAGGCGTTCAAGGATTTCCTCGGCTTGCAGGGGTACGAGCCGCTCGCGGTTGATGGGGCGACCTTTGGGAAGATCATCAAGGACGGGTTGGCGAAGTGGGAGCGCGTTGTGAAGGAGCGGAATATCAAGGTGGAGTGATCCACGAACCTGCCAGGGCGACGGTGGGACTAGAATGTCGCCCAGGAGAAAACCACTGTGAATGCACAAGCCACCGGCTCTCGGGACCAACCTGCCTACACGCTCGCGGAGGCTGCCCGCTACCTTAAGTTGCCATCGGCGACCCTGCGGTCGTGGGCTGTGGGACGTCCTTATCCAGTCAAGAACGGCAAGGCTGGCCACTTTCGTCCCCTGATCAAGCCTGTCGTCAAAACTCCGCCCACCTTCTCGTTTTACAACTTGATCGAGGCGCATGTCCTGCGCTCACTGAGGACCGATCATGGTGTGGCCGTCGGAGAATTGCGCAAGGCCATCACTTACGCTGAAAGGACGCTTGGAGTGGATCGTCTGCTTTTACGCAAGGATCTCAGTACGCACGGGGGCAAGGTGTTTCTGGATGAGTACGGCAAGCTGATCAACCTGACCGCCTCCGGGCAACTCGCGATGCGCGTATTGCTCGAGGAGCACTTGAAAAGAGTCGAATGGGACGAATGGCAGTTTCCCGTCCGGCTGTATCCGTTCCTTTCGGGCGACGCTGCGGTCTCCAAGCCGATCGCCATCGATCCGCAAATTGCATTTGGCCGGCCTGTGGTCCTCAAAGCAGGCGTATCCACCGCGGTCATCGCCGAAAGAATCGATGCAGACGAGTCGCCGCAGGAAATCGCTGACGACTATGACCTCACACTCAAGGAGGTCGAGCAGGCGGTGCTGTATGAGCGCGCCGCTTGAGCTGGGTCTATTTTACGGATCGTGATCTAGGCAAGCGTTTCCCCGCCATTCTTACGTCTGCCGGCCTGACTGTTGAGCGGCATCACGATCTGTTCGAACCGGATGGCTCCGACGAACAATGGCTCGAGTACTGTGGCCGGAACGCTCGAATTGCTGTCTCCCACAATGAGCGCATCCGGTACACACCCAACGAACTGGCAGCCGTAGTCCGGCACAAAGTGCGGTTGGTGATCGTATCCGGAAAGGCGCCGTTCCCGGAATTGGCAGATAACTTCGTTAAGACTCTACCGAAGATCGAGGATTTTCTGCGCGACCTGGATCCTCCTTACATCGCGAAGGTATATCGCCCGGTACACGAT
>JANXRZ010000128.1 GCA_025352885.1 Pseudomonadota bacterium | reverse complement strand
AAAACGGCCCCGCCGCAAAGGCCGGCTTGCAGCCTGGCGACGTGATCGTCAAGTTCAACGGCCAGCCGGTGGCGCGCTCGAGCGACCTTCCGCTCGCCGTGGGCGAAGCGGCGCCGGGGTCGACGGCCAGCATCGAGGTGCTGCGCAAAGGCAAGGTCGAGCGGTTGAGCGCGAAGCTGGTTGAGCTTACCGATGCGAAGGTTGCGGACGCGTCCTCCCAGGCGCCCGCGGCGAAGGCGGCGGATGGCGGACGGCTTGGGCTTGCGGTGCGGCCGTTGACCGCTGAAGAGCGCAAGGAGGCCGAATTGCCGAATGGTCTGCTCGTGGAAGACGTGCGCGGCCCCGCGGCGCGCGCCGGCCTCCAGCAAGGTGATGTGATCATTTCGCTCAACGGCAAACCCGTGAACAGCGCGGAGGACTTGCGCAACCTTACGGGCAAGAACAAATCCGTTGCGGTTCTCGTCCAGCGCGAGGGCGGCCGCCGCTTCGTTGCGATCCCCCTCGGGTAAGCAGCGAGGCTATTGCTGCCAAATTTTGGACAAGGCCCGCGCCGAGACTGGCTGAGCGAGGAAATTGCTGCCACGGAAGGTGCTCAAATATTGAGCAGATCTTCCGCCAAATCGTCGAGGCGTGTCTTCGTCTTTTGCCATCTAGGCATGTGCATGTCGAGTAGCCGATAGAACTTCTTGCCATGGTTGTGTTCCTTCAAGTGGCACAACTCATGGAGCAAAACGTAGTCGATGCACTCTCGAGGCGCTTTAATCAGATGGGGGTTGAGCGTCAATCGTCCGGCGGGCGAGCAACTTCCCCACTGAACCTTCATCGTTTGAAATCGGACGGGCGGGGGAGACCCGACCCAGCGCAGGGATGCAGAGAGTTTTTCAAGCTGAGCTGACAGCACCGCCTTAGCCCTCGCTCGGTACCAATCGGTCAGCGCCGCCTGGACAACCGACGGATTCCGTTTCTGTACGACGACCTCAACATACCCACCTCGAAAGCGGACACCCTTCGCGCCGCCTATGGTCGTGGTGACTTTGAGGCGGTATCGCCGGCCCAAATAGAGAAGCGACTCACCGCTGACGTACTCTCTCGGAAGGACATGCGCCACCCGCAGCCTGATCGAGGTCACATGACCGTGGATCCATCGGGCCCGCGCTCTGACGGCGGCGCCCACCTGAACGTCGGACGCGCTCTCCGACGCATCGACCAGAACACGACCATCCGGATCCACGTGGATGGCGATCCGGCTGCTCTTTCGTCCCGGCTGGCGACGAAGGAGGTATCGGATCACTTCGTCTCCATACCGGACGCTGCCCTGCGAGGCGTGCGCCTCAAAACGCTTCATGCGCGGCTGAGACCGACGCGCGTGATCTG
This sequence comes from Pseudomonadota bacterium, assembly GCA_025352885.1. GTDB lineage: Bacteria > Pseudomonadota > Gammaproteobacteria > Burkholderiales > SG8-39 > SZAS-79. The sequence continues at coordinate 1,099 of JANXRZ010000128.1, read as the reverse complement.
GATTACCTGATCGACGACTGACTTGGCGTTTTCAAGCCCGATCAGCGCGTAGAGCTTGGGCAAAAGCCCTTTTCGGATCGCCGCCTCGATGTTTTGCGGGTTCAAGGAGTTCTCGGCTATCGCATCTCGGACAATGCGATCGGCTTCCAGCGCCTGTTCTACCGCCTGCTGGCGCGTGGCGTCATTCATGGCCGTAAACGCCTCGTCGCCCACCACCAGTCGAATCGCTCCGTAGTAAGCCTTTGCATGCCGGTTTTCTCCGAACGCATCGGGCACGCCCGGCGTCGCCCTCGCTTCGAGCTTTTCCTCGAACTCCTTGAACAGGGCGTATTGCTTGATCGGGTGGTCGAACATCGCCTCGGCTTCGGCGATTGCCTTCTTCAAAAGGTCGGCGAAAACTTTCTGCGCGTACGGGTCGTCCGCGAGGTCTTGTTCAACCGTCTTGCGCAGCCGGGTTCGGATCAGGTCGGTTTCGTTGCGCGTCTTCTCTTCCGTCCAGTCCGAGGTCTCTGGATGCATCCCCAGCTGATGTACGACATAGACGCCCTCCGGCTCTCGGACCTCGGTGCCGATGACCTGCTTGTCGACCAACCGGCGAATCTGTTCTTCATAAGTGCTGTAGTCCACCGTCTCCATCGCATCCTGGCGGGCGATCTTGCGCAGGCTGGTAAAGAAGCGCAGGTCCTCCTTGTAACGTGTGATCAGCGCCTCGGAGAAACTGCGATCCTCGAAAAAGCTGCGCGAAGACAGTGCAATCTGCAGGCACAGGCCGAATTCAGTCAGCGCCGTTGAGAAATCGTCCCTCAGCTTTTGCCTCGCGTCATGAGTCTGTCCTTCCGCATCCGCGGTGAGTTTTGGCATCAGCACTTGCCGATACTGCTCGGTGTCCTTACGGTTGGCCACACCGGCAAAGAACGACCACAGCCTGTCGTGCAGCGCGGGCAGACGCTTGTATTCGGTGCTGAACTGGCGGTACAGACCTTCAATATCCGCGATGTCATAGCCGCTCTGGGTGGCGCTGGCCAGGTCCTGGTAGGCGCGGATCGCGGTATCCAACTCCTTGAGAATTCCACGGTAGTCGACGAGCACGCCGTAGCGC
>JANXRZ010000106.1 GCA_025352885.1 Pseudomonadota bacterium | reverse complement strand
TGGTCCGCATGGGACGGCGCATATGGTCGGGTCGGGGTCGGAATAACGGTTGGCATTCCCCCTCCTTGACCGGTTGTAAAAGCGGCGATCCCGCTTTCGAAGATCAGCATGCGCTTCTACCAAAATGTGTGAGAGCGAAATTGTCACCAGATGTGACCGGCGTGACGTAGTGCACACGCCACGCATATCGAATATGTAACGAAGCGAACGGAACGCGGATTAAGTCCGCTTCATCGTCCTGCTTACCGTGCCGTCCCTCGTACAAGTCCTGTTGCCGCTGGCCGATAACGGCGGTCGGCGCATATCGCATGCGGCATACACCCAGGTCAGGAACGAGCTTGCGCAGCGTTACGGGGGCGTGACCGCCTATACGCAATCGCCGGCCGAGGGGCAGTGGATCGCGCGCGGCAAGAAGATCCACGACGACATCATCGTCGTCGAGGTCATGGTCAAGCGCGTCGAGCGCGCATGGTGGGCGCGCTATCGCAAGACCCTCGAAGCGAGGTTCCGCCAGCGCAGCATCGTCGTGCGCGCGCATCAAATCGAGCTGCTCTAGAATGCTGCGCAGGACAAAAAAACAAGGAGGGGGGACATGAAGGTCGCCGCACTGGTGCTGTCGTTAGCTTTCGCGATGGCGGCGCATGCGCAGGGGTATCCATCCAGGCCGGTGAAGGTGATCGTCCCCTGGCCGCCGGGGCAGGCGACGGACATTGCCGCCCGCATGGTGGCGCAAAAGCTCCAGGAGTCGACCGGCCAGCCTTTCGTCGTGGACAACCGCCCGGGGGCCGGCGGCGCCATCGGCAGCGACGTCGCAGCGCACAGCCCCGCGGACGGCTATACGCTGCTCGCGGCCTCCAGCGGCCCGATGTCCATCCTGCCTTCGCTGCAAAAGCTTACCTACGATCCGCTGAAGGATTTCCAGTTGCTGGGCCTGGTTTCTCGCAATCCGTATGCGCTGGTCGTCAATCCTTCGTTTCCGGCGGCAAACGCCAAGGAGTTCGTCGCCCTGCTACGGGGGAACCCCGACAAGTACACGTTCGCCTCGTCAGGCACGGGAGCAACTGCGCATCTCTTCGGCGAGTTGTTCAATACGGCCGCACAGGTCAAGGCGCGGCATGTGCCTTACAAAGGAAGCTCGCCTGCGCTGACCGACATCATCAACGGCCAGGTCAACTACATGATCGAGACCGTCGCTTCGGTCGTCAGCCACATCAAGTCGGGGCGCCTTCGAGCGCTCGGCGTGTCTACTGCCAAGCGCGCGGGCGCGCTGCCCGACGTCCCGACGCTCGAAGAAGCGGCGGATCTCAAGGGCTTTGATGTCGCGGCCTGGATCGGCTATGCCGCGCCGGCCGGGACGCCGCGCGAGGTGGTTGCAAAGCTGTCGGCGGAAATGCAGAAGGTCATGCAGTCGCCGGACTTCCGCGAGCGCATGCTCGGGGCGGGCCTGGACCTCGCGACGCCGCCGGACGATTACGCTGCCTTCATGCGCCGGGAGCAGGAGAGGTACGCCGCGGTGATCCGCAGCGCGAATATCCGCGTGGAGTAGAAAGTAGAACATTCAGTTTTGTAGACCTAGCGGTCATGAGGCCGTAAAGGCAATCAGTTTGCCTAAAAAGGAAAAACAATAATGCTGAGAACTTTGCTGGCGCTGGCCTGCCTCATTCCCGCGACGGCCGTCGCTCAGCCGTCGGCTTTTCCCTCCCGGCCGGTAAAAGTCATCGTGCCTTTCCCGCCCGGCGGGCCGTCGGATTTCGTTGCGCGAATGCGCGAAATCGTCGGCGGCATCATCCGGCGCATAGGGCTGAAGCCCGAGTAGCCGCATGGCGGGCCCCCTCGACCTTCGGCGCCTTCGCTACTTCGTGAAAGTGGCGGAGCTCGGTTCGCTCACCCGGGCGGCCGAGGCGCTTCACATAGCCCAGCCGGCGCTTAGCCAGCACATGCGCAGCCTCGAGCAAGAGATCGGCGTGAAGCTGCTTGCACGCGGATCGCGCGGCGTCGCGCTGACCGAAGCGGGCGAGCGCATGCTCGAGGAGGCACGCACCTTGATGACCGGCGCCAAGGCCCTCATCGAGCGGGTCCGCGGCGATTCGAGTGAGCCGGAAGGCGAGGTCGTGATCGGTGTCGGGCAGACGGTCGGTTCGCTCCTCATGGTGCCGTTGCTGGAGCTCGCGGCCCGGCGGCTGCCCCGCGTGCGCATCCAGATTCGAGAGATGCTGAGTGGCCTCCTCCCGGAACTCGTGCGCTCGGGCGCCGTGGAC
>JANXRZ010000101.1 GCA_025352885.1 Pseudomonadota bacterium | reverse complement strand
CTGCCGCCGTTGCTGGCGGAGTTGAAGTCCAGGATAGCCACGGCGGGCCCGGGGATTGCGCTGTTGATGCTCGGCGCACCGGGCGCCCCGACCGGCGTCACGCTGTTCGAGGCCGCGGAAGCCGGACCGGTGCCGATGGCGTTGGTCGCGGTGACTGTGAAGGTATACGCCGTGCCATTGGTAAGGCCCGTGACGATGATCGGGGAACCCGGGCTCGCGGAGGTCAATCCGCCAGGCGACGAAGTCACCGTATAGCTGGTAATCGCGCTGCCGCCGTTGCTCGCGGGAGCGGTGAACGGCACTGAGGCGCTCGAATTGCTTGATACCGCTGTTCCAATCGTTGGCGCCCCCGGAACAGTTACAGGCACTGCGGGCGTCACGCTATTCGAGGCGGCCGAAGCCGCACTCGTGCCGATCGCGTTCGTGGCCGTGACGGTGAACGTATACGCCGTGCCATTGGTCAGCCCAGTGACCGTAATCGGCGAGCCTGCGCTCGTCGCCGTCAGCCCACCGGGCGTGGACTTCGCTGAGTAACTCGTGATCGCGCTGCCGCCATTACTCGCAGGCGCAGTAAAGGCGACCGTTGCGCTCGCGTTCCCCGCTGTGGCCGTCCCGATGGTCGGCGCACCGGGCACTGTCGCTGCTCCCGCCGGCGTCACGCTGTTCGAAGCTGCCGACGCAGAGCCCGTGCCCGCGGAGTTAGTCGCGACGACGGTGAACGTATACGCGGTGCCGTTGGTGAGACCCGTGACCGTAATCGGCGAGCCGGTGCTCGTTGCGGTCAGCCCGCCGGGCGAGGAAGTCGCGGTGTAGCCGGTGATCGTGCTGCCGCCGTTGGCGGCGGGCGCGGTGAAGGCCACCGTTGCGCTCCCATTGCCTGCGGTGGCCGTTCCTATCGTCGGCGCGCCGGGCAGGATCCCCTTGGCGACGGAGATGGTCACGGCCGCGCTCGCGCACACGCTCGTGGCGCTCGAGCCTGTCAGCGCACAGATGGTGTACGTCCCCGTGAGCGTGCTGCCCCGGACGGCTGAGGCGCTGAGCTTGAGCACGCCGTCCGTCTGCGTGAGCATGGCTGGGTCCTGCGCCGCGAGGTTGACGGAGATTTGCGCAGTGGTCGGGACGACGCCGTTCAGGCGGTCGTTGGCCAGCAGATTCAGCGTTCCGCCCGGCTCGAGCGTCGCCGTGTCGGCCGCCGCTGTGATCGTCGCGCCGGCTGCAACCGGCGGTGGCACCGGCGCCTGCACCTGCTGCAGGAATGGCGCGGCACAATTCGGCGAATTGATGAGGGTGTTCGACAGGCCGAAGAACCCGGCGGCATTGATCCGCCCGCCGGAGGTCACGAGCCACGGCTGGCCCTGCGGGCCCACCGCAATCGCAGTCCCCTGGCCATTTTGCGGCTCGAAGGTTTTGCGCGAAGCGTTGTAGCGCTGCACACCCCCGAGCAAGTCGATGACATACACCGTGTTGTCCGCGCCGAGAGCCACGTCCTGCGCGCCGATCGACTGCGTCTCGCAAGCGGAGCGATCGCACTTGAGGAGCTGGTTGGAGGGTGTGACGGCCCAGACCGTTCCGCTCGCGTCGTCCCGCGCGGCGCGTGTTGCCTGCAGTTGCGGGCCACTGGTGAATGTTGTGATCGTATCGAACAGGTTTTGCGAAGGGTTGAAGAGGTAGACCCGTGCGTCCGTGCCCACCGACACCACCACGCCTGCCGAACCGATCGAGACATCCCGCGAGCGATGGTTGGGAACGCTCTTCCAGCCTCCCCCTTCGAAGCGTGCGATCTCCCCGGTTGCGCTGACGACCCAGGGCACCCCTGCCGGGCTGATCGCAACCCGTCGCGCCTGGCCGGCCGTGGCGAAGACGAACTTCTTGTCCAGGTTGCTGAAGCAGTAGAGGCCGCCGTCCATGCCAGCCGCGAAAACGGTGCCTGCCGGGTTGATCGCGACGTCCTGAAAGGCGCCGTTTAGGAGCGTGTACACCAGGGGCGCTCGCTTGGGCGCAGGCGGCAGCGACGCAGTGACGCTCACGCCCGAGGTTGCGGAAGTAACGAATGCGCTTGTGCCGGCGCCGGGATTCACGAAGGCACCGGCCGCTGGGCCCGCGGGGCTGCCGAAAGGGGTCGGGAAAGGCGTGGGGGCCGCGAACGGGCCCGGGTTCTGCGCGGGGCCGGTCGTGGTCTGGGTGTTCGACGAATTGGAGGTTGGCCGGGCCTGCGTTTCGCGCGTCTCGTTTTCGCTCGTGAACAAGGTCGAGACGTAGGTCTCGTCGCGATCGTCGATCATCCAAGGCGCGCCCTTCGGACCGACGGCGACCTTGCGTGCCTTGCCGGTGGCGGGCTTCCACTGCAGCTCGCGCTTGTCGAGCCAATACAGCTGCGCTTCAGCCGTGGTGGCGTAGACGGTGCCTTCAGGACCCACCCCAAGCGACGCGGCGACTATGCCAGGGTAATCGACCCACGCGCCTTTCTGCACGCTCTTGACGCCGCCGCCTTGGGCGATGATCCACGGCTCGCCATCCTTGCCTACAGCCACGGCCACTGCCGGCGGGCTGGTGTCGCGCAGCGGATCGAACTGCGCCACTTTCGCGTCCCAGCGCGCGAGGCTTCCGTCGGTTTGCACGATCCACACGACGCCAGAAGGACCGGCGGCGATGTCGGAAGCCACTGCCCGCACCCCGAGCCATCCGTTTGCCTGCGAGCGAAACACGCGCCCCTGGTCGTCGATGACCCACGCCTCACCGCCGCGCAGCGCCGCGACCTTCACAAACCGGCCGGACAGGGGAACCCAGTTGTCCTTGCGGTTCCAGCGTGAGATACCGCCGTCCGTATCGAGGCGGAGCACGCTCCCGTCTTCGGCGATGCTCAGCTGGTTCGAGCGGCCCGTGGTTTTTTTCCAGGACAGCATGCGGGTGAAGGCCGAGGCTGGCCGGACCTGCGCGGCCCCGGCCTGGGAGAACACCTGGCTTGCGAGGACTTTGCGATCGGCGCCAATGAACCAGGGCTTGCCTCCGGGACCGACCGCGACGCCCTGGAATGTCGAACCCGCGAAAATCGCTTCCCACTGTGCAGTTTGCGGATTGCGCTGGTAAGCGAGGCCGGCGCGTGACACGGCCATGACGTTGCCTTCGTTGTCGATTCCGAGGCTGGCCACGCCTGCGGGGGGGGGCGGGACCACGCTCCACCGCAATCCGTTGAAGCGAGCGAGGCGGCCGTCTGCGTAGACGAGCCATGGCAGGCCATGCTGGTCGGAGAGGACGCGCTGCGGATCTGCGAATTCCCGGGGAAGCTCGACTACCTGGCCATCCTTGCCCAACGTGCGCAATTCGCCGCTTGAGGTCAGCGCGATGATCGTGCCATCGGGCGTCGCGGTGACGTCGCGAATGTTTTCCGCAAACACTTTCCAGACCGTTCCGCCGAGGCGCAACGTCCCGTCCTTGTCCAGGCCCCAGACGCGCCCGTCGAGTGTTGCCCGAACGCCCGCGTACTCGCCCGGCATCTTCGTGAAGCTGCCGCTGCGGTTATCGAGCGCCTGCAACCACAATCCACCGGCGGGATCGAGCACATAAACATCGCCGCGAGGCGTGATTGCAAGGTCGGTGGCCGTGCCACGCATTTCGCTCAGCGTGACCGCGGGCGCCACCGGCGGTGCGGGAGGCGCTGCTCCGCGCGCCGGCTGCGCGAAGGCGACGCCTTGCGGCGCGAGGGCCGCGAAGGCAAACGCCAGCAACAGCGCGCGGATGTTCAAGAGCGCGCTTATCGTGCCGCTGAAGCGGAAAAGATGGCGAAGCGGGTGCGCGGGGCGCCCGCTTCGGCCGACCGGCTGCTCATATCAGTAATAGAGGAACCCGATGGCCTGGCCGAGTCGGTTGATGTGGCCTTTCTGGTCAGACCAGCTGGTGACCCCGAGGTCGCCGGTGCGAAACTCGCGCGTCATGATTCCGGTGTCGAGAAGGGCCCAGATCGCAGCGGTGTTCGGCGTCGGCTTGAATTTCACCGCGTACCGGTCGTTGAACTCCTCGACGGCCTTCTCGTCGGAGCTCATCTTCTCTCGCTCGGCGGCGACTTCGGTTTCCGCGCGGTTGGTGTACTCCGCACGGCGCGGCGTCAGCAGGACCACCACCGAGCGGTACACATCCTGCGTATCGCGGCGCGAGAACCCGTATTGCAGGATCGGGATGTCCTGCAGGAAAGGCACGCCGTCGCGGTTGCGGTCGCGGTTGCGCTCGGTCAAGCCGCTCAGGATCAGCGTTTCGCCGTAGCGCATCACCACGTTGGCGCTGACCATGGTCTTGGTTGTGTCCAGGCGGAAATCGAACACGACGTTGCTGCTCGGGTTCGTGAGGAAGGTGCGCTCCGCCGTCACCTGCAGCTTGATCAGGTTGTCGGGCAGGAATTCCGGCAGGACGGCCAGGCGGATGCCGACCTCCTTCTGGATCTGCACCGCGCTGCCCAGGCCGCCCGAAACCGCGGCGCCGACGATGTCGGTCCCGGAGAAGAACTGCGAAGGCTGCCCGCCGAGCGCCACGAGCGTCGGCCGCGCGATCACCTCGCTGTTCCGGCTGTTCGCATTGGCGATGTTCAGCGTGTACGTAATGCCGGGGATGCTGATCAGCCGCGTGATCGTCCTCGTGTTGACGTCATTGGCCGTGTTGTTGAGGTCGCGCGTGATCGTGCGGCCCCGCGCGAACGCCGCCGTCCCGGCCGTCGAATTGCCGAACTGGATTCGCAGGCCCTGCAGGAGGTTCACGCCCATGGCGGTCGTGTTGTTCTCCTCGGTACTGAGGATCACCACATCGACCATCGCCATTTGCTTTTCGACGAAGTCCGTCGGGCCTCTCGGCGCGGCCGGCGCGCCAAAGGCCGGGAACGCGCCCGGCTTCGGGGGGGCGCCCGGCGCACCCGGGGCCGCGGGGGCGCCGAGACCGGGCAGCGAAGGCAATTGGGCCAGCTGCAGCCCGGGCGGCTGCTGGGCGAGTTGCGTATTCCCACGCGTGTACACGTCCTGCCAGGATTGCGTGCGTCGCTCGACCCAATCGGCTTCGGACTGGCTGGTGGCCACCTTGCGAAAACGGCCGAGGTACTCCTGAGTCTGCTCGGGCTGGTTCAGCGCGGCGCTGACGATCGCGGCTGCGCGGAGCGTGCGGGGGTCGTCGGGCCTGCCTTGGTAGAGCTCGCGCAGCTTCTCGAGCGCCCCGGCTGCGGTCTTGGGGTCCTTGGCGTAATACGAGGCGACCGCGAGGTCGTAGAGCAGGTCCGGATCGTTCGCCGAGGAAAGCGCTGCGTCGGCGAGGCTCGACTGGGCGCGGGAGTATTCGCGCTGGTCGAGGTACATGAGGCCGCGGTAGTACTTCGCGACCCAGTTGCTTTGGTCGAACTGCACGGCCTGCTCGTAGCCTTGCTCGGCGAGCGGGAAGAGCGCGCTCTCGCCGTTTCTCGCGCGCTGGTGATAAGTGTAGGCGTTGAGCAGGTGCAGCTGCGAATTGGTGATGTCCGTCTTCACCGCGAGGTTGAAGATGTCCGAGGCCTTCTCGTAATCGCGTTCGTCGAGCGCCTTGATGCCGTCTGCGGTGAGCTTGCGCGTCGGCGTCGAGAGGCGGTTCTGCGGAATGCGCGCATACAACCGGTCTTCAGGCCGGGTCAACTCCCGATCGGCCAAACCGAACATCGGTCCGGGCGTCTGGCAACCCACAAGGGACAGCGCAACCGCAACCGCGAGAACCGAATTGATTGCCGGCGCGAAACGAAGGATGTGCTTTGCGTGCATTTGCTTCCTCTGTTTGTAAATCTTTGTCATGGATACGTGTCTGCGCCCGGGCAGGAAGCGGAGCAGAAGGCGAACGAAAGCCGCGTGCAGGCAATTCGCACAATCAGCAATCGCAAGTGATTCCCCCCCCGGGAAACTTAAGTTCGTTCGTGACTGATTCAGTCGACGGCCGAATTTATATCACGCCGCGTTTTTATTGCCCCCCCTAATTAGGGGGTATCGCCGTTGGCGCATAACAGGAGAATCGCGAATTCGTTAGTTTTTCACTGACTCCGGGGAGGGAGAATCATGAAAAGAAATCGTCTGACGGTTTTCATCGCATTTGGCATGGGCGTACTTTGTTCGGCCGGTACCGCGCTGGCCGCTTACACCACCGGGCCCAGTGCGGCTTCCGTTCCCGCGGGATACGTGGCCTGCGCTGCGGAACGCCGCCACCCAACCCGTAGCAATTCGCCGATGCACCCGGTCGAGCGGCGACTGGGGGCGTCAGGCGAGGAACCATAAGCGTAGTCAGTCCGTTCGTATTTCTTACATGCAGCACAAAGGGAGCTCTATCTCATGAAATTTCATTTGCACTCGAAGCTGGTTGCGTGCGGTTCGATCGCGTTGCTTTTTTCCGTAGGCTCCGCCCTCGGACAAGGCGCCGCGCAGCCCAGCGGCATTCCCCCCCATCCGACGAGCCTTAAAAAGCCCGCCCCGCCACCAGCACCCAAGCACGGCCTGCATAAAGTCGAAAGCCATGGCAAGGCCACCCACGCTGCGGTGGCAAAGCATGCTGCGGATTCTTGCGACCATCTCGCCCATCATTTCGTGGGCACGGTGAGCCATGACGCGTTCATGACGGAATGTCATCACTCGCATCACGCTGTCATGACTCATGTGCAGCCTCATCCGGATACCCACAAGACCGCTGGCGCGGCTCCGGCACCGGCACCGGCACCTGCCAAGAAGTAACCGCGTTTCGGTAACGGGCTCGGCCGCGAAGGCGGCCGGGCTTTTTCCGCTCAATCAGGCTCGGGCGGATGTTCGTGCCAACTATTCGACTACATAATTTCGAGGAGATAAATGATGAACAACCTGATTCGTTCGGCTGTATTGGCATTTGCAGTGCTTTCGTTCGCAGTGCCCAGTGCTGTGCAGGCCCAGGCAAAGAGCACGGCAAAAAAAGCGCACAAGCCCACCAATGAAGTGCGCTGGACCAGCATGCTGGCCTCGATGGCCGTCCTTGCCCACGAAGGAGCCGAAGTCAAGCGCATTACGCCGGCGGAAAAAACACAGATCGACGGCACGATCACCAAGGTGAAGGCGCAGATTGCCGCTGCCAAGAAGGACGGGATCAGCGAGGTCGAGGAAGACGCGATCGACAACGCCATCGCTAACGAGATGACGGTCATTGCAAAAGCCATGAGCGACGAGCCGCGCAAGAAGGCGAATCCCCTTGTCCCGGTAGCGGCCAAGAAGTAGCAGGACGCTCACATGTCCAAAACGATTCGCTTCACACTAGGGACGCTGGTGCTGGCGCTGCTCCTGCCGCTTGATGCGGCGGCGCAGCCCAAGCCGGCACCAACGGCGCCAGCGGCGCCGGCGAAGCCGGCAGCCGCAAAGCCGCTCCACCCGGCCAACGAGACTCGCTGGAACAACCTGTTCCAGGCTGCAGCCGTGCTCACGCACGAAGGCATGGAGGTCCACCGCATCACTGCGGCCGAGAAAAAGCAGATCGACGACTACATCGCGCAGATGAAGGCGATCGTCGCCAAGGCCAAGACGGGCGGCATCTCGGAAGCGGAAGAGGATGGGATCGACAACGGTCTTGCGGCGCTCTTCGCAATGGTCGCGAAGAACATGAGCGACGTTCCGCGCAAGGCGGCCGCCGTTGCGACCCTGGCAAAGGCCGCAGCGCCGGCAAAGGCGCTTCACCCGGCCAACGAGACCCGCTGGAACAACCTGTTCCAGGCGGCAGCCGTGCTCACGCACGAAGGCGTGGAGGTCCACCGCATCACTGCGGCCGAGAAAAAGCAGATCGACGATTACATCGCCTCGGGTAAGGCGGCGATCGCCAAGGCCAAGACGGGCGGCATCTCGGAAGCGGAAGAGGATGGGATCGACAACGGTATCGCGGCGCTCTTCGCGACGCTCGCGAAGAACATGAGCGACGTGCCGCGCAAGACGGCTGCCGTTGCGATCCTAACGAAGGCCGCAGCGACAGCACCAGTGGCAGCAAAGGCGCTCCATCCGGCCAACGAGACCCGCTGGGACAACCTGTTCCAGGCGGCGGCCGTGCTCACGAATGAAGGCATGGAGGTCCAACGCATCACTGCGGCCGAGAAGAAGCAGATCGACGACTCCATCGCCGCGGGGAAAGCGGCAATCGTCAAAGCCAAGACGGGCGGCATCTCCGAAGCGGAAGAAGATGGGATCGACAACGGCATCGCGGGGCTCTTTGCGCTGATCGCGAAGAGCATGAGCGACGTGCCGCGCAAGGCCGCAGCGCTGAAGAAATAGTCCTGTACTTTGGGCAAGACGCGAAACGCGGCCCACGAGGCCGCGTTTTGTTTTCAGGACAGCGTCGTCAACGCGTCAAGGTGGTGCCGCCGAGCCAGAGGGCCGTCAGCCCGTTGCGCCCGCTCACGCCGAATTTGCGAAAGACGTCCCGCACGTAAGAGTGAAGCGTCGCCGGCGCCACATCGAGGTTTGCGGCAATGCATTTCTCCGAGTGCTCCGTGAGCAGGAGCGAAAGCACCCTTCGTTCCATCGGGGAAAGCGGCGAACGCGCCCCGAGGAGTCCCTCGGCCAGCATGACCTTGCGGTGAAACCAGGCCAGGCCGCGCATCGCGTACAGGGCGACCTCTCGGTGTTCCTCGGTGAAAGGGTTGTTGGCCCGTGTTTTCAGGAATCCGTAGTACGCCTCGGCCGTCTTGGTTACGGGGACACCCACTACGAGCGAGTCGTGAATTCCCTGATCGACGTAACGTGCGTAAGCGTCGCCTTCGAACCATTGGGGCGAGACAATGTCGCGCAGGCGGTAGGCGCGATAACGCCCTGCCATTCGCACATGAACTGACGTGAGGTCCTCTATCCCACCCCGGTTGCAGCGCGACTGCGGCTTGTGGGACACGCCTTTCTTCGCAGCGGCCAAGGGGTGCAAATAACGGGCCGCACGTGGATGCCAGCCGAGCAGGGGATCGCGCTCGTCCTCCGCTACCCGCACGGCGCCCAGCCAGTACGCATTTTGCGCACCGACGAGTCCACATACGGTCGTCAGCAGGTGCTGGAGGGCGAGGTCGCTACGGGCCGCACCGAACCCCGCGAGGTCGTCCCAAAGTACATAGGTGTGTCCCTTGGACGTCTCCACTCCCAGCGGTTTGCGACGCAACTTCGATGCGCTCGGCTGTTGCACTTTTCTCTCCCCCCGGAGATCAGGACAATTCGTCGTAGGCGCAAAGCCTAAATGCGCTCCCCCGGTTCGACTAGGACTTTACCCTTTTTCACATCCCCCGAGAGGAAGTGAGATCTCCAGGTGCGTATCAGCCCGGGAGGTCAGGCCAGTCCGTCCTAACCCCCCAAAAGACCCGCCGTGCGGTCGTGGTCACCCTCCACGGGCTTTTGAGGTCACCTTGCCCGATGGAGGAGGCGGCGGTCCAGATGCGGTGCCCGGCCCGTCAGGCGGCGCCTTCGATGCACCACATTCATCGCCAGGAGCGGCCGCAGGATGTCTGGCTGCATTCCCTCGACGCAGTGCGCAATCTCGACAAGCGATCGCCCGTCGCGCAGGGCCCGTTTTGCGGCATGGTCAGGAGGGAGCCGCCTGAGGATCGATTCGACCTTACTGAAGGACGCGGTGAGACTTACAACTGCATAGGGCTTATCGGAATACGCCCAGCCAGCGCTGGTAGCGCTCCAAGTCGGCCGCCGATGCGCGTGACTGGTAGGCGACCAATTTGCGAGTGCGTTTTCGCGAACTGCGTTCGCTGAGGACGCCCGTCTCATCTGAAGCGGCGGCCTTGCGCTGACGAGATCGGCTGAGGGTGTCGTCCGTCTTGCGGACAGCGGTCATGCAGGGTCTCCTGAAGTTGGCCGAGGATGCAGCGCACCCAGTCCCGCTTCAGTACGGTTTCGCACGTATGTGTGCGTCGCCGGTTCGTGCAGTTATTGCGGCGCGGGCTTATCGCGCGCCGAGCCGCCGCTGCAAATGTTCCCGCACGGCCTTCGCCGTGTTACCGGTTTGCGCGATGACTTGCTTCAGCGTGCGCGCATCGACGCCGAGCTCGTTCATCCAGAACTGCACTTCGGCTTCCTCGTCCATGTTGATCCGGACGCGATCCTGTTCGCCGCGAACGGCGGATGGGTCAGGCATGTCGGTCTCCCGCTAAAAAAGTTATCGGACGAGTCGAAGCGAAGGTCGCTCGCGCGGCGCGGTTTCCTGCGCCTCGCTTTCGGACCAGTCGTCCAGCAGGACGCGAATCTCGTCCCGTTCGCCGAGGCACACGTACAGCTTCGGCATCGTGTCCGGAACCGGGATCGAAAAGGCAAGTGCACCGGTAGCCGCAGTCAATTCGAAAGCGGCTTTAACCAGCGCTTGCTCGAGGCGTTCGATCTCGTCCACGGGCCCTTCAATTCGTAACCGGGCATCCATAATGAAATCAGGTCACCGGCGCCTCAGTGCGCTACTGCACATCGGCGTTATGGGAGCGTTGCGGAGGCGATGTCCGTGGTGGTCGGCGGCATGTCGTGCGCATAGCCTGCGATTGCGACGAACATCATTGCCACAATCAGCACGGGGAGGGCGAGGTGCTTCATTCGGCCTCCGGCGTGTTCGGCAACTGGTAGAGCTCGTGCTTTTCGGCCAGCTGCCCTTCAAAAGCGGTCATCAAAAGGGAGTTGCTCAGGTGCAGCTCGAGCTCGTGCGGATCCAGGCCGCGGTAGTGCTCGGCAGAGATCGGAACGATGATGTTATCGACGAGAGGGTCATGAACGCGGATCCGCACGCCGATCAGTCCCTGATTGTTCGCTTCGAGCGCTGGTGGAATTTTCATGTGCCCAGCATGCCCGGGTGGCAGGGGGCCGTCTGTGCGGTGGCCACCGGACCGAAATAAGAAAGTCGCGCGACCTGAAACCCGGTCCGCCGTGAGGACACGGCGGACCGGTCAGGCAAACGCTAGCCGCGATCCCTACGCGGAGCCGGTGCGATGACCGGGGCCGGTGCGGGCGGCGGCGGGGCCACTGCGGGCGCAGGCTCGGGCGCAAGACGCGTCGGCGGCGCCACTATGACCGGAGCGGGCGCGGGCGGCGGCGTGTACTGCGCAACCTGCGGGCCGCAGAGGTTCGCGGGCGGGGGCGGGCCGTACGCGCTGTGCCAGCACTCGCCGAAGGCGTTCTTCCAGACTTGCGTCCGGGAACTCTCCGTCCAAGTCTCCCTCTGGTCGGGTGAAACGTTTTGTGCCTGCGTGGCACCGGCTGCCAAGCCCAGTACCAGAGCGCACGGCACTGCTATGCGAAATGGGGTTGTCATTATTTCCTCGCCTACAAAGTAATCCGCCTTGCCTGAAATCGAACCTCATGACCTGGCAGTAAAAGCGGAAAGATACTGACGGTCGCAGGCCCACTGTGCCGGTTTCGGGCGCATCCATCTGTGCCGTCGCGCACACAGCGTCCCTTTTTTGGCAAATAAGCGGCCAAGCCGCTGACAACGGCCCGCGCGGGCTCTTTCAGCCCCGTCCGTGGTTGCTTCGCAAATGCTGGCGGATGACCGCCGCCCACGGCCCGACCTGCTCTACTGCGGTCTTAAGCGTGCGCTCGTCCACGCCGAGCTCGTTGGTCCAATACCGGACTTCGCGGGGGTCGTTCGCATTGATCCGGCCGAGGTCCTGAGGGGTACCGGGCCGATCGAAGAGTTCTTGTCTCATGTTGGTTTTCCTTTTCGAGGAAAGCAGCATGAGCATCGGGAGGGAGCGCTTCTGTACGATTGCTCACTAAGTGCTTCCGAAGCGTTCGTCCTAACGAAGCGAATGCTCGACTTTCTGCCTTGGCCGGGCGCGCAGCCTGAAGAGCCCGTAGTTCCAGCTGACGGCCACCGCCAGGGCCAGCAGAAGCGCCGCAGCCGAGTTCATGCGGGCGGCCGCGAGATGGATGGTCGCAAGTCCGGCGCCAAAGCCGATCAGGCCTTTGAGGGAATTCACGAGCAGCGCCGAAGTGAACGGTCCGCCGCAGCGGGGCTGCAGGATAAGCACCAGCGACGTGAACACCACCGGGTAGGTCGCGAGCGTTCCGGTTGTGGACGGCCCGAGCGCGTTGCTCGCGATCGTCGTGGCGATCACCACACCAGCCACGAGGCATGAGCGCAGGGCGAGGTCGAACCGCACGCGGGGCAGCGGCGGCGGCTTGATATCGACGACGTAACGTCGCAAGCCCCAGATGCCGGCCACAAAAGTTATGGCAAACAAGGCGCAGCCTTCGAAGAACGACCACTCCCTCAACTGCATCAGGTAAGCCACGACGAACCAGGCCGAGATGGCGCCGAGCCACGAGAGAAACGTCCCATGACGCTGGGCGATCAGCGCATGCATCGCCACGAACCCAACGGTGGCCACGACCGCGACCACGCCCATGCGCGCCGAGTCCGAGATGAACAGCGGTCCGTGGTCGATTGCGAGGAACACGTAGATCGGGCCCGTGGATACCGGCAGCGTCGCGATCATCGAGCCGAGCACGGGGCCGAGACGCTCGGTTGCCCGCGAGGCGGACACCACGATCACGACCGCGCAGGCAATCTTGACGAGGATGAAGGAGTCGAGCGAGTTCGCTCTCCGCTATCGGCGAAGGCCGAAGACCGAAGACTAATCCATGATCCGCAAAGACGCTGAACTGCATCGCGCGACAGGGCAAGCCCTCGGGCCACGTCTATACGGGCGCGCTGTAGCCCTGCTTAGGCTTTTGCGTTCAGCACCAGGACGTTGCCGGCCACGGACACCGCCATGCCGGCGGCCATGAGCGGATGCCAGGCGAGATTCTCGAAGACAGCGGAGATGAGCAGGGCGACGACCGGCACCATCACGCCCACATAAGACGCCCGCGCCGGGCCGACGCGCCCGATCAGCGTGAGCCACGCGACGAACGCAGCAACCGACCCTACAACCGCGAGGTAGACGAGGGACAGCAGGTAAGCAGGCGTCGTGCCGATCTCGAGCGGGCGACCCAGCATGAGCGCGACGGCCAGCGCAGACGCGCCGCCGTAGCCCATGCTCCACGCGATCGACGGCAGGCCATGCAGTCCGTGTTTGAAATTGCGGTGAGCGAGAAGGCCGCCAATGGTCGACACAACCACCGCGAGGGCGGTCAGCGTGGCGCCGCGCAGCGCGCCGGTCGCCTGCGTGAGGCGCGCGAACTCCGGCCAGAACACGAGTGCGATGCCGAGGATACCCAGCGCCGAGCCGATCGCCATGCGCGCAGTCAGGCGCTGTCCGAAGCACACGCGCATGCCGAACATCGAGAGCAGCGGCCCGGCCGAAAAGCCGACCGCAACCAGCCCAGAGGCCAGGTACGCTTCGGCGTGATAGATGCAGATATACCCGGCGCTGAACATGGCGATGCCCATGAGGGCCAGCGCCACGTGCTCGTTGCGCGCGAACCTGAGCGATAGTCCCCGCGTCTTGCAGTAGAGGGCCACAAGAACGCCGGCGAAAATGAAGCGCCACGCGACGCTGGTCTCGGCGGAGACGGTCCCGAGCTGGAACGTGATCGCCAACCACGTCGTGCTCCAGATCGCTACGCACGCGGCAAACAGCGTCAGGTTGTTGACTGCCATCCTCTCTCCCCTCCGGGGGAAGACTACCCCATCGAGAGCACGGCACCTTGCCGGATCCGGCTACTTTTTCTGCTTCAGGCGCTGCAGGATGAGGCCGCGCGTCTCGGCCACGGAAGCGGCCAACGGGGGCTCGGCCTTGGCGTGGTCGATGAGCTTGAGTGCCTCCTCGTTGCGGCCTTGGTCGGAGAGTGTCTGCGCAAGGTTGTTGGTCACCACCACAGACTCGGGATGGCGAGTAGAAGCCTGCCGCAACACGGTCTCGGCCTCCCCGAGGTTGCCCAGCGCGTAGTGCTGGTTGGCAAGGCCTACGCTCGCGCCGAGGCTCCCGGGCCAGCGCTCGAGGGCCGCTGCATACGCTTCGAGCGCGGCGCGCTTGTCGCCGACGCGTTCCATCGCGGCGATTGCCGGGAGATAAGTCGCTTCGGTCGCGGTTACGGGAAGGCGGCCCGGCGGCATCGCCACCATGGCCCAGTAGTTACTTTTTTTCCATGTGTATTCGAGGATCGTAAAGGGGGTTTTTTCGCGCTGCTTTTCGCCCGAGCGCAGGTACAGTTCGCCGGCGGGATAGTCGTAGCCGACGACGACCGCGTAATGCCATTTCGTGAAGAAGCCCAGACCGATGTCCTGCAGGATCACCACCGGATTGCCGGCGGCCACTTCGCGGATAAGGTCGGCGAATCGAGGCTCGATGCGGTACGCCACGCGGCCGAACTGGCGCGGCGTGGCGAGCATTTCAGCTTGCAGGCTGCCTTGGCGCTCGGGGATATACACCTTGCTGACAAGCGCATCCGGGCTGGTCTTCACGCCCGAATAGACGAGGCTCGTTGCCAGGGCGGCGGGCCCGCATTGGTAGTCTTCCTGCGGGAAGAACGGCACGTCCGCCATTTCCGTGCGTCCGGGGACGCCCTCGGGCCAGGCGTCGCGCAATGCCATGGTCTGCGGGACGAGTGAAGCGCAGCCGCAGATTACGGCCATAAAAAAAGCGCCCGCCGCGAGGCGGGCGCTTCGGACGACTGCGGCCGGGGTCATGAGTCCCTGCTGAAGGGGAAAAAGGGTCCCGGCGCGCCTGTCCTGCTGGTTCGCCGAATCAGCGGCGGAATGCGAAGTACCAGATCGCCCAGATGATCACGATCAGCAGGATGATTGCACCTGCGCTCGAGTCGGCACCTGCGGGCAGCTGGTTGATCTTGCCGGCCAGGGAGGCCACTTCCTCATCGGTCATGCTGGCCACGCGCTCTTTGGCCGAGACGGGATCGACGCCGAGGGCCTGCAACTGGGAGGCCGTTTCGGCGCGGTTCAGGAAATTCGTCACCGTGTTGCGGTCGGCTTGCGAAGCCGGCGAAGCGATCACCGCATCCGAACCGATCATGCTGGCTTGCCCCGACTGGAAAGGCAGCATGGCCATTGCGATTACCAGAAAACTGCATAGGATTCTTTTAAGCGACGATTTCATTTTCGATCTCCTAGTATTTGAAGCGGGTGGTGTGCATCTGTGTGAATGAAGTGCGGGCTGTCTCGGTCATGGGGCGCAAACCCTTTTTGCGGGCTGCGGACTCATGGGCGCGATCATTGCGTGCCGACATTGCCTGGTTCTGTGCGCTGCCGCACACAGGCGGTTCGCAAAAGACCTTGCAACGGCCTATTCGCTGCCGGCGGTGGAGCCGCGGGGGCGGTTAGCTGCGGTATTGCCTGAGGGTTTTCCGGAGTCGTGGTAGCCGGCAAAGACCTTTTGCAGCGGGTGCACCTCCGGGAGGATGTACACGATCCCGTTTGTGCCTTCGAAGCTCGGCACGACCACATCGTCGAAAAACTTGATGGGCACGTTGATGCAGCCAAACGAGATGCGATTGTCTGCGGGGGTGGGCGTCGCCAGCCTGTGCGGCCTGCGCTCCTTCGGGTTCGTATTGATCACGCGATGCATGGAAACTGCGGCGTCGTAGTCGACCCACACGACATCCTTGTCATGTGCGTTGCGGCCCATCGAGGCAACGAACCGGCCCGCGGGCGTCGTGCGTACTTCGGGCGGCATGTCGGAGAGTTCGCGCTCGCCGATTCCCGGGACCGAATCGTCGCCCTTGGCCAAGCCGAGCAATACGGGCGCGGCACCGCGCAGATGGCCGTCCGGATGGAAGACGTAAAGCTTGGCCATGGTCTTGTCGATGATGGCAAAGGGCAGCGCCTTGTGGTCGCCGGAATCGACGATCCAGTCACCGAACTTGCGCACGGTGGGTGTGACGGCCTGACTGCCGAAATCGGCATGACGGACCGCTGAAGTATTTTCGCTTCGGGACACTCCAGTTGGTGCTCCAGCAACCACGGCAGGCGGAAGCAGTGCACAGGCCGCAAAGAGAGCGGCTGTAGAAACGCAGGAGGCCGCCCGGGCAAGCGACCCGGGCGGTTCCTGTCTTGCGTTGGTACTTGCAACCGGCCTGCCGGCGGCGGCGTGCAGGAGATTCACGCCGGGCCGGCAGGCCTCACTGGAACAAACACTCCCAATCCACATTGTGTCGCTCCAGCGCGGACCTTAGTTCCGGTCGCGCCTGCGGGGCGCAACCGTTGGGGCAGGCGCGGGCTGCGGCACAGGTGCCGCAACCGGTGCGGGTGTGGCCTGCGCAACCTGGATCGGGCGCAGCATCACGAAGCCATCGCCGCCACGTCCGCCGGACTGCACGTCGCCGCCGGCGACGATCGACTTGCCGTCACCGCCATCGCCGAGGCTCGCGCCACCGCCGCCACCGCCATCGCGCGGACCGCCGCGGCCGGGCTTGCCCGTCGGGATGCCCGCTACCTGCATCGGCGCGCCGTCCTGGGCCGGACGCTCGTAGCTGCGCCCGTCACCCGGATCCGGCAGCCGTCCACCATTTCCGCCGCTGCCCAAGCCGGCCACCCCGGGGGCGCCTTTACCATCGGCTATCGTGCCGTCCGGTCCCGGAGCGGGAATGCCGCGGGCCGAAGCCACCATGTAGTTCTGGGTCTGCGGAGCGCGGGCCCAAGTGTCGGCGCCGCGGAATCCGGCGACCGTCTCGTTCGAATACGCTTTGGTGATGGACGTCGGCGCGCCTTCTTCGCCATTGCCGCCGACAACCGTGCCTGGCGCGCCGCCGCGACCGCCGGTGCCGATCGTCAGCTTGTAAACACCAGGCGTGAGGTACTGGCTGACCTTGACGGGCACCGCACCCGCACCGCCGCCGCCGGAAGCGAGGAATCCGCCGCCGCCACCGCCGCCACCACCGCCGGCGAGCGTGATCTCATAAGTCCCCTCGGGGATCTGCGGGCCGGGGTATTGGGAAAGCCGCGGGAAATCCGCCGAAGAATTCGGGCCGTCTTTCGGCGTCACGGTGAGAAAGCATTGGCGGTTGTACGCACCCTCGGGAGCACCGGCAGCGGAGAACATCTGCTTGCCGCTATCGTAGAGAGTCGCGCACTGCGGTACGTCCTGCGCGAGCGCCGGCGCAGATACGGAAGCCAGCGCGAGCAGGGCCATGCGGATTTCGGTTTTCATTGTGCCTCCAATTAAAAGCGTGTTCGAAAGGACCAGTGGCTCGAAGGGCGACAAACGTCTGGCCGCTCCGACGACAGAGCCAATGTAATTATTCGGACACCGCTCCACTATTGGAGTCTTTCTGAATGTGCCGTACGCTGCGCGGGGGAACAGGTAGGCGGTTTCCTACAGCAAGTTCCGCTAAGGTAGAGAAGCGAATACTTCGCGGAGCGGTTTCACTTCCGGCAACACGTAAACGATGCCGGCCGTGCCCTTGAAGGAGGGGCTGACGACCTTGTCGAAAAACGGCACCGGCACATTGATGCAGCCGAACGAGATGCGGTTGTCGTCCGGGGTGGGCGTAGCGAGGCGCTGGGCGCGGCGTTCCTTCGCGTTGCCCGTCACGACGCGGTGCATTGAAAGCGCCGAATCGTAATCAACCCACAGAATGTCTTTACCGTTGGCGTTGCGGCCAAGCGCGGCCTCGAAGCGCCCCGCGGGCGTCGTGCGATCCGACAACTTGATGCGACCGAGCGGCAAGTTGCCGATGCCAGGCGCAATGTGGTCGCCGCGCGCGATACCGAGCAACGCCGGTGCGGCCCCCCGAAGCTGACCCTCCGGCTCGAAGACATAGACCTTCGCAGCGATCTTGTCGATGATGACAAAAGGCAGGGTCTTGGTGTCTCCCGATGCGAGGGCCCAATCGGCCACCTGGTGCGCCGCAGGCGAGGCGGCTTCGTCGCCGAAGTCCGCCTTCTTCGCCTGCTTTGCCTCCACCGCAACGGGTTCTTTCGCGGTCTCCTCACTGAAGGAGGGTGCGGAATGAAACCCGGATGCCGCCAGCCCAACACACGCCAGCGCGCGCAGCGCCGCCGCTTGCACTTTCGCCACTCTCTCCACCCTCAGCGCATCAGGCGGCCGATGATGAGACCTGCGGCGAGCGCGATGCCGACGGCCTTGAGCGGGTTCGTCGTTACATAGTCGCGAGTGTCGGTGACGAGCCGGTCCTGCGTTTGCTTCAGTGTTTCCTTGCGCTCGTTCAGCCATTCGGCCGTCGGACCGGCAACGCTCACAGCCTTGTCTAGCGCCTGGTGGGCCGAGCTTGCGACGCGATCGATGACCGGACGCGCGGCCGAAGCGGCGCGGTCCACTACCCCGTGCGCGCTCGAAGCTGTGCGATTCATGGTGCCTTCGATGCCGGTGTTGCCGCTGCCGTTCGAGCCGCCGGTCGGGAATCCGGTGGTGGGGTCGGTTGTCTGCATTGTGTGCTCCTTGTGGGAATGGGCGACTTACTGAGCACTCGATGCTGGGGCGTCCGCCGATCGTGCTCAGTACGCTAACGCACCGAGCCTTTTGCAGAGTGCGCGCACACTTGCCACGGCGGTGATTTGTCCCGCCACGCTCCCTTCACCGGCCGCTTCCGATCGCAATCATCGTTCCCCGCTTGCTGAAATGGGTCGCAATCGTTGTCATTGCGCTGCCGGTGCTCGCCTACGTACTGATCCTGCTGTTCGGCTGGAACTGGGCCCGCGGGCCGATCCAGCGGCAGGTAACGGAGAAGACCGGCCGGGAGCTCGTCATAGGGGGCGACCTCAGCGTGCGGCTCGGCTGGCCATCGCCTCGCATCCATGCACGAAAGGTTACCTTCGCGAATCCAGACTGGGCGAAGGAGCGCCAGATGGTGAGCGTCGAGGATGCGGAATTCACGATCAACCTGCTCGAGCTTTTCCGGAAGCGCCTGCTGTTCCCGGAAGTTCGCCTCACGCAGCCCGTGGTTTTCCTCGAGCAGGCTGCCGACGGCCGAAAGAGCTGGCTCCTGGATCGCGAGCAGTCAGATGAGAAGGCACGCATTCCCATAGGGCGCCTGCTTCTCGATCGGGGCCGCCTTGGTTACGACGACGTAAAGCAGAAGACGAGCTTGCTTGCGGACATCTCGACGCAGGACACGCAGGGCGGTGCAAATGACGCGACCGGAATCGTGTTCAGCACCAAGGGCCAGTACAAAGGCCTCGCGATGTCCGGGAAAGGGACGGGCGGCTCCGTGCTCAGGCTGAACGACGAGTCGCTGCCTTATCCGCTCAATGTCGAAGGCACCGTGGGCGGCACGTCCATCAAAGCGCAGGGCACCATCACGAGCCTGCTCAAATTTACCGCAATGGACATGCAGATGGCGATCCGGGGTCCGAGCCTGGCGCAGTTGTATCCGCTGTTCGGGATCCCGTTCCCTGAAACCCATGCCTATTCGACCGGCGGCCATATCGTGCATAGCGGCTCGACATGGCGTTACGAGAAGTTTTCCGGCACGGTGGGCAAGAGCGACTTGTCGGGGTCGCTGGCAGTCGAGAACGCGGGCCAGCGGCCGTTCGTCAAGGCCGATCTGGCCTCGAAGCTGCTTGACTTCGACGATCTCGGTCCCCTGATCGGCACCAAGGCACCGGTCTCCACACCGACCACGCCCGCGAAACCGGCGCCCGCACAAACCGCCAAGGCAAGCCATGTCCTGCCCGAGATTCCTTTCAAGACCGATCGATGGAATGCGGTCGATGCAGATGTAACACTGCGCGCGCAGACGATCCGGCGGGCTAAGGAGTTGCCGATCGAGAACCTGAACACGCACCTGAAGATGCAGAACGCGCTGCTGACGCTCGACCCGCTCGATTTCGGCATTGCAGGCGGCCACCTGCGCGGCCTGGTGTCCCTGGACGGCCGCAAGGACCCGATCCGCGCTCGCGCGAAAATCGCGGCGCGCAAGCTCCAGCTTGCCAAGCTTTTCCCGACCTTTGACTTGAAGAAGGCGAGCATCGGCGAGGTGAACGGCGAATTCGATCTCGAAGGTACCGGGAACTCGGTGGGGCGCATGCTGGCGACGTCCAACGGCCGCGCGGGGATACTCATCGTGAACGGGCAGATCAGCGAAATGGTCATGCAGCAGGTCGGCCTGCACCTGGTCGAGATCCTGCAGCTGAAGCTCACCGGCGACAGGCGCATCAACCTGCAGTGCGGCGTGGCGGACTTCGGCGTGAGAGGCGGCGTCATGTCGACCAATGCGCTGATCCTCGATACGGACGTCTCCACCGTTCTCGGAAACGGCACCATCGATCTCGGGAAGGAATCGCTCGACCTTGCGCTCGCGCCGAAATCCAAGCGCTTCAGTCCCGTCGCGCTGCGCGGCCCCATCTATGTGAGAGGCAGCTTCGCCAAGCCGACCGTGGCACTCGATGTGCCGCGAGTGGTCGCGCGCGGCGGCGGTGCGCTCCTGCTCGGGCTGGTGAACCCGCTGCTGGCGCTGCTGCCGCTCATCGAAACCGGACCGGGCGTCGACCCGAAGTGCGCCGAGATTGTTCAGGAAGTGCGCAAGATCGTGCCGCACGCGCCCAAGGGTGCTCCGGCCCCGGCAACCGCGGCGCGCTAGGCAAAAAAAACGGGCCCTGAGGCCCGCCAATCCCTACGAGGAGTTCGATCGTCGCCGCGGTTACTTGGCCGGGGCGGGTGCAGGCGCCGGCGTGGCCGCAGGAGCCTTCGTCGTGGCCTTGTCGCTGCGTGCGGAGGCCTTGGCCGTCTTCATGTCGTTCTTGGCATCGGCTTTTGCCTTGGCATGGGCGGCCTTCGCGTCTTTCTTGCAAGCCCTTTCTTCCTTGCCTTTCATGTCTTCGCATTTTTCCTTGGCGACTTTGTACGCGGCGTCGGCCTGTTCGATGCGCAGTTTCTCCTGCGCCTTCGGCGTGCCCTTGTCGCGTGCTTCGAGCTCGGCCTTGGCAACTTTCTCGGCGCCCTTGGCTTCGGCCATGCAGATATCCTTGGCGTTGGCCTTCATGCTCTTGCAGTTGTCCTTCGCGGACTTGTACTGGGCCTCGATGCGGTCCTTCTCCGTCTTCATCTCGTCACGCGACATGGCGGCGCTCGCGGTTCCGGCGAACACCATTGCCAGAGCGCCGGCGACGGCTGCAGTGGTCATTTTCAATTTGAAGTTCATGCTGCCCTCTTTGTCTGTTGATCGTTGTGGAATCGCCGGTCTTGAGTCGCAAAAACTGTTCGGCGAAATGACATTAACCAAGGCATGCGGGGCATGTTTGTTCGGTAACGCACACAACTGTAAGATGCGGGTGGCCACAGTGCGCCAAATCACTGTAATGGGCTCTGACCGCGGCTTTATGTCCGTCAGCGTACAGATGCTGCGAATCGGTCGCGGCACCATTGCACGCGTTCCCACTGGATATTCGGGCAGGGAGAGGAAAAATGACACGCGCCCTCAATACGGCGGTTGCTTGCGTTCTCATGGCCGTCGGAGGGTGCGCCACGCTGCCCGACGCCCGTTTCCACAATGAGCGCTATGCCGCGCAGGCAGCCAAGTTCGAAACGGCGAGGGGAGCGCTGTCGCCCGCCCGCAGCGCAGCGATCATTGCCGAACTCAAGCGCAAGTCCGGCGACCTCGACATCCTCGACAAGCAGATCGCCCTCGAGCAGGAGATCGTCGGCAGCCCGCTTGTCCTCGGCAACAAGGTCGAACTGCTGCAGGACGGCCCGGCCACCTACGAGGCGATGTTCGCCGCCATTGGCGGCGCGAAGGACCACATCAATGTCGAGTCCTACATCGTGGAGGAGGGCGAGGTGGGCAACAAGTTTGCCGACCTGCTGCTCGCGCGCCAGGGGCAGGGCGTGCAGGTGAACCTTATCTACGACAGCGCAGGCACCTTCGGCACGCCCAGCAGCTATTTCGACCGCCTCAGGCAAGGGGGCGTGCAGGTCCTCGAGTTCAATCCGCTCAACCCGCTCACTGCAAGGACGGAGTGGCTGCCGAACAACCGCGATCACCGCAAGCTCCTCATCGTGGACGGGCGTACCGCGTTTCTCGGCGGGATCAACATCAGCAGTGTGTATTCGACCGGCTCCTCGGGCCGGGGCAGGGAGGCGCCGGTTGATCGCAAGAGCGGCTGGCGGGATACCGATGTGCGGATCGAAGGACCCGTGGTGGCCGATTTCCAGAAGCTTTTCATGAAGACCTGGGAAAAGCAGAAGGGGCCCGCGCTCATCCAACGCGAGTACTTCCCGGCGCTCGCCTCACCCGGCAAGGAGCTCGTGCGCGCGATCGGCAGCACGCCGGACGATCCTTTCAGCCTCATCTACCTGACGCTCGTTTCGGCCATCACGAACGCCGAGAAGTCCGTCCACATCACGAACGCGTATTTCGTACCCGATCCGCAACTGAAGAAAGCGTTATTGGACGCGGCAGGGCGTGGCGTCGAGGTGAAGCTCGTGCTGCCGAGTCACTCGGATTCGGCCGTCGTCTTCCATGCAGGCCGCTCGCATTATTCGGAGCTGCTCTCCGGGGGCGTGAAGATATTCGAGCGCAAAGGGGCGCTGCTGCATGCCAAGACTGCGATCGTCGATGGCGTCTGGTCGTGCGTCGGCTCAAGCAACCTCGATTGGCGGAGCGCGCTGGACAACGACGAGATCAATGCGGTGATCCTCGGGCGCGAATTCGCGCAGCAGATGATTGCAGCGCATGCGAAGGATGCCGCCGCCTCGACCCAGATCGAACTTGAAACCTGGGAACGCCGCTCGCTGGTCGACCGCTTCCGCGAGTTCACCTCGCGGCTCTGGGGCCGCTTGCTCTAGCGCGGAGCCGGCCGCCGCGGCTGCCAGCCGGACATGGCCTGCGCGCAGAACGCGACCAGCTGGTCCAGGACGTTCTGCACCGCGGCGTTCGCAGCCACCACGCCTGCGTAGGGATCGTCACTCGCTGCGGGCACCGTGGCCTCGAAGTCTCGCGTGGCGAGCACCTGCCGCGTTGCGTCCTCGGCAAGGTAGGCGCGCAGGACGAGGCGCACACGGCTCGGCTTGGTCGCGAACTCCTGTTGGAGCAGCACCACCTCCGTTTCGAGCCTGAGGTCCCCCGAGGCCGATCCGGGAGCCGACACCACCGCACGAAATACACCACTTTTTTCGAGCGCCCCGACCACGAGGCTGGAAATCATGCGGGCGGGCGGATCGACCCATTCGCTGTGCGCGAAGTATTCGAGCCGATGGGGCTGGCGGACATACAGGATGCGCTGGCTGTCGTATCCAGCTGCGGCCTGGGTGTCGTTTACGACGAGCGTGTAGCGCCCTGCTGCCGCGGGGCGAGGCGCGGCCGGGGCTGCGGCATTGCCGGAATCCAGGGAATAAAACGTCGGAGAAGTCGGCGCGCGCGTGGGCGCCAGGCCTGAACAGCCGGCAAGGAGAACGCCACACAAGGCTGCGGCGCAGGCAAAGGCGTGGGCAAGTTTCATCGTGTTCCTCATTCCGGAGCTTCGCCGGGCCCTGCGGGTACGGGTTTGCGGCCAAACAGGAAGCCGCGCGGATTGCGCTCGGTTTCATGGATGAAGCGCCGCAACGTGACCGTGAGCGCGTTCACTTCGCCCAGCAGCCGCTGCAGTTCGGGCAGGGTGTCGGCCGAAAAGCGCTTCACGTCCGAGCCGATGGATTCGGCCGTCCGCCCGGCGCTCGTGGCCGCCTGGGCGGTCTCCTCGCCCATCTTGGTCACCGCCTCCGCACTTTTGCTCAGCCGGTCGAGCATCGGGCCGAGTTCCGCATTCAGCTTGGCCGTGACCTTGGCGCTGTTGTCGAAAGTGCGCGCCGCGCTCGAGATCCCCGAGTCGATCGCGTCCTTGCGCGAGGCGAGCGTGCGTGCCACGACGGAGAGATCGGCCAGCGTGCTCTTGAAGGCTGCGAGGTTCTCCTCGCTCAGGATCTTGTTCACGCTGTCGGAGGTCGAGTCGAGTTTTGCGAGCACCGTCGTCAGCACGTTCTCAAGGCGCGCGGCGAGGGAGGGCTTGGTGCGGATTTCAGGGTAACCACCTGCCGTTTTTGCACGAAGCGGTGGCGACTCGCGGCTGCCGCCGCTCAGCTCAACGTAGGCAATGCCGGTAAGGCCCTGGGTCTTCAGGACGGCCTCGGTGTCTTCCTTCACGGGCGTTCCGCGTTCGATCGCGAAGACGAGCCGCACGAGCTCGGGATTCTCGGGGTCGAGGCGGATGTCCTTCACCTTGCCCACATCGACACCGCGGTACTTGACCGGGGCGCTCAGCGACAGCCCGGCCACCGACTCGTCGACCAGCGCGAGGTACAAGTCATAGCTTTTCTGGAAGCCGCCGCCGCTCGCAAACCACAGGATGCCGGCAACCAGCAGCGCGCTCAGCACGAGCACGAACGCGCCGACCACCGTGTAATTCACCTTTGTTTCCATGCAACCCTCTCTTGTGGCTCGGCGTTCGAGCGCAATGTGGCCGCCGCGCCGCGCGGCCCGTCGAAGAACTGGCGCACGGCGGGTGCCTCGAGATGCGAGAGCTCCTGCATCGAGCCCAGGCCCTGCAAGGTGCCTTCGCCGAGCACGGCCACGCGGTCCGCCACCTGCCAGAGGAGGTCGAGGTCGTGCGTGATCATGACGACGGTCAGGCCGAGTTGCTCGCGGAGCGCGAGCACGAGTTCATCGACGCCCGCGGCGCTCGAAGGGTCGAGGCCCGCCGTGGGTTCATCCAGGAAAAGGAGCTCCGGGTCGAGCGCCAGTGCGCGCGCGAGCGCCGCGCGTTTCAGCATGCCGCCGCTCAGCTCCGAGGGATACTGGGCGCCGGTTTCCGGTGCAAGGCCCGTGAGCCCGATCTTCATGGCCGCAATGTCGTCGATCGTCGCGTTGTCGAGCGAGGTGTGCTCGCGCAGTGGCAGGCCGACGTTTTCGAGCACGGTGAGCGACCCGAACAGGCCGCCCTGCTGGAACATGACGCCGATGCGGGGCAGGAGCTGTTGCGCCGCACGCTCGTCGAGCGACAGGATGTCGACGCCGAGCACGTGGATCGTGCCCTCGTCCGGACGGTGCAACATGATCATCTCGCGCAGCAGCGTGGACTTGCCCGAACCGCTTCCCCCGATCAGTGCGAAGATTTCGCCGCGCAGGATGGCCAGGTTGATGTCGCGGTGTACGACGTGATCGCCGAACCGCGTCGCGACATGGCTGAGTTCGATCACCGGTTCACCCGCGCTCATCAAAGGTCGAGGAAGCTGAACACGATGGAGAAAAGCGCGTCCGCTACGATCACGAGAAAGATCGAATGCACCACGCTGCGCGTCGTTTGCCTGCCAACGGCGTCCGCGCCGCCTTCGGTGCGAAAGCCTTGGAAGCAGCCGACCACCGCGATGATCGCAGCGAACACCGGGGCCTTGCCAAGTCCCGTGAGATAGGAGGTCACGCTTACGGCGGCGGTGACGCGGTCGATGAAGACGTCGAAGCCCATCCCGAGTTGCCCGCGTGCCATGAGCATTCCCCCCATCACCCCGGCGAGATCAGCGAAGAGAGTAAGCAGCGGCAGTGCGATGACCAGCGCAACCACCTTGGGGAGCACGAGCATCTCGATCGGCGAAATTCCGATGGTGCGCAGGGCGTCGATCTCCTCGGTTACCGACATCGTGCCGATCTGCGCGGCATAGGCCGAACCGGAGCGGCCGGCGACGATGATGGCGGTCATGAGCGGCGCGAATTCACGCAGCACCGACAGCCCCACCAGGTCGGCTACGAAAATTGCCCCGCCGTACGCGCGCAATTGCGTGGCCGCTTGGTACGCGACCACGACCCCGAGCAGGAAGGACAGGAGCCCGACGATCGGCAGCGCATCGAACCCTGCAGTGCGGATATTGTGCAAAACCGGGCGCCACCGCATGCGTGAGGGATGTGCGACGCATCCGGCGAGTGCAACGCCGGCCTGCCCCACGAAGGCCAGCAGCGCGCCGGCGTCTTGCAAAAAGGCGATCGTTGCGCGCCCGACGCGCTCGAACGGGCCGATGTCGGGCGGCAAGGCGGGCGCGGGTTTGGAGTGCTCGGCCGCAAGCGCCAGCATGCGCGAGAACTGCGGTGTCCATGCGCGCAGTTCCACCGCATGCCCTTTGGCACGCAGGAGTCCCAGCCACTTCTGCACGATGCGCGCACCGATGCTGTCGAGCGCCTCTACCCCGGCGCCGTCCAGGACCACTTGCTCAGGCAGGGGCAGTGCATTGAGCTTGCGGAAGTCCAGGCCGCCCGTCCCGAGGGCGGTCCAGTAACCGGACAAGGCAAGCTCGTGCGAAGTCGGCTGGGCTAGCGCGGCAGGCGCAACCGTCACAGGCTTCATAGATGAAGCGCAAGGTAGTCCATGCACGGGGAAGGGTATGTACGTGAGCGCACAGAGTTCCCTAGGCATCGCGGACAGACTTGCGGCAATCACGCCGAACCAAGGAGACTCACATGTCGATCGGAACGATCATCCTCATCATCCTGGTACTTGCACTCGTTGGGGTCCTGCCTGCCTGGCCGCACAGCCGCGGCTGGGGATACGGGCCCACCGGCGGCATCGGGCTCATCGTCGTAGTGCTCCTCGTGCTGCTCTTGATGGGCCGCCTCTAGAGTCGATGCGGGACGTTCGCCCGCCGCAAGCGGCGGCGAGCGCACTCCTTGATCAGCGGTACTCGACCGCCCCGAACTGGTCGTGGCCGATCAAGGTGTAGAAGATTCCAAGCGTGGCGCGTGTCTGGCTGATGTCCGAGGCGCTCGGGTACGTCGCATCGCGGCGCGACCACAGGTATTTCAGCGAGACCGCGTGCTGCTTATGGACGCGCCAGGTAAACGCGAGGTCCGCCCGCAGAATGTTGTCATGGCCGCCGAGGTTGCCTGCGGCGACTTTGCTAACGAAATATTCCCGACCCGTGAGGTCGATCGAAGCTTTTTCGCCAAGGATGAGGCGCAGCGCAATCAACGCCTGCGGCGCAACCCCGTAGTGGTAGTCCGTCGCGCTCGTGCTGCGTATCGACCCCACTGCTGCATAGCCGGCGCCAGCCATCGCGGTGCCTTGCAGCGCAATCGAACGCGTCAGCCACCACTGCGTCGTCGTTCCGAGCGACACGGCCGTGCTCGAGACGCGAAAGAGCTGCGGTGCGATGTAGTCGTAGCTGCCGTACAGGCCCCACAGGCCACGGAACCGATCGCCTTCGCCGTACCCTCGCCCGATGAGCAGGCCGCGCGTCATGACGTTCTCGAACCCGTTGGCCGTTGAAGCGGTGGCCTGGAAGCTGAAATAGTCGAACGGGCGCCGATAGTCGTAGCCGGGCTTGCCCGGCAAGCCGTAATCAAGCGAGAAGTCGGCCTGCGCTTCCTCTCGCCGCAGTTTCGTTGTCGAGAGGCCCGGGTGATTGTCCGCAGTCCCCGCGAAGCCCAGGCTGAGCCGGCTGTAGTACGCCGGGTTGTGGCTGTCGAAGACCGTGCGCAGGCCCATGACGTTGCGGTTGAAGCCCGTGGAGGGCGAGATCGCCGCTGCGGCCACTTCGCGCCAGAAGGGTGACTTGATGCCCCCACCGGTTTCGAGCACCAGGCTGGCCATGCGAAAAAGCGCTTCGCCAAGGAACGCGCCGCCGATACCGCTTGCGACCTGGTCATTTCGCGAGGGCGGCGTGTTTTCGCCGAACAGTTCCCAGCCGATGCTGCCGACGAACGTGAGCCCCATCGACTCCCAAAAGTCCAAGCCCGCCGAGCGCGCGAACCCGTGGTACATCGAGCCTTGGTACGGGTGGCCGAGCTGGTTGATGTTGAAGGGATCCCGATCGGTCCCCCAGCCGCTGCGCAGGTTGCGCCGGATGGACGCCCCGGTAACGTCGTAGTCCCGGCTGCCGCTGAAGGCATGGTTGAAGCGGTTCAGCAGGAAGTCGAAGCCGAGGATCTCAAGCGCAGGCAGGGCGTAATCGCGGTTGCGCTCGGGCCGGACGGCAAGGCCCGGCTCCGTTTTGGGCTTCGGCAGTGACCCCTCGTTCTGGGCGACCCAGAGCGAGTTGCCGGTGGCGACGAAGGAGGGTGCGCCCGCGTGCGCGGTGAAGGCCGCGGTAAAGGCCGCGGTAAAGGCAGCAGCGAGGAGAGCCGACGCAATCTTGGTACGCATTTGATCCTCCCGAAGGAACACCAGTATTCGATGGTGCCAGAGCGCACTCAGTGCGCTTGCGTACAAAGCGCCCTAGCCGCGGTCCTCCCACTTCCATTTGCGTACTTCGGGCATATCGACGCCATGCTCCCTGATGTAGCGCGCGTGCAGGGCGAGCTTTTCCTCGAGCTCTTCAATGAGATGCTCGGCCGGCCGGCCCAGGCTTGGCAAGCGGCGAAGCGTGTCCTGCACGAGGTGGAAGCGGTCCATGTCATTGACCACAACCATGTCGAAGGGTGTCGTCGTGGTGCCTTCCTCCTTGTAGCCGCGCACATGAAGGTTGTCGTGATTGCGGCGGCGGTAAGCGAGGCGGTGGATGAGCCACGGATAGCCGTGGAAGGCGAAGATGACCGGCTTGTCCACCGTGAAGAGCCGATCGAAGTCCGCGTCGCTGAGGCCGTGCGGGTGCTCCTTCGCCGGCTGCAGCTTCATGAGGTCGACGACATTGACGACGCGCACCTTGAGATCCGGCAAGCGCTCTCGGAGGATGGACGCGGCGGCGAGGATCTCGAGCGTCGGCACGTCGCCTGCGCAGGCGAGCACCGCATCGGGCTCGGCACCATCGTCCGTGCCTGCCCACTCCCACGTCCCGATCCCGGCCTCGCAATGGCGCACGGCCGCGTCCATGTCCAGCCACTGCGCCTGCGGCTGCTTGCCGGCCACGATGACATTCACGTAGTTGCGGCTGCGCAGGCAGTGGTCCGTGGTCGCAAGCAGCGTGTTGGCATCCGGCGGCAGGTACACGCGGATCACCTCGGCCTTCTTGTTGACGACGTGGTCGATGAACCCCGGGTCCTGGTGGCTGAAGCCGTTGTGGTCCTGGCGCCAGGTGTGCGAAGAGAGTAGGTAGTTCAGCGACGCAATCGGCTTTCTCCACGGGATGTGATTGGCGACCTTCAGCCATTTGGCATGCTGGTTGAACATCGAATCGACGATGTGGATGAACGCTTCGTAGGACGACAAGAAACCGTGCCGGCCGGTGAGCAGGTAACCCTCGAGCCAGCCTTCGCACTGGTGCTCGCTCAGCATTTCCATCACGCGGCCGGTCGCGCCTACGTGGTCATCGTCGTCGTGGATCTCGGCCGTCGACGCGCGCGAGGTCACCTCGAAGACGGCACCCCAGCGGTTCGACGCCGTCTCGTCCGGGCTGAACACACGGAAATTCTGCGGATTGAGCTTGACGACATCGCGGATGAAAGTGCCCTGCACCCGCGTGGCTTCGGCTTGCGTCGAGCCGGGGGCGGGCACCGTCACCGCATACGCGCGAAAGTCGGGCATCACCAGGTCACGCAACAGCAGCCCACCGTTCGCATGCGGATTCGCGCCCATGCGCCGCTCTCCTTTCGGCGCGAGATCGGCCAGTTCGGGAACGAGCCGGCCGGCAGTGTCGAACAGGTCCTCTGGCCGGTAGCTTTTCATCCAGTCTTCCAGGATGCGCAGGTGGCCCGGCGCGCCCATGTCGCCCATGGGCACCTGGTGTGCCCGGAAGGTGCCTTCCACCTTCTGGCCATCGACTACCTTGGGACCCGTCCACCCCTTGGGCGAGCGCAGGATGATCATCGGCCAGCTCGGACGGCGCGAAAAGCCGTTGTCGCGCGCGTCCTTCTGGATGCGCTGGATCTGGGCGATGGCCGTGTCGAGGGTCAAGGCCATGAGCGCGTGCATCTGCATCGGGTCGTCGCCTTCGACAAACAACGGCGTATAGCCATATCCGCGAAACAGCGCTTCGAGTTCGGAGCGCGGGATGCGCGCGAGCACGGTCGGCCCGGCGATCTTGGCGCCGTTCAGGTGGAGGATCGGCAGCACTGCGCCGTCCTGCGCGGGATTCAGGAACTTGTTCGAGTGCCAGCTCGTGGCAAGCGGACCGGTTTCGGCTTCGCCATCCCCGACGACGCATGCGACAAGCAGCGAGGGATTATCGAATGCGGCGCCGAATGCGTGCGAGAGCGAATACCCGAGTTCCCCGCCTTCGTTGATCGAGCCCGGCGTCTCGGGCGCGACGTGGCTCGGGATGCCGCCGGGAAACGAGAACTGGCGAAACAGGCGCCGCAGGCCGTCCTCGTCCTGCGAGATTTTCGGGTAGACCTCGCTGTAGGTTCCCTCGAGATAAGTATTTGCGACGATCCCCGGACCGCCATGCCCTGGGCCCGTGACGTAGATGGCATCGAGGTCCCGCTCTTTGATTACGCGGTTGAGATGGACGTAGACGAAATTAAGCCCCGGCGTCGTGCCCCAGTGACCGAGGAGGCGCGGTTTGAGATGCGCGGGCTCGAGCGGTTTGCGAAGCAGCGGGTTGTCAAGCAGGTAGATCTGCCCGACCGAAAGGTAGTTGGCCGCGCGCCAGTAGGCGTCGATCTTGCGCAGCAGCTCGGGGGACGGTGACATCATGGGCCTTCCAGTTGCTTAAGACGGCGTCGAGGGGCCGATCGCGGCATTTACTACTGATTGGGCCTCTTCGAGCAGGCGCTTGAGATGCGCTTCGCCTTTCGAGCTTTCCGCATAGATCTTGTAGATGTTCTCGGTCCCCGAAGGCCGCGCCGCGAACCAGCCGGACGCGGTAATCACCTTGACGCCGCCAATCGGCGCGCCGTTGCCTGGCGCCGTGCTGAGCCGGGCAATGATCTTGTCGCCGGCCAGTTCGTCCGAGCGAATTGCGTCTGGCGAAAGCATTGCGAGCAAGGCCTTCTGTTCCGGCGTTGCGGCCGCATCGACGCGGTCGCTCGAGAGCACGCCAAACTCCGCCTCGAGCGCGTGGTAAGCCTCGCCCGGATCGCGGCCGAGACAGGCGGTCATCTCGGCGGCCAGCAGTCCCGGGATGAGCCCATCCTTTTCCGTCGTCCACACGCTTCCGTCGCGCCTGAGGAAGGTTGCGCCCGCGCTTTCTTCACCGACACACCCGAGCGCGCCTCCCGCCAACCCCTCCACGAACCACTTGAATCCCACCGGGACTTCGTAGACCGGGCGATCGAGTCGCGCGGCGATGCGGTCGATCATGCTGGTGCTGACCACTGTCTTGCCGATAGAAGCGTGCACCGGCCAACCCGGACGGTGCCGGAAGAGATACTCCATCATCGTGGAAAGGTAATGGTTGGACGGCATCAATCCCGTGCCGGGCGTCACGATGCCGTGCCGGTCGTGGTCGGTGTCGCATCCGAAGGCCACGTCGAAGCGGTCTTTCTGCTCGATCAGTCGCCGCATCGCATAGGCGGACGACGGGTCCATGCGGATGCGCCCGTCCCAATCGAGGCTCATGAAGCGAAACGCGGGGTCTACTTCCTCGCTGATCACTGCAAGCTTGAGCTGGTAGCGCTCCGCGATGCGGCGCCAGTAATGCACACCGGCCCCGCCAAGCGGGTCGGCGCCCATGCGGATGCCGGCCGAGCGGATCGCGTCCATGTCGATCACGGTGCCGAGGTCTTCGACATACGCGCCCAGGTAGTCGTGCCACGCGGTCGTCGAAGCGGCGAGCGCCCGCTTGAACGGCATGCGCCGAACGCCTTCGAGGCCCACGTCGAGGAAGCCATTGGCCAGCGATTCGATTTCACGCGTGATGACGTTATCGGCGGGACCGCCATTCGGCGGGTTGTACTTGAAGCCGCCGTCTTCCGGGGGATTGTGCGAGGGCGTCACGATGATGCCGTCGGCCAGGCTCGCTTTGCGTCCGAGGTTGTAGCCGAGGATCGCGTGCGAGATCGCCGGCGTGGGCGTGAATTCGTCGTTCGTTGCGATCATCGCTTGGACGCCGTTTGCGGCGAGCACTTCGAGCGCGCTTTCGAACGCCGGCCGCGAGACCGCATGCGTATCGATGCCGAGAAAAAGCGGACCATCGATCCCGGAACGCGCGCGGACCAGGCAGATCGCCTGGGTGATCGCGAGGACGTGCGCCTCGTTGAATGAAGTCGCGAGCGGCGAGCCGCGATGCCCCGAAGTGCCGAACGCCACGCGCTCGGCCGGCACCGACGGGTCGGGCGTACGGTCGAAGTAGGCTGCAAGCAGCGCCGATACGTCCAGCGGCGGCCGGTTGAGGGCGCTCGTCCCGGCCAGTGGACTCACGCTCATGCGGTTTCCTTCATTGCGGGTCCGGGTGCATCCAGTCGATCGCGCAGGTCCGAATCGATAAGGTCGCCGATTCGCTCGAGCGATAAGTCCGCACGAGGATACGCGTCGACGATCGAAGGATCGTGCGCGTAGTGCCCCTGGC
This sequence comes from Pseudomonadota bacterium, assembly GCA_025352885.1. GTDB lineage: Bacteria > Pseudomonadota > Gammaproteobacteria > Burkholderiales > SG8-39 > SZAS-79. The sequence continues at coordinate 27,983 of JANXRZ010000101.1, read as the reverse complement.
GCACGAACACGGTCACGAGCCGCTCGCCCCGGTGCGCCTTCATTGCGGCCAGGATGCGCAGCTTGTCGTCGACCATCGCATGGCGCGGGGCGGGATACAGGCGATCGATCTCATCCTGCATCTCCTCCTTGTGGACGTACACCAGAACGCGCCCTTCAACCGCGTCCCAAAGACCCGAGCGGCGGATCTTGTGCGGCTGGTAGCAGGTGTCGCCGTCGGACACTATGACCGGCAGCGCCCAGCTCCCCAACGTGCGGATCGCTTCCAGCGCACGCGGGTAGAGCCGCTCGCCGAACGGGTACTCCATGAGGAACGACGTCAACTCTTCGAGGCGCCGGGCATCGAGGCGCTCGGCGGCCAGACGCTGGAGCGCGCCAAGGTAGTCCGTGTAACCGAGATGCTCGCGCAACTCTTCGTAGATCGCCCAGTACCGCTGCCGCGTATCCAGGCCGCCGATTTGCTCGATCCGGTTTCCGAGGTCGGCCTGCACGCGGTCGTTGTCGAGCAGCGTGTTGTCGACATCGAGGAGGACGACTTTCATGGGCGCGCTGCGGGCAGGCGCAGTTCGACGGCGTGCTCCCGGTGGTCGTCGACCAGCAGAACCGCCTGTTCGGCCTGGGGCACGCCATCGACCGTCAAGCCCGGCTCGCCGCCGTCCTGGTACACGGTGAGCGCGTAGACCGTTTCACGGAACCAGTAGCGCAGGCTGAACGTTTTCCACTCGGCCGGCACGCAGGGGGTCAGGAGCAGCTTTCCGCCTTCGACGTGCACTCCGAGGAGCGATTCGAGGATGAGGCGGTACATCCAGCCTGCGGACCCCGTGTACCACGTCCATCCGCCGCGCCCCTCGTGAGGCGCGACGGTGTAAACGTCTGCGGCCACCACATAAGGCTCGACCTTGTAGACGGCCACCTTTTCCGCCGTGCTTGCATGTTGGATCGGGTTGATGAGGCTGAAGAGGTCGTAGGCGCGCCGGTTGTCGCGCAGCCCGGCAAAAGCCATCGCCGCCCAGATGGCACCATGCGTGTACTGGCCGCCGTTCTCCCGCACCCCGGGCACGTAACCCTTGATGTAGCCGGGATTCAGGGGGGACTTGTCGAACGGCGGGTCGAGCAGCAGGACCACCGATTCTTCGCGCCGCACGAGGTGCTGCTCGAGCGCATCCATTGCGGTCCTCGAGCGCACCGGATCGCCCGCGCCCGAAAGGACCGACCAGCTTTGCGCAATGGAATCGATCTGGCATTCGGCATTGGCTGCGGACCCGAGCGGCGTACCGTCATCGAAGTAAGCGCGCCGGTACCAGCCGCCGTCCCATGCATGCTGCTCGAGGTTGCGGCGCAGTTCGTCGGCCTGTGTGCGGCAGCGGGCCGCGAAGTCGGTATCGCCATGAACGCGTGCGATTTCCGCAAAGCGCAGGAGCGTGTCGTACAAGAAGAAGCCGAGCCAGACGCTCTCGCCTTTGCCCTGGATGCCGACCAGGTTCATCCCGTCATTCCAGTCGCCCGAGCCCATGAGCGGCAGGCCGTGCGGGCCGAACGCAAGCCCCTTTTCTATTGCGCGCACGCAGTGCTGATAGAGCGTTGCCTTGGTTTCGGACCGCGCAGGCAAGTCGTAATACGAATCGTCCTCGGGGTTGACCAGCCGTCCTTCGAGGAAGTGCGTGGACTCGTGCAGGACGCCCGTGTCGCCGGTCGTCGTCACGTAGCGGCATACCGCCTGGGGCAGCCAGAGGAAATCGTCCGAGCAGCGGGTGCGCACGCCGCGGCCGGAGGGGAGGTGCCACCAGTGCTGCACATCCCCTTCGGAAAACTGGCGGGCGGCACAGCGCAGCAGGTGCTCGCGCGCGAGCCGCGGCTCCGCGTGCACCAGCGCCATGGTGTCCTGCAGCTGGTCGCGGAAGCCGAAGGCGCCGCCGGACTGGTAAAAGCCGCTGCGCGCCCACAGGCGGCAGGCAAGCGTCTGGTAGACGAGCCACCCGTTGGCCAGCACGTTCAACGCAGCATCCGGTGTCTGCACCTGCACGCTGCCCAAAGTGCGCGCCCAATAGTCGTTCACGCGACGCAACGACTTGGCGACGGCATCCGGGCCGCGCACACGTTGCACAATCTCGCTCGCGTCGTCGGTCCCGCGGCGTCCCGCGGCGCCGAGCCTGAAAATCACTTCGCGGGATTCGCCATCCGCGAGCTCGAAGGGCACTTGCACGGCCGCGCAAGGGTCCATGCCCGCGCCGACCTTGTTCGAGAGCCGCACGCGCCGCAGCCCGAGCGGACGCGCCATCGTGCCGTTGCGTCCGAGGAATTCGGACCGGTCGCCCGTGAAGCTTGTATTCGGCAGGCGAGTGGCTTCGTCCGCGTCGAAGAACGCGACGCGATCGCCGAATTCCGCGCTGTACGCGTTGCGCGCGCATAGTGCGCCGCTGGCCGGATCGATCTCGGTGACCACGTGCATCGCGGACTTGGGCCGCAGGTCGCCCAGTACCCACTCGACGTAGCCGGTGGCCGACAGGCGCCGCGCGCGCCCCGAGTCGTTGCGGATTTTCAGGACGGAGAGCTTGACGGTCTCCTCGGTGTCGACATGCACTTTGAGTTCCGAGCGGATCCCGTCCTGCTCGTGCTTGAACACCGTATAGCCGAAGCCGTGGCGGATGATGTAGGGCGCCGCCCCGGGGCAGGGCAGGGGCGTCGGCGACCAGATGCTGCCGCTGTCCTCGTCGCGCAGATAGATCGCTTCGCCGGAGACGTCGCTGACCGGATCGTCCCCCCACGGGGTGATGCGGAATTCGTGCGCGTTCTCGCTCCAGGTATAGGCGCTGCCCGACTCCGAGAGCACGGTGCCGAAGCGGGCGTTCGCAAGGACATTGACCCAGGGCGCCGGGGTCGCCTGGTCCTTCGCGAGCGTGATGACGTATTCGCGCCCGTCGGGCTCGAAGCCGCCGAGGCCGTTGTAAAAGAGCAGGTCGCTGCGCGCGAGAACCGGTACCGGCGGCGCTTCGCTTCGCCGTGCTTTTGCCGGGATGAGCCGTGGCACCGGCGCTTCGGGGGCATCCTTTGGGGCGCGGCGCGCGATCTGGTCGGCGAGCGCGCCACGCGTGTCGCTGACGATCACGCGGGCCACCGTCATGAAAAGCGTCCGGTCTTCGCCGGACATGTTTTCCGCGGCCCGCACGAAAATGCCGCCCGGGCGATCGGTGAGGTTCGCTTCCACGCCGGCCGCAATCAGGCCGAGGATCTGTTCCTGCAGCAGCTGGCGGTAGCCGGCGTGGTCCTCGTTCCAGATCACGAGGTCGACGGCCAGTCCCTTGAGGCGCCAGTACGCATGGGCCTGCACGAGCTGGCGCACGAGGTCGATGCTCGCGAGATCGCCGATCTGCAGGAGCACGATCGGCAAGTCGCCCGAGATCGAATAGCCCCATAGCCCAGACTGCCCGCGGCGGTTTCGCGCCAGCGTGCCGGCCTCGGCCCTGAGCGAGCGGTTCGCATACAGGATCGAGCCGGCGAGGCGACCGTACACCTGCGCGTCCGATTCCGTTGCGTTGATCTGGCGAAGCGTCACCCAGCTATGCGTCCACGCCAGGTCGAACACCCGGTCGGCGAGATGCCGGTCGCGGTATTTCCCGACCAGCGTCAGCACGGCCTCGCGCGAGTCGCCGATGCCGGACACCATGTCGATGGTCACGGTCTGCTCGGCGCCGAGCGTAATCTGGTGACGGATCGCGACGATCGGGTCGAGCACCGAGCCCTCGGCGCCTGCCAGCGGCCCCTCGGTCGTCATTGCGCGCGGGGACTCGATCGTGCGCGTGCGGCCGACGAAGCTCGCGCGGCTTGTGTCGTAGGACACTGCCTTGGATTCCGTGCCGTGCACCGCCATGAGGTGGAAGAGCCACGGCATCTGCTCGGTCACCGAGCGCGGGCGGCGCGTGCAGACGATGGCCTGCTGCTCGGGGAGGATCTCGGTCTGCACGAAGAGATTGCTGAAGGCCGGGTGCAGCGCGTCCGCAGCTGCCGAAGCGAGCACCACTTCGGCATAGCTCGTCACGTCGATCTTGCGGCGTGAGCGCGAGTGGTTGGTGATGCGGATCCGGCGCAGCTCGATGTCGTCTTCGGGTGAGACGACGATTTCAGTGTGCGTCTCGAACTCCCGGTCGCGCCTGCGGAATTCCGCGCGCGCCTCGGAGAAGATCGCTTCGTAGGCGTCCGCGCGCCTGAGCGTAGGCTGGTGCGAGGAGGACCAGAAGTCGCCCGAGGATAAGTCGCGGATGTAGCAGAACGCGCCCCAGTTGTCGCAGGTGCTGTCTTCGCGCCATCGCGTGACCGCGAGGTCCTTCCAGCGGCTGTAGCCGCCGCCCGCGTTGGTCACCATCACGTGATAGCGCCCGTTCGAGAGCAGTTGCACCTCGGGGATCGGCGTGTCCGAACTGCGCACGACGCGCATCGGCATTTCGGGGCCGATGGAAGCCGTCCGGATGTCGGACAGTTCGTTGGTCGGGAAGTGGAACGCCGTTGCGGCCGGAATGCGCTCCTGCAGGAGCAGCGTGGTGGCCTGGAACTGCGGGTCCGACTCGAAGCGCTTTTGCATCGGACGGTCGAGGAGCAGGTAGGCAAGGGACAGGAAGCTCATGCCCTGGTGGTGCGCCATGAAAGAGCGCACTACCGCACTGCTCTGCCCGGGCGGCACGCGTGACGGTGTGTAGTCCACCGCTTCGAAGAACCCGTAATCGCCCATCATGCCTTCGTCTGCCAAGCGCTGGAGGTTCTGGCACGAGAGCTCCGGGTCGACCATGAGCGCAAGCACGGAGGCGTACGGCGCAATGACGAGATCCTCGGATAGCCCGCGCTTGAGTCCCAGCCCCGGCACGCCGAACGCGCGATATTGGTAGTTGAGCGCTGCGTCCACCGCGTTGTAGCCCGATTCGGACATTCCCCATGGCACGCCGCGCTGGTTGCCGTAGGCGATCTGGCGCTTCACGGCCGCCACGCAAGTCTGGTCGAGCAGGGTGTTGTCGTAGGTGGGCATGACCAGCAGCGGCATCAGGTACTCGAACATCGAGCCGCTCCAGGACAGGAGGATCGGGTCGCCGCCGGCCGCGGTGAGCATCCGGCCGAGAGAGAACCAGCTCTCCTGCGGGATCTCGCCTTGCGCGATCGCAACGAAAGTCGAAAGGCGCGCCTCGGAGGCGAGCAGGTCGTAGTGACCGGTGTCGCGCCGGTGCTGGTCGACGTTGTAGCCCACGGTCAGGAGGTGGCGGGTGTCGTCGTAAAGGAAACCGTAATCGACCGCTGCAAGGTCGGCACACTGCTCGGCGAGCGACACGATGAGCGCGAGGCGCTCCTGTGCGCGCTGGCTCGCGAGGCCGGCAAGCGGCCGCAGGCTCGTGAGCCATTCCGGCTCGCCTTTTACGGCGCCCGGCTCGCCGAACTTGGCGACAAGGGCTTCCTCGAAGCCTGCCAGCTCGCGCAGCGTCGGGATTCGCCCGAACGCCGGCAGGTCGTGAAGGTCGGCGAAAGCTTCATGCGCATCCGGGGGCCAGGACCACGGCACGAGGAAGGCGAGGTCCTCGAGCGCTTCGCGGCACTGTCGCACCAGCGCGCCGGACCAGCGCTGCACTTCACTGGCCGGCGCGGTGGCGGCCGTCTTTGCCTCGTCTTTTCCGGGCCCATCCAGCGCCGATGCGCCCTCGATGAGCTTCTCGAGCCAGCGCTGCGCGGCCTCCAGCGTGGCGGGGCGAGCGTCGTAGGCCGACTCGATGTCCCTGCGAAGCTTGCTCAACTGCCCGGCGAAGTGTTCACCCGCCGCGTCCGCAGGTTTGCGCCCGGCGGCATCGAGCAGAAGGCCGAGGACGTCGGTCAGGCCTTCGAACGTCTTCGTGCCGATGATGGGAAGGTCCGCCAGCGCAAGCAGGCCCGGCCGCAGCGTCAGCAGGTGGCCGGAGAGGTTGCCGCTGTCCACCGACGAAACGTAGAGCGGCGGCAGCGGCTTGAGGGTCAGCGTGTCGTACCAGTTGTAGAAGTGCCCCTGGTAGCGATCGAGCGACTTCATGGTCGACAAGGTGTTCGACGTTCGCTCGAGGACCTTGCCGACGGGGATGTAACCGAAGTCGCTCGCCGTTAGGTTTGCCAGCAGCGCCATGCCGATGTTGGTCGGCGAGGTGCGGTGCGCGACTACCGCGACCGGATGCTCCTGGTAGTTATCCGGCGGCAGCCAGTGGTCCTCCGCCGTAACGAACGCATCGAAGAACCCCCATGTCCTGCGCGCGAGTTTCTGGAGGAAGACCGTCTGCGCCGGCCGCAGCCTTGCACGGCGCCGGGGCAACGGCCGGCTCAGCCACCAGGCGATGGCGGGCGAAACGAACCACAAGAGGAGGAAGGGGGCGGCAACAGGCAGGGCCAAGGGCCGCGTCCAGGCGAGATAGAGCGCGGTGCTCGCCGCAAGGGCGGGGGCGAACCACATCGATCCCATTGTGCGCAGCAGGTCCGCGCTGCCGCCCGGGGCCGCGGCCAGGCGGTGCCGCCGCTCCACTTCGCTCGAGGCATCCCATTCGAGCAGCCGGCGGTGGGTGAAGAGCATGCGGCCTGAAGTGCGCAGCACCGCACCGAGGCTGTAAAACGCTTCGTAAGGCAGGCAGGCCAGCGCCAGGCCCGCCTGCGAGAACTGGCGAACCGCCGAGCGGGCGGCGTTCGCAAGGTGCTGCGTAGCGAGCACATCCTTCGGTTTGCGCACGAAGTCGACGCCAGAGGTAACGAGCGCGGGCAGGAACAGGATCGCCGCGGCCGCAATTGTCCACGCGAGCGGGGCGGGGGCGGCAAGCCAGCCCAGTACGAAAAGCAGCGTCAGCGCGGAGGGCACGAGGCTGCGCCGCAGGTTGTCGAGAATCTTCCATTGGGACAGCAGCGAAAGCGGGTTGGGATAACGCTTGCGGCCCGGCCCCGGTACGCGCGGGAGCAGCCAGGCCGCGATCTGCCAGTCGCCGCGGATCCAGCGGTGCCGCCGGCTGACATCGGCCGAATAGCGCGACGGATAGTCTTCGTACAGCTGGACGTCGCTCAGCAAGCCCGCGCGTGCGTAGCATCCTTCGAGCAGGTCATGGCTGAGGATGCGGTTGTCGGGGAAGCGGTCGTTGATCGAGCGCTCGAAGGCGTCGACATCGTAGATGCCTTTGCCGATGAAGGAGCCCTCGTGGAAGAGGTCCTGGTACACGTCGGACACCGCGCGAGTGTAGGGATCGATGCCGGGCTCGCTGCCGCATAACTGCGCATAACGAGATCGGTTGGTGCTCGGCAGGTTGACGGCGATGCGCGGCTGGAGGATGCCGTAGCCTTCGGTGACCCGCCCGCGCCTTTCGTTGTACTGCGCGCGGTTGAGCGGATGGGCAAGGGTGCCGATGAACTTGCGCGCGGAGTCGCGCGGAAGGTCGGTGTCGGTGTCGAGCGTGATGACGTACTTCACCCCCATGAGCGGCGTGATGTCGCCGACGATCACCGAAAACGAATCGGCAGGGCCGCCGCGCAGCACCGCATTGAGTTCGCAAAGCTTGCCGCGCTTTCTCTCGTATCCCATCCATTTGCGCTCTTTCTCGTTCCAGCGGCGAGGGCGGTGAAAGAGGAAGAAGGTGTCGCCGCCCGGGCTGTAGCGGGCATTGAGCGTCTCGATGCGTTCGCGCACGACATCGAGAAGTGCCTGGTCTTCGGGCAGCGTCTCCTCGCTTGCATCATGGAAATCCGTAAGGAGGCCGAAGTGCAGGCCCGGATCCCGGTTGGCGAGGAAGTGCACCTCGAGCTTTTCGGCAAGCTCGGCGGCCCCCTGCGGCGTGCGGAGCATGGTTGGCACGACCACCAGCGTGCGGCAGCTCGCGGGAATCTCCACCCCAAACTCCAGGCGCGGCAGGGTATGCGGTGGTGCAAGGAGCGTGACCACCCAGTTGACCAGCGCGACGGCTAGCTGGCTGCCGCCGACGAACGCGGTGACGGTAATGAGCGCGGAGAGCCACTCGTCGAGGCCGGCGGCATAGGCTGCGCCGGCGAAGGCGGCGGCAAACGCCGCGGTGAGCACGCCTACCCCGCCGACATACAAGACCAGCGGCATCCGGCTGCACAGGCCGCCCAGCACCGACCGGATGGGCATGCGCGCCTGCGTTGCCTGTTGCAGTGCGGGCAAGCCCTTGTCGACCAGATAGAAGCCAACGTGGGCGGTGCGCTCACCGGGAGAGTCGGCGTCGGCGCGCGCCTTATTGGCAAGCTGGATAGCCTTGCGGGCGACCTCGCACTCGGCCAGGCCGCTGTAGCGCGCGAGCTTCTCGACCACGTGGCGATAGTGGTCGCGGCTCGCAAAGTCCATGTTCGGGTAGACCTCGTCCGGATCCTCCCGGAGCTTCTGCTCGACGGCGCTCATCGATTCCACGAAATCTCGCCAGTCCATAGCCCCGAGCGCGCGCAGGCTGCCGATGCTGTTGCTGATCGAGACCTGGTTGGCCGCCTGGCTTTGCGTTTCCGATTGCACGAGCTGCTCGATGGTGGAGCCGGTCTCGGAGAGCCGTTGCTCGATCCACGTCAACGGCAGCGCGAGCGCCGAACTGTGCCCTTGCAACCGCCGCGCCAGTTCTGCCACGAACGAATTGACCAGCGGCGGGTTGGAGCGGGCCATGTCGGCGATCACGAGGATCAGGCTCTTGGGATCCTTTTCGGCAATCGCGATCATCTGGTCGGCCCAGGCGTCGGCCTGGTTGCGGTCGAGCATCCCGGCGGCGACCCTCGCGCCGACGCGCCGCAGGTTCTCGATGAGCGCGAGGCGCAGCATGATGGGAATCGCCCACAACTCGCCCAGGCGCAGGTCCTCGACTTTCTGGTAGGCCGCCACGAACCGGTTCAGGCTTTCGGGATCGACCCTCCCGTCGCCGTGCGAAATCGCCTCGAGCGCGATGTCATAGACGCGCGGCAACCCAGAGGAAGGGCCGCTTGCGAGAAGTGGGAGCTCACGACTGTAGCGCTTGGGGAAGTGCCGGCGCGCGATCCGGATCTGTTCTTCGATGAGGTAGAAGTTGTCGAGCAGCCACTCGCCCGCGGGGGTGATCCGTCGATTCGCGCGGACGGCCGCCATTAGGAGACCGCAGGCCCAGATGAGGACCGCCTCGTTTTCCTCCAGGCGTTGGAGCAGACGGTCACGGCCTCGCGCGCTGGCGAGGCGATGCGACTCGGCGAGCGTGCGGCCATGCCGCTCCATCTGCTCGACGCCGAAAAGCTCCGAACGCAGGGGCGGTTCTTCGGCCGCGTATTGGGGCGACAGGTCGCCCCTGAAGCGCGCCGTGAGGCCGCGCAAGGCTGCGCCGATCGCATGAAGACTCAAGCCTGGAATGTTCGGATCTCCCTTGGTGAAGTCCCGGCGATCCGTCACGACGCGTTCAGGCAGGGCGAAACGTTGCACCAAAAAAAGGGTATCGCCCGCACGCGTGACGGGTATGTGCGGGAGCGTACAGAGTTGTCGCGACAAAGGCCGGATATTCGACGCCACCCGGACGGCCCCTCGGGCCGGCGAAAAGGAGAACTGCCATGGACACACCCTTCAACCCGCTGCGGCTGCTTGCGCTGTGCGCCGCAGTCGCCGCACTCATGCTCGTCGTGGCCGGATGCAACCGGCAGGAGCCCGTGCCGCCGGGTGCGAGTGCGGCACCAAAGACCTCAGTGGGCACCGAGATCGACGACACGGTAGTCACCACCAAGGTCAAGTCGGCCCTCGTGAACGACCAGCACATGAAAGGCCTGACGATCATGGTCGAGACGCGCAAGGGCACCGTGCAACTGAGCGGATTCGCCGACACGCAGGAGCAAATGGATCGCGCAGTCACCGTGGCCAAGTCGGTCGAAGGCGTGGCCAGCGTCGAGAACGCCCTCAAGCTCAAGCAGGGCACCGCCACCGTCGGCAACAAGGTCGACGACGGCATCGTCACGGCCAAGGTGAAATCCGCGTTGATCTCCGATCCCGGCGTGAAAAGCTTCGACATCGCCGTCGCGACCAACAAGGGTGAGGTCCAGTTGAGCGGCTTCGTCGACAACCAGATGCAGATCGACCACGCGGTCGAGCTCGCGCGCGGCGTCGAGGGCGTCCAGGGCGTCGACAACAAAATGTCGATCAAGAAATAGACGATGCCGCGGAAAAAGTCCTTTTAAGTGGTTTAACGAACAGAAAAACGGTGCCATGGGGTAGAAACTGCAGTCAGGCGCTGGTTACCTCCCTGGCCGGCGCTGGCAGGTCGGGCCCGGTGGCGGAAACGCCCCGGGCCTTTTTATTTCTGCTTGTCTCACTCCTTGATCGTCCGGTCCTTGAAAATCTCGTAGCACGAGCACGCGGCCGATTCGAGGCCGCGGCCGTTGAGGATCGCGATGTTCCCGCGGCTGTAGTCGATGAGCTTGCGCTTCTTGAGGGCGTGGGCGGCCTTCGTTACGCCTACGCGTCGCACCCCGAGCATGTGACCGAGAAACTCGTGCGTGAGGCGGAAGTGATCCGACGACAGGCGGTCGCGCGTCATCAGAAGGCGCCGCGCGAGGCGGGCGGCGACCACGTGAAAGCGGTTGCAGGCGGCCGTCTGCGCGAACTGGATCATCAGCGTGTTGTGGTACAGGTGCATCTCCCTTTGCAGCGAAACGCTGTGCCGCAACTCTTTGCGAAAGATCGCCGCTTCGATTCGCATTGCATTGCCGGCACCTTGTACCAGCGCGCGCACAGGGCTCTGGCCCGTTCCCATGGCAAAGGCGCTGCCGACCATGCCTTCGCGCCCGATGAGGCCCACTTCGAGCGCGAGGCGCCGGTCGATCACGGTCAGGAGCGAGACCAGCGAGTCCCCCGGAAAATAAACATGCCGGACTTCATCGCCAGGCTCATGGAGCACTTCGCCGAAAGCAAGGCGCACCGGCTCGAGCTTCGGGAGGAGGCGCTGATAGTCCGGACGCGGCAGGGCAGCGAGCAATGCGTTGGCGATCGGTGGGCGATCCGCCATCCCCATGACCATCGGATTTTCGCGCGGATTTTCGCGCGGCGACCTGGGCTTGGGGAGGTCCCTGGCGACGGCTTGCGGGGTAGCCAAGATAGGAGATCCGATGTGCGTTGAAAGAAAATTCGATGCTGTTCCACTGTCTGCAGGCACACGCTAAGGCATGAGCAATATCGCGTATGTACGCGAACGCACAGAGAATTTCGGCTTCGAAAGCGACCATGAAGGCATCCGTGAAGCCGCATGCCCCGCTTCGCATTTCTGTCGAGGGAGACCGCACCGTGCTCTACACAATCGCCGTGATTCTCGTCGTGCTGTGGCTGCTTGGTCTGGTGACCTCCTACACCCTCGGCGGCTTCATCCACATCCTGCTGGTGGTCGCGATCATTGCGGTGCTGCTGCGCGTGATCAACGGCCGCACGCCGCTCTGACAAGGAAACGCTTAGACCATGGAAACCCAGAACGCCGCCCCGGGCGGTAAGCCGCAGCTCACCGACATCCCGACCCTGCGCAAGCGCGCGCGCGAGCACATCGAGTCGGGCGCCGTCACCGAAAGCTATGCGGCCGAGCGTGAAACGGTCATCAAAATGCTGAACGAAGCCCTCGCAACCGAACTCGTCTGCGTGTTGCGCTACAAGCGCCACTACTTCATGGCCTCGGGCATTCATGCGGGGCCCGTGGCCGCCGAGTTCCTCGAGCACGCCAACCAGGAGATGGAACACGCCGACAGCATCGCCAAGCGGATCGTCGAGCTTGGCGGGGAGCCGAATTATTCGCCGGACGGCCTTTCCCAGCGCAGCCACGCCGAATACGTAGAAGGCCTGACCCTCAAGGACATGCTCAAGGAAGACCTCGTCGCCGAGCGCATTGCGATCGACAGCTACCGTGAGATGATCGGATACCTTGGCAACAACGATTCGACGACGCAACTCATGCTGAAGCAGATCCTCGCAGTCGAGGAAGAGCACGCCGACGACCTGTCGTCCCTCATGGAAGGGCTGGCCTAGCCGCGCCATGGTGCGGCTCGAGTTCTCCATCCGGCTCGGGTATGAGGTCGACGCTTTTCCGGCCGATTTCATCTTCAACGTCCACGCGGCACGCACGGCCTGCCAATCGGTCGTGAAGGAGCGGTTGGCCGTCAGCCCTGACGTTCCCGTCTCGGTTTTCGCGGACCCGGTCCACGGGACTCGCTACGCGCGGCTGCGCACGGGACCGGGCTCGCTCGACCTTCAGTACGAAGCCACGGTCGACATTGCGCATCACGTCGCTTCGCCCGACAGCGTCGGCGAAGTGGCGATTCCCGACCTGCCACCTGAAGCGCTGAGGTACCTGTATCCCAGCCGGTATTGCCAGTCGGACCAGCTGCAGCAGGTCGCGGTGACCGAGTTCGGCGGGTTGCAGCCGGGTTACTGGCGCGTGCGCGCGATCCAGGACTGGGTGAAGAACCGTACGCGGTTCCTGTCGGGCAGCTCGAACGCTTCGACCTCGGCGCTCGATACGCTGTCGGGGCAGACGGGCGTGTGCCGCGATTTTACGCATCTCATGATTGCGCTCTGCCGTGCGCTCAATATCCCGGCGCGCTTTGTGACCGGCATCGATTACGGCTCGGACCCTTCGTTCGGCCCGACGGACTTCCATGCCTATGTGGAGGCTTTCCTCGGCGGGCGCTGGTATCTTTTCGACCCAACGGGCATGACGGTGCCGATGGGCCTCATCCGGCTCGGCACGGGGCGGGACGCGGCGGATGTCTCGTTCGCAACCATCTTCGGCGCGGTGCGCTCAGGCGCGCCGGTGATCAGCATCCGGGCGCTCGAGGACCGCGGGAGCGACTTCGGCCTGCCGATGGCCTGCGTGCAGGCCTTGTCCACGAGCGACGTTTCAGGCTTGGCGACTGCCGTAGCTCAGTAGCGTCCCGCTCGGCCCTTTGGGCGGGCGCGTGCGCAGGGCCTCCTCATTCGGCTCGGTGCCCCAGCCGGGGCGGTCGGAAAGCACAAGGTGGCCGTCGACGAACTCGGGGAGGTGCGTGAACAGTTCATGGTCCCAGGCAATGCGGTCGATGTCCGTCTCCATGATGCGCAGGTTCGGCACGGCGGCCGAGAAGTGCGCATTCATCATCGTGCACAGGTGACCGTAGAAGTTATGCGGCGCAACGTTCACTTCGTGCGCCGCGGCCGAAGCGGCGATCTTCATCGATTGCCACACCCCGTTCCACGGCGTGTCGATGATCGCCACGTCCATCGCCTGCTCCCGGAAGTAGGGCAGGAATTCGCCCAGGCCCAGCAGCGTCTCGCATGAGCTGATCGGGTGCGGGCTGTGGCTGCGGATGTAGCCCAGCGCCTGCGGGTTGAACGTGTCGATCTCCACCCAGAACAGGTCCAGGTGCGCGATCGCCCGGAGGATCTTCAGGTAGCCCTCGGTCTTCGCGTTGAAGTTGAGGTCAATCAGGATGTCCACATCCGGGCCCGTGCCTTCGCGCAACGCCTCCAGGTGCATCACGATGTTGCGCAACACGGCCTTGTCGATGTTGAGTTCCGGCGTGAACGGCGAGCCAAAGCCCGGACGGTAGCCGCGCGGATTCTTCTTCTCGGCGTCGTAGAGGAAGATGTTCGTCTTGCAGGCGGTGAAGCCCTTCTCGCGCACTTCGCGGCCAAGCGACTTCACTCCTTCGAGATCGCTGATCGCGGGCTTGTAGAAAGTAGGATGGTTGATGCGCCAGGTCGCGCAGTGCGACCAGTACACGCGGATGGTGTCCCGCACCTTGCCGCCGAGCAGGCTGTAGACCGGCACGCCGAGATGCTTGGCCTTGGCATCAAGCAGCGCGTTTTCGATCGCGCCCATGGCCAGCGCCACGATGCCGCCGGAGGCCGGGCGGGTCGAGCAGCGTAAATCCTCGAAGACCATCTCGTGGCGGTCCACGGACTTGCCGATGACGCGCGGCGCAAGGCGCTCGATGACCGCGCCCACGCCCGGCGCGCCGAAGCCTTCGTCGAACTCGCTCCACCCGACGATGCCTTTGTCGGTGGTGACCTTGACGAAGTAATAATTGCGCCAGCCTGCGTCCGCGGCAAGCGTTTCGATGCTTTTGACGTTCATGCCATCCCCCTAGAAGCCCTCTAGCACCACCTTGCCGATCGAGGTGCCGCTCTCGATCAGCGCGTGCGCTTTCCTGAGGTTGGCTGCGTTGATCGCGCCGAGGTTCTTCGTCATCGTCGTCCTCAGCTCGCCCGCATCGACCCTCCTGGAAACTTCGTTCAGCAAGTCGTGCTGCGCCTGGATGTCCGGCGTCGTAAAAGTGGAGCGGGTAAACATGCCCTCCCAGTGCGCCGAGATGCACTTCGCCCTCAGCGGCATGATGTCCAGCGTGCCCGGGTCGTCGATCAGACCGAACGCGCCCTGCGGCGCCATCAGCGCCGGGATCGAAGGGTAGTGCTTCGCAGTCTGCGTCAGGCTGGCCACGAAGTTCACTTCGGGGAGATCGATGCGCATGAGCTCCTCGGGCAAGGCCTTGGAGTGGTCGATCGTGTGGTGCGCGCCGAGCTCCAGGCACCACTTGATCGTCTCCCGCCGTGACGCTGTTGCGATCACAGTGAGTCCGGTGAGCTTGCGCGCGAGCTGGATCATGATCGAGCCGACGCCGCCGGCCCCGCCGATGACGAGCAGGCTGCCTTTCGCCTTCAGGTCGCGCGGGACGTGCATCCGGTCGAACAGCAACTCCCACGCGGTGATCGAAGTCAGCGGCAGCGCAGCGGCCTCGGCGAACGAGAGTTTCTTGGGCTTCCGGCCGACGATGCGCTCGTCCACCGCATGGAATTGCGAGTTGGTGCCCGGGCGGATGTTCGAGCCGGCGTAGAAGACCTCGTCGCCCACTCGATACAGCGACGCTTCCTTGCCGACGGACTTCACGACGCCGGCGGCGTCGAAGCCGAGCACCTTGGTCTCGCCGGCCGGGACGCCGCGCATGCGCATCTTGGTGTCGACCGGGTTGACCGAGATCGCCTTGACTTCGACGACGAGGTCGCGGGCACGCGGCGTGGGTTCGGGCAAGTCGAAATCGATGAGGGACTCGGCCTCGTTGATCGGCAGGCTCTTCCTGAATCCAACGGCTTTCATGGGCGGCGGCTTTCGGGTGAGTGGGGAGAAGCGAAGATAAACGAGCCGCGCCCCCGGTGCTAGACTTTCCGCGAGACTGACGCAGGAGATCCGCATGAACCTCACCGTCGGGCAAAAAGCCGCCTACGAGCGCGACGGCTTTCTCGTGTTCCCGAATCTCGTTTCGCCGGAAGAAGTCGCATTGCTGCGGAGTGAAGTCGTGCGCCTGCGTGACGTGGATGCGCCCGGGGTGGTTCGCGAAGGCTCGAGCGGCGCGCCAAAAAGCATGTTCCGCCTGCACGAGGACAACGGCCCCGGCGCCTCGCCGGTCTTTCGCGCCTTGTCGCGAACGCCTCGCGTGCTGGGCGTGGCGCAGCAGGTGCTCGGCGAGCGCGACCTCTACCTGCACCACTCCAAGGTGAACGTGAAGGCGGCGATCGAAGGCTCGGTCTGGCCCTGGCACCAGGACTACGGCTCCTGGCAGCTCGACGGCATCCAGCGACCGGAGCTCGCCACCTTCGCAGTCCTGCTCGATGACGCAACCGAATTGTCCGGCTGCCTGTATCTACTGCCTGGCAGCCACAAGTGGGGCCGCACCGAGGCCTACCTGGATACCAGCACCGCCTATCGCTTGTGGTCCGTGACACCGGAGGACATGAAGCGGCGCATGAGCGAATCGCCGCCGCCCGTGGCGCTCGCGGGCAAGGCCGGCACCTGTGCCATCTTCGAGTGCAACCTCATGCATGCGAGCGGCCACAACCTGTCGAACAATGATCGCTGGCAGGCGTACTTCTGCTTCAACACCTGCAAGAACCGGCCGGTCGATGTCGAAAACCCTCGTCCGGACTATGTGCGCTCGACCAACTGGGCGCCCATGCAGCCCGTAGACGACAGTGCGGTGCTCGACTCAGTTATTACGGAAGTGGTCTAGCAATCGGCCGGAGAGCCGCACGGCTATTGGTTCTATAGAAATGAATGTATTAAATTACGGCTAAAACGATTCTTTGTAGGGCCGCAAGTCGATCTCCTGTGCCCACGCCGAGCGCGGTTGCTGGTGGAGGTGCCAGTAGGTTTCGGCGATCGCATCGATGCCGAGCAGGCCGTCCTCGCCGCGCTCCTTGACGGCTTCAGGGCGTCGAGACACCAGTCGATGGCCGTTGATGCCGCCATCGATCACCACGTGTGCGACGTGAATCCCCATGGGCCCGTATTCGCGCGCCATGCTTTGCGCGAGCATGCGAAGGCCGGCCTTCGCCGCGGAGAAGTGCGCGAAGCCGGGCTTCCCGCGAAGGCTGGCCGAGGCGCCGGTGAAGAGCACCGTGCCGCGCCCGAGCGGCACCAGGCGGCGGGCAGCTTCGCGGCCGACGAGAAAGCCGCCGAAGCAGCCGATGCGCCAGAACTCCTCGAAGTCCTTGGCCGACAACTCGCGCAAGTCGATCTTCTGGTTGACGCCCGCGTTGAAGGCGACGAGATCGGCCGGCTCGCGTCCGGCGCCCGGCGCCATTGCACGATCGAATAGCCGGATCACGTCCGCTTCCACCGTCGCGTCTACGGCCATCGGTTCAGCGCTGCCGCCCGCAGCTTCGAGCGACTTTGCGACCTGCTCGACCTTGGCCGCGGTGCGTCCGGCCACCAGCACGTGGTAGCCGCCTGCGGCAAAGCGGCGGCAAAGCGCGGCGCCCAGGCCCCGCTCTGCGCCGACGCCCACAACGACTGAAGTAGGTTTTTTTTCCATGGCTCTTATCCTTTGCTCAGTTGAATGCGCGGCGCGCGGGGCCAGCGGATCGGTCCGAACCAGGCGCCGCCTGCGATGACTGCGGCGTTCCCAAGTCCGTACAACACCAAAGCCGCGGCCTGCGTGAGGAAAACGTAGGTGAGATTGCCGGTCGCGCGAAGCACCAGCCAGCCGCCGAGCGCCGCGACTACGAACCGGACGAGGTTCGCCGCAAGCGGCCACAGCAGCCGCCCGGCGCCTTGCGACGCGAAGTAAAGCGACAGGCCCAAGCCGAAGAAGCCGTAGATCGGCCCGACCGAGCGCAGGTAGCGCGCCCCCGCGTCGAGCATCGCGGGGTCAGAGTCGAATAGCGTCAGCCACGCGTACGGGAACAGCGCCGCCGTCAGTCCGATCAGCTCGGTGATCCCGAAAGCAATGGCGCCACCGATCCAGGCGGTGCGCAATGCGCGCTCGCGCCGGCCGGCACCGACGTTGGTGCCGACCATCGTCACGAGCGGCGCGCCGAGGCCGAACACGATCGGAACGAGCAGGTACTCCAGCCTCGACGCGGTGCCATAGCCGGCGATCGCGGCCGGGCCGAGCGTGCCGACGAGCCCCGTGCAAACGGCGATCGTGAGGTTGGTGGTCGCGGCGGTGAGCGCGGCCACCAGACCAACGCGCAGGATGTCCCAGAAGAGCGGCTTTCGGAACCTGAACCCTTTGAGGCGCGGGCGAACGACGCTGCGGCCGGACAGGAGATAGGCGGCCAGGCACAGCGTGCCGAGAAGGTAGTAACCAAGCGCCGCCACCGCGCCCCCGACAATACCCAGTGCCGGTACCGGTCCCCAACCGAAAATCAGCACAGGCGAAACAGGGATCAGCACGAACGCCCCGGCCGTGCTGACCAGCGCCGGAAAGCTCATGTTGCCTGCGCCGCGAATCACGGCGGCCAGCGAGTTGAACAGCCAGACGAGCACGGCCCCGGCGAATACCCAGTTCGAATAGGCGAGGGCGGCCTCGAGCGAGGCGCCGGTGCCGCCCATTGCGCTATAGACCCAGCGGCCGCCGCCGATGAGGGCCACGGTAAACGCGAGGCCGAAGCCGACCGCGATGGCCGAGGCGTGCAGCACCAGCGCATTCGCGTCGTCCCGCCGGCCCGCGCCGAGCGCGCGCGCGATCGCCGAGGCGATGCCGCCGCCCATCGCACCGGCCGACATCATCGTCATCAGCATGAAGAGCGGGAACACGAGCGACATCCCGGCCAGCGCATCGGTGCCGAGCTTGCCGACGAAATAGGTTTCGATGAGGCCGACCGAAGCCTGCACCAGCATCATGAGCATGTTCGGCGCCGCCAGCTTCAGGAGCGTCGGCGCAATCGGGCCTTCAATCAGGAGGCGCGTGCGGGGGTCCAGCGCGGGGCGGGCAGGAGGAGCGGTGGACATGGGCAGCCTTGCACTAAGAGTATATGCACGTATAATAGGTGCATATACTCTTAATCGTCAAATCGCCCGGATATCCTCATGGCCGAAGCAATCAAGCCCTTGGAATGCAACTGCGCCGCGATCCGCCAGGCCGCGCGGCACGTCACGCGCCACTACGACCAGCACATGTCGCAGGTTGGGCTGCGCTCGTCGCAGTTCTCTGTCCTCACCAAGCTTAAGCGCATGGGCCCCCTCAAGATCAACGAGCTGGCTGCGGCCATGGGCATGGACCGGACCACGCTCGGGCGGAACGTCCTGCCTTTGGAGCGCGAAGGGCTGGTCACCATCGGCAAGGGCACCGAGGATCGGCGCAGCAAGGAAGTCCGATTGACCAAGGCCGGCGCCGACAAGCAGCGCGCCGGCCTCAAGCACTGGCAGGCCGCGCAGGCGGCTTTCGAGCAGTCTTTCGGCGCCCGGCGCTCGGCCGAGCTTCGCTCCCTGATGGGCGAGGTCGTCGCGAGCGAATTCGCCTGAAGATCGCCTAGGCTTCGAGCGCTATCGGTGGGCGGCGCAGCGCGACCTGCGTCATCTCTTCGAAGGCATGCGCGAGTTGCAGCACGCCGAAGTCGTCGCGATATCGCCCGACGATCTGCAAGCCCACCGGCAGCGCCGGCTGGTCGTCGGTAAACCCGGCCGGCACCGAGATCGCCGGATGGCTCGTGATAGTGATGTAGTAGCAGGTCTTCATCCAGTCGATGTAGTTGCCGAGCTTCTGGCCGTTGATCTCGTCGATGTAGGCCTGCGTCACGGGGAAGGGCGGCACCTGGTTCACGGGCAGCAGCAGGAACTCATAGCGGTCCATGAACTCGCGCATGCGGCGGTAGAGGTCCGAACGCAGCGCCATGGCCTTGGCGATCCGCGGGCCGTCGAGCTTGCGGCCCTCCTCGATGTTCCAGATGACCGTGTCCTTCAACTGGGCGCGATGGGTGTCGAGCAGTCCGCCGTATTTCTGGACGAAGCCAACCGCGCGCAGCACGTGGAAGGCCTCATCGGCGCCCATGAGGTCGGGCTCGGCCTCCTCGACGATGCAGCCGAGCGACTCGAACACCTTGCGCTGCTTCTGCAATACCGCGTCGACGCGCTTGTCGACCGGCAGCCCGCCAAGATTGCGCGACCACGCCACGCGCACCTTCTTGAAATTGCGCTTGAGCGGCTTGGCGAAAATCGAACCGGGTTCGGTAATGCTGATCGGCGAGCGCAGGTCCGGCCCGGCCATGGCCGAGAAGAAAAACGCCGTGTCCTCGACCGAGCGCGCCAGCGGCCCGATCACCGAAAGGCTCGCCCAGGCGTCGCCGGTCGGGTAATACGGCGTGCGGCCGGGCGTCGGCCGAAACCCCACGACGTTGCAGAAGTTGCCGGGATTGCGCAGCGACGCGCCGAGGTCCGATCCGTCTGCGAAGGGCAGCATCCCGCAGGCCACGGCAACGGCGGCGCCGCCCGAAGAACCGCCGCACGTCATGTTGAGGTCGTAGGGGTTCGGCGTCGCGCCGAACACCTTGTTGAACGTCTGGCTGCCGGCGGCGAATTCCGGTGTGTTGGTCTTGCCGAGGGTGATCGCGCCGGCGGCTCTGAGCCGCTCGACCAGCACGTGATCGCTGTCCGGTACGTTGTCCTTATAGATCGGGGAGCCGAAGGTCGTACGGATGCCTTTCGTAACGATCATGTCCTTGTAGGCGGTCGGCAAGCCGGCCAGCAGCCCGATCCCGTCGGCACTCTTGGTCCGGGCAAGCTTCGCATCGAGCTTCCTCGCTTCCTTGAGCGCGGCCTCCGGCAGGAAAGTGACTATCGCATTCACCTTGGGGTTGAGCCGCTCGATCTGTGCAATGTGCGCCTTCATGACCTCGGCGGCGGAGACCTTGCGGGTCCGGATGAGGCGGGCGAGTTTTTTGGCGGACTGGAAGACGAGATCTTTCATGGGGTCCCTTACATCAGCACGATGTCGAATTGTTCTTGTGTGTAACTGTTTTCCAGCTGCATCGAGATGGGCTTCCCGATGAAGTCCGAGAGCATGGCGAGCGACTGCGATTCTTCCTCTTCGAAGAGATCGATCACGGCGCGCCCTGCGAGCACGCGGTACTCGCGCGCGTTGAAGGCGCGCGCCTCGCGAAGGATCTCACGCAGGATCTCGTAACAGGCGGTGCGCGCGGTCTTCACTTCGCCGCGGCCGCCGCAGGTCGGGCAGGATTCGCACAGCACATGCGCGAGCGATTCGCGCGTGCGCTTGCGGGTCATTTCGACTAAGCCGAGCTGCGTGAACCCGTTTACCGTCATGCGCGTGCGATCGCGTGCGAGAGCCTTGCGCAATTCCTGGAGGACCGCCGAACGGTGCTCCTCGGTATCCATGTCGATGAAGTCGAGCACGATGATGCCGCCCAGATTCCTCAGCCGAAGCTGCCGGGCGATGCTCTGTGCTGCTTCGAGGTTGGTCTTGAAGATCGTGTCGTCTAAATTGCGCGTGCCGACGAACCCGCCGGTGTTGACGTCGATCGTGGTCATCGCCTCGGTCTGGTCGACGATGAGATAGCCCCCCGACTTCAGCTCCACGCGCCGGGCGAGCGCCTTCTCGATTTCCTGCTCCACGTTATAGACGTCGAAGAGCGGCCGCTCGCCCGTGTAGTGGTCGAGCTTCGCGCGCACCTGCGGCGTGTAGGTCTCGGCAAAGGCGGCGAGCTTCTGGAAGTTCTCGCGCGAATCGATCATCACGCGCTCGGTTTCGTCCGAGACCATGTCGCGCAGCACGCGCTGGGCGAGGGACAGGTCCTCGTAGATGAGTTCGGTCGGCTTGGCCGACAGCGAGCGCTCCCGCAGGTTGCTCCACAGGTGGCGCAGGTACTGGATGTCGGCCGAGAGTTCTTCGGCGCTGGCCCCCTCGGCAATGGTGCGCACGATGAAGCCGCCCTTTTCATCCGGTGGCATGACCTGCTGGAGGCGCTCGCGAAGCGCAGCGCGACCCGCTTCGTCGCCGATGCGTTGCGAGATGCCGATGTGCGGATCCTGCGGCAGGTGCACGAGCATGCGCCCCGCGATCGAGATCTGGGTCGAGAGGCGCGCGCCCTTCGTGCCGATGGGATCCTTCACCACCTGCACGACGATAGGCTGGCCTTCGGCGAGGATCTTTTCAATGGGCTTCACCTGCGGGGAGCAGCCTTCCTTGGGGCGGTGCTCCCAGATGTCCGCCACATGCAGGAAAGCGGCGCGCTCGAGGCCGATCTCCACGAACGCCGACTGCATGCCCGGCAGCACGCGCGCCACCCGGCCCTTATAGATGTTGCCGACGCGCCCCCGGCTCGCGGACCGCTCGACCAGGAGCTCCTGGGCCACGCCGTTCTGGATGACTGCGACGCGCGTCTCCTGGGGCGTGACGTTGATCAGGATCTCTTCGTTCATCGGACGAAGACGGGGCTAGGCCCCGCCGTGGGACCCATGGAACCGGCGGTCGTTCGGTGAGCCAATGCGCTCGATCAGTTGCGCAGTCTCATACAAGGGCAGGCCCATCACGCCCGAATAGCTGCCATGGATCTCGACGATGAACTGGCCCGCGCGGCCCTGGATGGCATAGGCGCCGGCCTTGTCGTCGGCCTCTCCCGTTGCGACGTACTGGCGGATCTCCTCCTCGGACAGCGGGCGGAATTCCACTTCGGTCTTCGAGACGGCCATCTCGACCTGCTCGTCATACTTGATCGCGACCGCGGTCAGCACCTCGTGCTTCTTGCCGGACAATTCGCAGAGCATGTTCGCGGCCTGGCGCCGATCGGTCGGCTTGCCGAGGATGCGGCCCTCGAGCGCAACGGTCGTGTCGGCCGCGAGTACCGGACTGCGCGGCAGGGTTCTTTGCTGCATGCGCTTCCAGCCGCCCTCGGCTTTTGCAGCGCACACGCGCAGCACGTAGTCGTAGGGCGCTTCGCCGGGCAGCGGATCCTCGTTAACTTCAGGGTCCGCGTTCGGGACGTCGCGAAACAGCAGGAGATGGAATCTCACCCCGATCTGCGTAAGCAGCTCCCTGCGGCGCGGGCTGCGCGAAGCGAGGTAGAGGCTGCGGTCCAGAGTAGTAATCATGGGGGACTCATTCGAGTGTAGCAGAGGGCTTTGGGCCGCCCGAGGCACTAAGACGCAGCTAACTGCGGTGGTATGGGTGCCCGGTGAGGAGCGACGCGGCGCGGTAAAGCTGCTCGCAAAAGACCGCGCGCGCGAGGGCGTGCGGCAACGTGAAGCTCGAGAGCCTGAGCAATACTTCACAGTCTTTTTTGAGCTCGGCGTCCAGCCCGTCGGGACCGCCGATGAGGAAGGCGGTCGGCACGCCCGAATCGAGCCACGCGCGCACCTTTGCGGAGAACTGCTCAGTGGTGAATTCTTTTCCGCGCTCATCGAGCGCGACAAGGCGCGCATCGCGCGGCACAGCAAGGCGCAGGCGTTGCGCTTCGGCCGATTTCAGTTGGGCAGGCGTCTTGCCGGTCGTGCGGGGCTCGGCGCGGACTTCGATGAGCGCGGCCTCAAATCCGCGCGGCAACCGCTTTAGATAGTCCTCGCAGGCCTCGGTCGCCCAGCCCGAAAGCTTTTCGCCAATCGCGACAACGTGGAGTCGCGCCACCGCAACCTGTGCTGGTCAGGTGCGCTTGCGCGCGGGCTTCTTGGCGGGCGACTTCTTGACGGACCGGGACGCCGCTTTTCTCGCAGGCCGCGGGGCGGCTTTGGCTGCGCGTTTTTTCGCAGGCTTGCCGGTCACTTTCTTTTTGGCGATCGCCACCTTGCGCGGCTTGGCCGCCGCCGTCTTGCGGGCCAGCGGCTTGGACCCGGGTTTGCCTGCGAGGCGGGAAGTCGGCTCGGGGTCGCGCTTCATTCGCACGTCCTTGCCGCCCCAGAGTTCCTCGAGGTTGTAAGTGAGCCGGGTATTCGGGTGCATGACGTGCACGATGACATCGCCCAGGTCCACCAGCACCCACTCGGCGGTCGCGCCGCCTTCGATGCCATGCACCTTTGCGCCGAGTTTGCGCAGCTTGTCCTCGACGTTCTGGGCCAGCGCCTTGACCTGTCGCGTCGAGTCGCCGCTGGCGATCACCACGCGCTCGAAGTAGGGCGACAGGCGCTCAGTGTTGTACACCACGATGTCGCGGCCCTTGATGTCTTCGAGCGCATCGACCACCGCTCGCTGCTTTTTGCGGATGTCCATCAGTGGGTTGGGCGGTCGGATAGGCGATAGAGGCGGTGGGATTGAATATAGTCGAGAACCGCATCCGGCACCAATCCGCGCGGCACCTGCCCGTCGGCAAAGGCCTTGCGCAGGGCGGTCGACGAGATGTCCAGCGGCTGCATGGGGACTACGGTTACCCGTGAAGTGTCGCCCAACGCCTCGCCTGGCCGTGCAAAGACCGCAATGCGTGCGAGCGAAAACAGGTCCTTCCAGCGATGCCAGGTGGACAGGCGCGCGTGCTGGTCGGCGCCGATAAGGAGGACGAGATCGGCCTCGCGTCCGAGCTCCGCCCGCAGGTCTTCAAGCGTTTCGACGGTGTAGCCGGGGGTTGCTTTGCGCAGTTCGCGCTCGTCGAGCTCGTACCGGGGCTCGCCTGCGATGGCCAGGCGCACCATGGCCGCCCGGTCGGCGGCCGACGCAACGGGCGCTTCGCGGTGGGGCGGCGTGCCGCTCGGGATCCAGAGGAGCTTTGCGAGGCCGAGGCCCTCCAGCGCTGTCCGGGCAATGGCGAGGTGCGCGTTATGCACCG
The DNA here is from genome assembly GCA_025352885.1 of Pseudomonadota bacterium. GTDB lineage: Bacteria > Pseudomonadota > Gammaproteobacteria > Burkholderiales > SG8-39 > SZAS-79. Next base: position 4,004 of record JANXRZ010000101.1, on the reverse strand, counting down.
GGTCGAAACTGCCGCCCAGGATGCCGACCGGCTCGCCGGGCTTGCTCAAGTGCGGACTTCGCCGTGGCCCAGGACGACGAATTTTTGCGAGGTTAGCCCTTCGAGGCCGACGGGCCCGCGCGCGTGCAGCTTGTCGGTCGAGATGCCGATTTCGGCGCCGAGGCCGAACTCGTATCCGTCGGCGAACCGCGTCGAGGCATTGACCATGACCGAAGCCGAGTCGACTTCGCGCAAAAACCTTTGCGCGCGGGCTTTATCGTTCGTGACGATCGCGTCGGTGTGCTGAGAGCCGTACAGCGCGATGTGGTCCATCGCCTCATCCAGGCCCTTGACCACGCGGATTGCGGCGATCGGCGCAAGGTATTCGGCGTACCAGTCTTCCTCGGTCGCGGCCTTAGCGTCCGGCACCAGGGCACGCGTGGCCGGGTCGCCGCGCATTTCCACGCCCTTCGCGCGATAGACCGCAGCGATCGCGGGCAGCACCTTGGCCGCGATGCCCTCGGCCACGAGCAGCGTCTCGAGCGTGTTGCAGGTTCCGTACCGCTGCGTCTTGGCGTTGTCGGCAATGCGGACCGCCATCTCGGGGTCGGCCTGGTCGTCGATGTAGACGTGGCACACGCCGTCGAGGTGCTTGATCATCGGGATGCGCGACTCGCGCATGAGGCGGGCGATCAGCTCCTTACCGCCGCGTGGCACGATGATGTCGACGTACTCGTTCATGGTGATGAGCTCGCCGACCGCCGCGCGGTCGGTCGTCTCGACGACCTGCACGGCCTCAAGCGGCAACCCCGCCTTTTCGAGGCCGGCCTTGATGCAGGCGGCGATCGCGCGGTTCGAATGGATGGCCTCCGACCCGCCGCGCAGGATGCAGGCGTTGCCCGACTTGAGGCACAGCGCCGCTGCGTCGGCGGTCACGTTCGGCCGCGACTCGTAGATGATCGCGATCACGCCCAACGGCACGCGCATGCGGCCCACTTCGATGCCTGTGGGGCGCTTTTCCAGCGCCGTGATCTCGCCGACCGGATCGGCCAGCGCGGCCACTTCCTCGACGCCCTTGGCCATCTGCTCCACGCTTGCCGCCGTCAGCGTGAGGCGGTCGATGAAGGCGCTGTCGCGGCCCTCTTCGCGCGCCTTTGCGAGGTCCTTGCGGTTCTTCGCAACCAACTCGGATGCGCTTGCGCGCAGTTGCGCGGCGATCGCATGCAGCGCCTTGTCTTTTGCGTTCGTGTCGGCGCGCGCGAGCACACGTGCGGCGGCGCGTGCGGCGCGGCCGAGCTCGTGCATGTACTCCCTGATGTCGGCCTTAGCGTCCATGCTTCAATTCTAGTCCGAGTTTTAAAAATTCATCCCACGCATTGCCCCTCGCGATGCCCTTGATGACGCGATCTATCGTGGCTGCGTGCGAGAGCGCGGCATCGACCGCTTCGCGCCGGAACCGGCGCAGCGCGGCTTTCATCGGCGCTTCCTTGTTGCGCCAGATGCGGTTCTCGCGAAAGAGCTGATCGACCGGGCGGCCGGCCGAAGTGCCCGCGAGGATGCGCGACAGTGCGCGCAAGTCTTCGGACACCGCCCACAGGATGAACGTGGGCGCCTCGCCCTCGCCGCGCAGGCCTTCGAGCACGCGCGCATAACGCGCCATGTCGCCTGCGAGCAGCGCTTCGGCGAGGCCCTGCACATCGTAGCGGGCTACATTCGAGACGGCCGCCTCCACATCCTCGAGCGAAACCTCGCCCGGCGGCAGCAGCAGCGCGAGCTTCTGCACTTCCTGGTGGGCGGCGAGCAGGTTGCCTTCGACGCGGTCGGAGAGGAATTCGAGCACTTCGCGCGAGGCGCGCTGGCCGCCGCGCGCGAGGCGCTGGCCGATCCAATCGGGCAGGCGGGTGCGCTCCACTTTGTAAAGGTCGATCACCGCTCCTGAAGAGGACAACGCGCTGAACCACGCGGAGTTCTGGCCGGTCTTGTCCAGCCGCGGCAGGGAGACGAGCGTCAGGCACTCGGGATTGAGGTCGCTGCAATAACGCTCGATTGCGCGCGCGCCCTCGGTCCCGGGCTTGCCGGTCGGGATGCGCAGTTCCACGATCTTGCTGCCGCCGAAAAGCGAGCGGCTCAGGCCCGCGTGCAGCAGCTCTCCCCAGTCGAAGCCGCGCTCGGCGATGAAGAGCTCGCGCTCCGCATGGCCTTTGGCGCGCGCTGCCGCGCGGATTGCGTCCGCCGCTTCGAGCGCGAGCAGCGCCTCGTCGCCATGGACGACATAAAGGGGGCCGAGCGACTTTTTAAGGTGCGCCTCGAGGTTTTCGGCGCGTAGCTGCATCGCCGGCTACTGCACCACAGGTCGGGCCGGCTGCGCGGCCGAGAGCCGGCGCAGGATCTGCTGCACGAGGTCGGCCTGCATCTCGCGGTAGATGGACGCTTCCTCGGCTTCCTTCGCGAGCACGTCGGTGTCGTTGTAGGTGAGGTCCCGAGTGATGGAGAGCGTGGTGAGCGGCAGGAACTCGCCGCCCTTGCCGTCGTGCACGCGCAGGTTCACACGGAGGACGAGCTGCAGCTCGCGCACGCGGCCGGCGCCCGATAGGGAAAGGATGTTCCTGAACTTGGTTTCACCGCTCAGGACCATGAGCGCCTGCGCGGCCTCGGGCGTGTCCACCACCTTCGTCCGCGTGCCGCCTAGGATGTTGCGCTTGAGGTCGAGTGCCACGCCGCCCGTGGTGTTCGGGATGTACAGCGTGTCGAACGGCAGGGCCGCGGTGCCGCGCATCTGGAAGCCGCAGGCCGAAAGCACCAAAGCGAAAGCAAGGAGGAGGAGTGCGCGCATGTTCTAGACCACCACGTTGATGAGCCGGCCGGGGACGATGACGATCTTCCGGATGGCTTGTCCGGTCACGTATTTCTGCACGAGCGCGCTGGCCGTGACGAGCGCTTCGAGCGCGGGACGGTCGGCGGACTTCGGCGCCTTAAGACTGCCGCGCGTCTTGCCGCCGACCTGCACGACATAGTCGATCTCGTCCTGCTCGAGCGCCTGGGGATCGGGCTCGGGCCATGGCGAGCGCAGGATGTCTTCGCCGTACGCGAGCTCTTTCCAGAGCGCGTGGCACAAGTGAGGCGTGATCGGCGAGAGCAGGCGCAAGAGGATCGCAAGGCCCTCCTTGGCCGCGGCGCTGGTCGGGTCCTGCAGCCGCTCGAGCGCATTGAGGATCTTCATCGTAGCCGAGGCCACCGTGTTGAACTGGTGCTTGCCGAGGTCGTAGTTCGCCTGCTTGAGCACCGAATGGATTTCGAAACGCGCGGCTTTGAGCGCTTCAGGCGAGGCTTTCTTGCCGCTTGCTTTGCCGGAGGCGGCTGCATAAGCCCAGACGCGCTTCAGGAACCGGAACGAGCCTTCGACGCCTTCGTCCGACCATTCGAGCGACTGGGTCGGCGGCGAAGTGAAGATGATGAAGAAGCGCGCGGTGTCGGCGCCGTACTTCTCGATGAGCGCCTGCGGGTCGACCCCGTTGTTCTTCGACTTCGACATCGTGCCGATGCCGGCGGCCACGACCGTCGCGCCGTCGGAGGTGCGCTTTGCGGCGATTGCCCGCCCCTTCGCATCGCGCTCCACCGTTACGTCGGCCGGGTTGATCCACTCGCGCCGGCCTTCTACGTTGTCGTGGTGGTAGAGCTCGGCGAGCACCATGCCCTGCGTGAGCAGGTTGGTGAACGGCTCGCTGACTTCGAGCATGCCTTCGTCGCGCATCACGCGCGTGAAAAAGCGCGAGTAGAGCAGGTGCAGGATCGCGTGCTCGATGCCGCCGATGTACTGGTCGACCGGCATCCAGTACTGGGCGCGCTCGTCGACCATCGCCTGGTCGTTGTCCGGGCACGCATACCGCGCGAAGTACCAGGACGAATCCACGAAGGTGTCCATGGTGTCGGTCTCGCGGCGCGCATCCTTGCCGCACGAAGGGCACTTGCACTCGTAGAACGACGGGAGCTTGGCCAGCGGATTGCCCGTGCCGTCCGGCACGAGG